>NZ_VJWX01000130.1 GCF_007713715.1 Amycolatopsis rhizosphaerae
GGCCGAACTGCTGCGCGGGGAGGGAGTGGCGGTGCTCTCCGTGCCCGGCGGTGGGGAGCCCAGCGTGGAGGAGATGCTCGGCCTGATCACCGAGCGCGCGGTCGGCCACGTCACGATCCTGCCCGCCGACCCGAGGCTGACCGCGGCCGCGGACGCCACCGCGGGCCATCCGATGATCGGCGACCGCGAGGTGGTGGTGATCCCGTGCGCCTCCCCGGTGCAGGTGCTGGCCGCGCTCGCCGTGCACGATCCCGCACGGCGTGCCAACGACGACGTGGTGGCGATGGCGGAAGCGGCCGCGGCGACCCGGCGCGGCGAGCTCGTCCTCGCCGAGGAGGAGTCGATAACCTGGGTGGGGCGTGCCCACCCGGGTGACCTGATCGGCTTCGTGGACGGCGAGGTGGTGCTCGTCGAACCGGCCGCGAAGCGGGATCTGGTGGCCACCGGCATGGCCGTGCTGGACCGGATGCTGGCCGCCGGGGGCGAGCTGGTCACCGTGCTGACGGGGGCGAGTGCCCCGGAAGGGGTGGCGCGGCGCCTGGCCGAGGAGTTGCGCGAGGCGCGCCCGGAGATCGAGTTCGTGAGCTACCCGGGTGGCCAGGCCGAGGCCGTGCTGCTGATCGGCGTGGAATGAGGCGGAACAGGGGCAGTGTGAACCGATGACTGTGCTGGGCGACAAGCTGACATCGCTGCTCGGCCGCAAGACGGCGACGGCGCTGGCCGGGGCGCTGGACCTCCACACGGTCGGCGACCTGCTCCGGCATTACCCGCGCCGCTACGCCGAGCGCGGTGAGCTGACCGACATCGCCGGGCTGGAGATCGGTGAGCACGCCACGGTGCTGGCTCGCATCGAAAAGGCCACCAAGCGCCAGATGCGGAACAAGCCGGGCTGGCTACTGGAGTTGGTCATCACCGACGGGCAGCGCCGGCTCCAGTGCGCCTTCTTCGGCAAGGTGCACCAGCACGAGCGGCAGCTCAGGGTGGGCAAGACGGGGCTGTTCGCCGGGAAGGTCACCGCCTTCCGCAACGAGCTGCAGCTGGCCAACCCCGAGTACCAGATGTTCGAGGACGAGCAGGGCGCGTCCACAATGGACGAATTCCTCGGCGCGCTCATCCCGGTCTACCCGGCCGCGGCGGGGATGCCGTCGTGGTCGATCGCCCGCTGCGTCCGGCAGGTGCTGGACACTTTGGAGCGTGAAGAGGACCCGGTGCCCGCGGCGCTGCTGGCGCGCTACGGCCTGGTGGACCTGTTCGACGCGCTGCACGGCATCCACCGCCCGCAGGACTGGGCCGCGCTGGAGGCGGCGCGCGAGCGTCTCAAGTGGGACGAGGCGCTGGCCCTCCAGCTGATCTTCGCGCAACGCCGGCATTCGGCGGTGTCGCGGCCGGCGCCCGCCTGCCCCCGTAAACCCGGTGGGCTCCTCGAGTCCTTCGACGGCAGGCTGCCGTTCACCCTCACCGAGGGGCAGCGCGAGGTCGGCGAGCACATCGCCGAGGACCTTTCCGGCGTGCACCCGATGAACCGGTTGCTGCAGGGCGAGGTCGGCAGCGGCAAGACGGTGGTGGCCCTGCGGGCGATGCTGCAGGTCGTGGACGCGGGCAGGCAGGCGGCCCTGCTCGCGCCGACCGAGGTGCTGGCCGCGCAGCACGCCCGGTCGCTGCGCGAAATGCTCGGCGAGCTGGGCCGGGCCGGGGAGCTCGGGGCGGCGGAGCAGGCCACCGGGATCACGCTGCTGACCGGGTCGATGACGGCGAAGGAGCGCAAACAGGCCCTGCTGGACGCGGCTTCCGGCGCGGCGGGCATCGTGGTGGGCACGCACGCGCTCATCCAGGACTCGGTGTCCTTCGCGGATCTGGGCTTCGTCGTGGTGGACGAGCAGCACCGGTTCGGGGTGGAGCAGCGGGACGCGCTACGGTCGCGCGGCGCGAACGAGACCAGCCCGCACGTGCTGGTCATGACGGCCACGCCGATTCCCCGTACGGTCGCGATGACGGTCTACGGCGACCTGGAGACCTCGTCGCTGCGGGAGATGCCCGCGGGCCGCTCGCCGATCTCCACCACCGTGGTGCCGGTGACGGAGAAGCCGAGCTGGCTGAACCGGGTGTGGCAGCGCGTCGCCGAGGAGGTCGCCAAGGGGCACCAGGCCTACGTGGTGTGCCCGCGCATCGGGGACGAGCCGCCGTCCAACGGCAACGGGGGCGACAAGCGGCCCCCGCTGGCGGTGCTCGACGTGGCGGCCGAGCTGGAGGCGGGGCCGTTGGCCGGGTTGCGGCTCGGGATCCTGCACGGCCGCCTTCCCGCCGACGAGAAGGACGAGATCATGCGGGCCTTCGCCGCCGGAAAGCTCGACGTGCTGCTGGCCACGACGGTGATCGAGGTCGGCGTGAACGTGCCGAACGCGACCGCCATGGTGATCATGGACGCGGACCGGTTCGGCGTCAGCCAGCTCCACCAGTTGCGCGGGCGGGTCGGCCGCGGTTCCGTGCCGGGGCTGTGCCTGCTGGTGACCGAGGCGTTCGACGGCACTTCCACACGGGAACGCCTGGCCGCGGTGGAGTCCACGACGGACGGTTTCGAGCTGTCACGGCTGGATCTGGAGCTGCGGCGGGAGGGCGACATCCTCGGCTCGGCCCAGTCGGGCAAGCGGTCGGGCCTCAAGCTCCTTTCCCTGCTGCGGGACGAGGAACTGATCGCCGAGGCCCGGGCGCGGGCGCAGGAGATCGTCGCGGGCGACCCGGGGCTGGCCGGGCACGCGGGGCTGGCGGGCATGGTGTCCGCGGTGATCGACGACGAGCGCGCGGAGTACCTCGACAAGTCCTGACACGCCATGGCCGGATCGGGCCCGCCCACGCTTTGTATCCGTCCCGCTGCGGTGAGTGCGCTCCCGGTGTGCGCGAGGGGGCCGCTTTCCGCTGTTTTCCGCCTCCTGCCTGTGGATTCGTCCTCGTCCGGCTCGCCCTACGGGCCGTCGCCGTGCTGGAATGGTGGTGCCCTCGATCGGGATCGCGCCGGAGTGATCCCGGTCATGATGTCCCAGGGAATGGGACAAAACGCCCGCTTCGCGGGATCAGCAAGGTAACGTCACGCCTCCAACCGATCCGACATCCGAGGAAGGACCGGGCATGTTCCGGAAGGTACTCGTCGCCAACCGTGGTGAGATCGCCATCCGCGCCTTCCGCGCCGGCTATGAGCTGGGCGCGGGAACGGTGGCGGTGTTCCCCTACGAGGATCGCAACTCCTTGCACCGGCTGAAGGCCGACGAGGCCTACGAGATCGGCGAACCCGGTCATCCCGTGCGGGCCTACCTGTCCGTGGAGGAGATCGTGGGCGCCGCGCGCAAGGCCGGGGCCGACGCGGTGTACCCGGGCTACGGATTCCTGAGCGAGAATCCCGATCTGGCCCGCGCCTGCGCCGAGGCAGGCATCACCTTCATCGGCCCGAGTGCGGAAATCCTGGAGCTGACCGGGAACAAGGCCCGCGCGGTGGCGGCGGCCCGCGAGGCCGGCGTGCCGGTGCTGGGTTCGTCGCGGCCTTCGGCCGATGTGGACGAACTGGTCGACGCGGCGGAGGAGATCGGCTTCCCGGTCTTCGTCAAGGCGGTGGCGGGCGGTGGCGGGCGCGGCATGCGCCGGGTGGACAACCCGGCGAACCTGCGGGAGTCCATCGAAGCCGCCGCGCGCGAGGCCGAATCGGCCTTCGGCGACCCGACGGTGTTCCTGGAGAAGGCGGTCATCGATCCGCGGCACATCGAGGTGCAGATCCTGGCGGACGGCGAGGGGAACGTCATCCACCTCTTCGAACGCGACTGCTCGGTGCAGCGGCGGCACCAGAAGGTGATCGAGCTGGCCCCGGCGCCCAACCTCGATCCGGCGCTGCGCCAGAGGATCTGCGACGACGCGGTCGCGTTCGCGCGCAGGATCGGGTACCGCAACGCGGGTACCGTCGAATTCCTGCTCGACCGCGAAGGCAACCACGTCTTCATCGAAATGAACCCGCGCATCCAGGTCGAGCACACGGTGACCGAGGAGGTCACCGACGTCGATCTGGTGCAGGCGCAGATGCGCATCGCCTCCGGGGAGACGCTGGCCGATCTCGGACTGTCGCAGGACAAGATCTACCTGCGGGGCGCGGCGCTGCAGTGCCGCATCACCACCGAGGACCCGGCGAACGGGTTCCGCCCGGACACCGGGATGATCAGCGCCTACCGCTCGCCCGGCGGTTCGGGCATCCGGCTCGACGGCGGCACCGCCTTCGCCGGGACCGAGATCAGCGCGCACTTCGACTCGATGCTGGTGAAGCTGACCTGCCGGGGCCGTGACTTCGCCACCGCGATCCGCCGCGCGCGCCGTGCCGTCGCCGAGTTCCGCATTCGCGGCGTGGCCACGAACATCCCGTTCCTGCAGGCGGTGCTCGACGATCCGGACTTCCAGGCCGGCCGCGTGACCACCTCGTTCATCGAACAGCGTCCGCACCTGCTCACCGCGCGGCACTCCGCCGACCGGGGCACCCGCCTGCTGACCTACCTGGCCGACGTGACGGTGAACCGGCCCCACGGCGAGCGTCCGCACCTGATCGACCCGGCGAGCAAGCTGCCGAAGATCCCGCAGGGCGCCCCGCCCGCCGGTTCGAAGCAGAAGCTGGCCGAACTCGGGCCGGAGGGTTTCGCCCGCTGGATCCGGGAATCGGCGACCGTGGGCGTCACCGACACCACCTTCCGCGACGCGCACCAGTCCCTGCTGGCGACCCGCGTGCGCACGAAGGACCTGCTGGCCGTCGCGCCGGTCGTGGCGCACACCGCGCCACAACTGCTGTCGCTGGAGTGCTGGGGCGGCGCGACCTACGACGTGGCGCTGCGGTTCCTCGCCGAGGATCCGTGGGAGCGGCTGGCGCGGCTGCGTGAGGCGGTGCCGAACATCTGCCTGCAGATGCTGCTGCGCGGCCGGAACACCGTGGGCTACACGCCTTATCCGACCGAGGTGACCAGCGCCTTCGTCGAGGAGGCCACGAAGACCGGGATCGACATCTTCCGGATCTTCGACGCGCTCAACGACGTCGAGCAGATGCGCCCGGCGATCGACGCGGTGCGCGAAACCGGGACGGCGGTCGCCGAGGTGGCGCTGTGCTACACCTCGGACCTGTCCGACCCGGGCGAGAAGCTGTACACAGTGGACTACTACCTCAAGCTGGCCGAACAGATCGTGGGCGCGGGCGCCCACGTGCTGGCCATCAAGGACATGGCGGGCCTGCTGCGGGCTCCGGCCGCGGCGAAGCTGGTCACCGCGCTGCGCAAGGAGTTCGACCTGCCGGTGCACATCCACACGCACGACACCGCGGGCGGTCAGCTGGCCACCTACCTGGCGGCCATCAACGCGGGCGCGGACGCGGTGGACGGTGCGGTGGCCTCGATGGCGGGCACCACCTCGCAGCCCTCGCTATCGGCGATCGTGGCGGCCACCGACCATTCGGAGCGGCCGACCGGGCTGAGCCTGCGGGCGATCGGGGACCTCGAGCCGTACTGGGAGATCGTGCGCAAGATCTACGCGCCGTTCGAGGCGGGACTGGCCTCGCCCACCGGGCGCGTGTACGACCACGAGATCCCGGGCGGCCAGCTGTCGAACCTGCGCACGCAGGCGCGGGCGCTGGGGCTGGGCGACCGGTTCGAGGACATCGAGGCGATGTACGCCGCGGCCGACCGCATCCTCGGCCACCTGGTCAAGGTCACCCCTTCGTCCAAAGTGGTCGGTGACCTCGCGCTGCATCTGGTCGGGGCCGGGGTTTCCCCGGAGCGGTTCGAGGAGGAGCCCAACAAGTTCGACATCCCCGACTCGGTGATCGGCTTCCTGCGCGGCGAGCTGGGCGACCCGCCGGGGGGCTGGCCGGAGCCGTTCCGCACCAGGGCGCTGCAGGGCCGTGCCGCGCCGAAGCCGGTGGCCGAGCTGTCCACAGAGGACCGCGAGGCACTGGCGGGCGATCGGCGCGCCACGCTGAACCGCCTGCTGTTCCCCGGGCCCACGAAGGAGTTCCGGACGCACCGCGAAGCCTTCGGGGACACCAGCGTGCTGCCGAGCAAGGACTTCTTCTACGGGCTGCGCCCCGGGGAGGAGTACTCGGTCGACCTGGAGCCCGGTGTGCGCCTGCTCATCGAGCTCGAAGCGATCGGTGAGGCGGACGAACGCGGCATGCGCACCGTGATGGCGACGCTGAACGGCCAGTTGCGGCCGATCCAGGTGCGGGACCGCTCGGTGGCCTCCGACCTGCCCACCGCCGAGAAGGCCGACAAGACCAACCCGAAGCACGTCGCCGCCCCGTTCGCCGGAGTGGTGACGCTGTCGGTGGCCGAGGGCGACGCGGTGGAGGCCGGTGCCACGGTGGCCACCATCGAGGCGATGAAGATGGAGGCCGCCATCACCGCGCCGTCCGCGGGCAGGGTCGGCAGGCTGGCCATCAACGCCGTCCAGCAGGTCGAAGGCGGGGACCTGCTGCTCGTGCTGGAGTAACCAGCCGCCACGGCGATGCCGGAGGGCCCGGGTGCGCGTGCCGCGCCCGGGCCCTCCCCTTTTTTCCGGCCGTTGACCCGGGTGGGGGAATGCGTCGGAGATCACCGGTGCTTATGCGGCACTTCGGGCGAATCCCTTTACACGGCCCGGCGTAAAACCCGCATGAGTGCTTGAATGAAGTGCGTGGACACCTCGCGCAACGCTGCGGGTGCCGTGCACGCCCTGGTGCGTGCGGTGCTGGGCAGCGAGATTCCGCTCATGATCCGGTGCTGGGACGGCAGCGAGGCCGGCCCGCCGGACGCTCCGGTCCGGCTCGTCCTGCGACGGCGGCGCGCGCTGCGCCGTCTGCTGTGGGCGCCCAGCGAACTGGGGCTCGCCCGGGCCTACGTCTCCGGCGACCTCGACGTCGAAACCGATTTCTTCGAAAGCCTGTCGCATCTCGAACGGATCATCGGGGACCGCTCGGGGCCGTGGAAGGTGGACGCCACCACCAAACGGGAGATGCTCCGGGCGGGCCTGCGACTGGGGGTGCTCGGCCTGCCACCGAGGCCGCCCGCCGAGGAGATCCGGCTCGGGGGCCGTCGGCATTCCCGCGGCCGTGACGCGCGGGCGATCAGCCACCACTACGACGTCGGCAACGACTTCTACCGCCTCGTGCTCGGGCCGTCCATGACGTATTCGTGTGCGGTGTGGGATGACGGGGCGAAAACCCTGGAGGACGCGCAGACCGCGAAGGTCGACCTGGTCGCCCGCAAGCTCGGGCTGCGGGAGGGGATGCGCGTGCTCGACGTCGGCTGCGGCTGGGGCGCCTTCGTCATCCACGCCGCCCGCGAGTACGGCGTCCGCGCCGTCGGAATCACGCTTTCCCAGTCGCAGGCGGAGTTCGCGCGCAAACGGGTCGCCGAGGAGGGCCTGTCCGACCGGGTCGAGATCCGCGTACAGGACTACCGCGAAGTCCGGGACGGGCCCTACGACGCGATCGCCAGCATCGGCATGGCCGAGCACGTCGGGGAAGCCATGCTGCCCACCTACGCGAGCGCGCTGTATGCGTTGCTGCGCCCCGAGGGCAGGCTGCTCAACCACGCGATCTCGCGCAAGGCGGGGATTCCGGGCAACCTGGGCCGCACCTCGTTCATCAACCGCTACGTCTTCCCCGACGGGGAGCTCGAACCGCTCACGGTGATGGTCGGCGCCATCGAGGAGAGCGGATTCGAGGTGCGGGACGTGGAATCCCTGCGCGAGCACTACGCGCTCACGCTGCGCGCGTGGGTGGCCAACCTCGAAGCCTCCTGGGCGGAGGCGGTGCGCCTCACCAGCGAAGGCCGCGCGCGGGTCTGGCGGCTCTACATGGCCGCCTGCGCGCTGACCTTCGAGCGCGGCTCCATCGGTATCAACCAGGTGCTCGCGGTCAAACCGGGCGCCCAGGGCGCTTCCGGCATGCCCCGCACCCGCACCGCCCTGCTGTCCTGACCCGGAGGTGCCGTGAAGGGTCCCTTCACAGGCGTATCGACTGTGAAGGGACCCTTCACGGCTGTCTCCGACAGGGGGTAGCGCCGGCGGTCAGTGCAGCAGGTCGGCGACGAGTTCGTAGGAGCGGACGCGGTCGGCGTGGCCGTGCACCATCGTGGTGATGACGAGTTCGTCGGCACCGGTGTCGGACACCAGCTTCTCCAGCCCCTTACGCACGGTCTCCGGCGAGCCGATGATGTTGCTGCCGAAGCGTTCCTGGAGGAACTGCCGGTCGAGATCGGTGTAGGGGTACTCGGCCGCCTCTTCCGGCGTGGGCAGCGGGATCGGCCTGCCGCGCCGCAGGCTCAGGAAGGTCAGGCCGCTCGGTCCGGCCAGCCATTCGGCCCGCTCGTCCGTCTCGGCGCAGATCACCGCCGCCCCGAGCATCAGGTACGGCTTCTCCAGGGTCTCCGAAGGCCGGAACGACTCGCGGTACAACCGCACCGCGGGCAACGTGTTCTGCGCGCTGAAGTGGTGCGCGAAGGCGAAGGGCAGGCCGAGCGCACCGGCCAGCTGCGCACTGAACCCGCTGGACCCCAGCAGCCAGAACGGCGGCTTGTGGCCCACCGCCGGGAAGGCGTTGACCGCGCGGTGTTCGTCCGGTTCGAAGTAGGCCATCAGCTCGCCGAGCTGCTGCGGGAAATCCTCCGCGCCCAGCGCGGCCATCGAACCCCGCACCGCCAGCGCGGTGCGCTGGTCGGTGCCCGGCGCGCGGCCGATGCCGAGGTCGATGCGGCCCGGGTGGAACGCCTCCAGCATGCCGAACTGCTCGGCCACGATCAGCGGGGAATGGTTGGGCAGCATGATCCCGCCGGAACCCACCCTGATCCGTTCCGTCGCCGAAGCCACGTGCCCGATCAGCACCGCCGTCGCCGAACTGGCGATCCCGGGCATGTTGTGGTGTTCGGCCAGCCAGTACCGGTGGTAGCCAAGGCGTTCGGTCTGGCGGGCGAGGTCGAGGGTGTTGCGCAGCGCGGTACCCGCGTCTCCGTCGGCCGGGATCGGCGACAGGTCGAGTACGGACAGCTTGACATCGGTCAGGGAGCTCACCCTTCGGGCAACGCCCCCGCCCCCGGCAACCTTCCCGGCCGCGGCCGGGAAGGGGCGCGAACCACGTCGAAATACCGCTCAGAGCCAGTCGCGGTCCGAGGCGACCACGGTGAGCTGCTGCGTGGCACGGGTCAGCGCGACGTAGAGCACACGACGGCCGGTGGTGGACTCGGTGATCAGCTCGGTCGGCTCGACGAGGACCACCGCGTCGTACTCCAGGCCCTTCGAGTCGAGGCTGCCGACGATCTTGAGCCGCTCGTCGGCCTGCGCCGCCAGCCAGCCCCGCACCTCGGGCACCCGGTCCATCGCGCAGATCACCCCGACGGTGCCCTCGACCGCGTCGAGCAGTTCCTTGGCCGCGGTCTGCACCGAGCTTTCCACCCCGGTCCGCTCCACCACGCGCACCTCGGGCTCGAGCCCGGTGGTCCGGACCGCCTTTGGCAACTCTCCGTCCTCCGCGTGCCCGGCGACCACGCGCGCGGCGAGATCGAAGATCTCCGCCGAGTTCCGGTAGTTGGTGCGCAGCGTGTAGCGGCGCCGGGGAGTGCGGGCCCCGAAGGCCTGGTCGCGGGCCTGTGCCGCCTCCGCCGGGTCGGGCCACGAACTCTGCACCGGGTCGCCGACGACGGTCCAGCTCGCGTACTTGCCGCGACGCCCGATCATGCGCCACTGCATGGGGGAAAGGTCCTGCGACTCGTCGACCACGATGTGCGAGTACTCGTCGTAGTGCTCCGGGCGGTGCGTGCCGTGCCCGTCCGAGCCCCGCGCGGGCGGTGCGGCGTCGAGTTCGATCTGCTGGGGGCGGCGGCGCCGCTTCGGCGGCGGGCCGACGAGCACGCGCAGCTCGTCGAGCAGGGCCACGTCGGCGACCGACCAGTCCCGGTCGCGCCCGGCGAGCGACGCGGCCAGCAGGTCCACCTCGTCGCGGGACAGCACGCCCCTGGCGGCCCGGGTGAGCCGGGCCGGATCGCCGAGCCAGCGCAGGATTTCCGCCGGGTAGAGCACCGGCCACCACACCACAAGGAAGCGGTGGAAGTCGATCCGCTCGCCGAGTTCGATGATCAGTTCGGCGCGGTCGATCGTCCGGCCGTCGGTGCGCGCGTTTTCCTCCGCGCGGTCGGCCAGCGCTTCCAGAAGCGTTTCCGCCGCCCGCACCCGGGAGCGGTTCGGCGGCCCGCCGTGGCCGTGCACCTTGCGGCGCACCTTGTCCAGCTCCTTGCGGCCCAGCTTCAGGACCTCGCCCTTGTAGACGATGCGCATCTCGTCGGGCGCCCCCGGCGGCGTGTCGCGCAGGGCCTTGCCCAGCACCTTGCGCATCCGCAGCGACCCCTTGATCGCCGCCAGCGGGGCCGGGTCCTGCCGGGTGGCGGCGATGCCGTCGAGCACCTCGCCGAGCGCGCGGAGTTCCACGTTCGTCTCGCCCATCGAGGGCAGCACGCGCGAGATGTAGCTGGTGAACACCCCGGACGGGCCGAGCACGAACACCCCGGCGCCGCCGAGCTGGCGGCGGTACCGGTAGAGCAGGTAGGCGGCCCGGTGCAGGGCCACCGCGGTCTTGCCGGTGCCCGGCCCGCCGGTGATCTCGGTGACCCCGCGCCAGGGCGCGCGGATGACCTCGTCCTGCTCGCGCTGGATGGTGGCCACGATGTCGCGCATCTTCTCGCCGCGGGACCGGCCCAGCGCGGCCATCAGCGCGCCCTCGCCGACGATCTGCATGTCCTCGGGGACGGCGTCGGCGATCAGCACGTCGTCGTCGACGTCGAGCACGGTCTGCCCGGAGCAGCGGATGACGCGGCGGCGCACCACCTCCATCGGCTCCTCGGCGGTGGCCTGGTAGAAGGCGGCGGCCGCGGGGGCGCGCCAGTCGGTGACCAGGTTGTCGAACTCCGCGTCCCGGATGCCCAGCCTGCCCACGTAGATCTTTTCGCTGCTGGTGTGGTCCAGCCTGCCGAAGACCAGGCCCTCGTACTCGGCGTCCAGCGTCTGGAGGGTCTGGTTGGCGTGGAAGACCATCATGTCGCGTTCGAAGAGCATCGACGCCTGCTCGAACACGGCTTCACGCTGGGCGCCGTGCCCGATCTCGTAGCCCTTGGCGCGCATCGCTTCCGCCTGGGACCGCAACTCGGCGAGACGGGTGTAGACGCGGTCGACGTGGCTCTGCTCGATGGCGATCTCGGCCCGTCTGACCCGAGGTTCCGACACGCACCGCTCCTACAGCTTGGTCGCCGGCAACAGGAAGAACGACTTTACGCGCGCCCGCGAATCGCTTCACCAGGTCCCGGCGGAAAACACGGTGCTGAGAGGATGGACCGCGTGACCAGGATCGTCGCGGGCGCCGCCGGTGGCAGGCGGCTGAAGGTGCCGCCGCAGGGCACCAGGCCCACTTCCGAACGCGTGCGCGAAGCGCTGTTCAACGCGCTGGAAGCGGCCGGTGAGCTGCGGGGTTCCCGCGTGCTGGACCTCTACGCCGGGTCCGGCGCACTGGGCTTGGAGGCGTTGTCCCGCGGTGCGGCCGAGGCGGTGTTCGTCGAATCGGACCGCCGCGCCGTGCAGGTGCTGCGGGGCAATGTGGCGGAACTCGCCCTGGGCGGCGTGGTGCTCGCCACGTCCGTGGACAGCGCGCTGGCGCAGGCCCCGGAACGGCCGTTCGACCTGGTGCTGGCCGATCCGCCCTACGCGGTGGACGGCGCCCGCCTCGGTGTGATGTTGACCGCGCTGGCCGCGGGCGGCTGGGTCGCGCCGGACGGGCTGGTGATCATCGAACGGGCCGCGCGGGACGGGGAACCGGACTGGCCTGCCGGTTTCGAGCCGTTCCGCGTGATGCGGCACGGCGACACGGCGTTGTACTGGGCCGAGTACGTCACTTCGCCGGGCCGCGCCGGGTGAGGGCAGGGTAACGTCCGCGCCATGCGGCGTGCGGTGTGTCCCGGCTCCTACGACCCGGCGACCAATGGTCATCTGGACATCATCGAGCGGGCTTCCAAGCTCTTCGACGAAGTCGTCGTGGCCGTGATGATCAACAAGAACAAGCAGGGCCTGTTCACCATCGAAGAGCGCCTCGAGATGCTGCGGGAGGTCACCGGCGACCTGCCCAACGTCCGGGTGGACTCCTGGCACGGGCTGCTGGTCGACTACTGCCGCGAACACGGCATCGCGGCCATCGCCAAGGGCCTGCGCTCGGTCAGCGACTTCGACTACGAGTTGCAGATGGCGCAGATGAACCGGGAGCTGTCCGGGGTGGAGACCCTGCTGATGTCGAACAACCCGGTCTACGGCTTCGTGTCGAGCTCGCTGGTCAAGGAGATCGCCACCTACGGCGGCGACGTGAAGAACCTGGTGCCGGGCGCGGTCTTCGAGCGGCTCACCGCGAAACTCGCGCACCGCGACGCCTGACCCCTTCCCGGAAGGCCCTCACCCACCCGCTTCGCGGCTGACACGCCCGGGGGCAGGTTCCGTGGCCTTTGCGCCGGGAAGCGGCAGACTGGAGCCCGCATGGGGCAGGGCCAGGCGAGGGAGTTGCCGTGTACCGGGTGTTCGAGGCTCTCGACGAGCTCGTCACGATCGTGGAAGAGGCACGCGGAGTGCCGATGACGTCGAGCTGCGTCGTACCCCGCGGGGACATGCTCGAGCTGCTCGACGACGTGCGGGACGCCTTGCCGCAGGAGGTCGACGACGCGCAGGACGTGCTCGACAAGCGTGACGAGCTGATCCACAAGGCCCGCGTCGAGGCCGAAGACACCGTCGACAGTGCCAACGCCGAGGCCGAGCGCACGCTGGCCGAGGCCAACGAGGAGGCCCGCCGGCTGCTGGCCGACGCACAGGCCCGGGCCGAGAAGATCCTCGGCGACGCGCACGACGAGGCCGAACGCATGATCGCCGCGGGCCAGGCCGAGTACCAGAACCTCGTCGAGCGCTCCCGTGCCGAATCCGAACGGATGATCCAGGCCGGGCGCGAGGCCTACGAGCGGGCGATCGAGGACGGGCGGCACGAGCAGGCTCGCCTCGTTTCGCAGACGGAGGTCGTGCAGGCGGCCCACGCGGAGTCGGCGCGCATCGTCGACGAGGCCCACATCGAGGCCGACCGGCAGCGCGCCGAATGCGACGCCTATGTCGACGGCAAGCTCGCGGAGTTCTCCGAACTGCTGGCCACCACGCTGCGGACGGTGGACACGGGCCGCAACCACCTGCGCCCCCAGCCCGGTCTCGGCGGCCGCAGCAAGCTCTACGACTTCCAGGCCTGACCGGTCGCCGCTCCGGCGGCATGGGCGCGCGCGCCTGGGCTAGGCTGGTAAGGCCATGGCTGAAGACAAGATTCCCCTCGACACCCGCAATCCCTGGGTGATCGACACCCGCGAACTGGGGCGCCGCGCGGGCCTGAGCCGCACCGTGCACCGGAAGGTCCCGGTGACCACCGAGCTCGGTGTGCCGGACGTCATCGTCGTGCCCTCGGGCGCGGAGATCGAGCTCGACCTGCTGCTGGAGTCGGTCGTGGAGGGCGTGCTGGTCAGCGGCACGGCCGTCGCGCCGACCGCCGGGCAGTGCTCGCGGTGCCTTGACCCGATCGAGGGCCAGGTGGAGATCGAGCTCACCGAGCTGTTCGCGTACCCCGATTCGGCCACCGAGGCGACCACGGACGAGGACGAAATCGCGCGCCTGGTGGACGACCGCATCGATCTGGAGCCCGTGGTCCGCGACGCACTGGTCCTCGCGCTTCCGCAGGTGCCGCTGTGCGACGAAGACTGCGCCGGACTGTGCCAGGAATGCGGTGGGAAGTGGGCCGATCTCGAGCCCGGACACGGGCATGAGACCATAGACCCTCGGTGGGCCGCGCTGGTCGAGCGTTTCGATGATTCTCCGGCGAGTGGCCCGGGCCGGGAAGCTTGACGGGCAGCAGCCCGAAAGCACGTAAGCAGGCTCGCGGTAGCGAGCGAACCTTGACGAGGAGATGTAGTCGTGGCCGTCCCGAAGCGGAAGATGTCGCGAGCCAACACGCGCACCCGCCGGTCGTCGTGGAAAGCGGCCCCGGTTGTCCTGGTGCCGTGTTCCAACCGCGCCTGCCGGCAGCCGAAGCCGCAGCACGTGGCCTGCCCGACCTGTGGCCAGTACGGCGGTCGTCAGGTCGTAGAGCCCGCCTGAGGTTGACCGAGATGGGGGGTAAGTCGAAGCCGGGACCGGCGACCGACCCAACACCACTACTCGAAGCGCTCGGCGTCTCTCTCGACGCCGAGCTGCTCACCCTCGCCCTGACACACCGCTCCTACGCCTACGAGAACGGCGGCCTGCCGCCGAACGAACGGCTGGAGTTCCTCGGCGACGCCGTGCTCGGGCTCGTTGTCACCGATCACCTCTACCGCACGCACCCCGAGCTGCCGGAAGGCCAGCTCGCGAAGCTGCGGGCCAGCGTGGTGAACATGCACGCCCTGGCCGGGGTCGCGCGCGGCCTCGGCGACGGCGGGCTCGGTGCCCACCTGCTGCTGGGCAAGGGTGAGGAGCTCACCGGCGGCCGGGACAAGGCCAGCATCCTGGCCGACGGCCTCGAGGCCGTCATCGGCGCGGTGTTCCTGCAGCACGGCATTGAAGCGGGCCGCGGACTGGTGCACCGGCTGTTCGACGGGCTGCTGGCGGAGGCGCCGCTGCGGGGCGCCGGGCTCGACTGGAAGACCAGCCTGCAGGAGCTCACCGCTTCCGCCGGGCTCGGTGTGCCCGAGTACAAGGTCGAGGACACCGGTCCGGACCACCGCAAGGAGTTCAGCGCCACGGTGCTCGTCGGCGGCCGCGATCTGGGCCACGGCGACGGCACCACGAAGAAGGAAGCCGAGCAGAAGGCGGCCGAGAGCGCCTGGCGGCAGCTGAGCGAGGAGCTCAACCCCGCGAACGGCACCGAAGGCACGAAATCCGCTTAGCGGCTTAGTGGCCACGACCACCAAACAGGGCCGTGAGGGTTCCCCTCACGGCCCTGTTTGCTGGGGCTCCGGCAAAGTCCGGTCCGCTCGGCGCTGCCCGGCGAGTCCCACGCTCGTGTGTCTGTGCCCCACCCTCCGGCGCGTGTGTCCCACGCTCGCGCGGTGTTGGGCGCCGTGAGGGGTCCCCTCACAG
>NZ_VJWX01000131.1 GCF_007713715.1 Amycolatopsis rhizosphaerae
GGATACACCCCCGCCCTCGGCCGGTTTCCTTGCTGCATGAGCGACAGCACCGAATCAGCAAACGCAGTCGCCGCAAGGAAAGGAGACGGAAATGGCGAAGAACCCCTACCCCGTGATGAACACCGGAGGCGGACTGCTGCCGAAGGTCATCGGCACGCTGGTCTTGATCGCGGTCCTGACGCTGGTGATCAAGTACCCGGCGGACGCGGCCCACTGGGTGCGCGGCCTAGGGCACGTGATCGACGGACTGGTGGCCTTCCTCCGCGCCCTGTTCGGCTAGCTCTGGTTCTGGCCCAGACGACGTTCGATCTCGCCAAGGCGCCGGCGGATCTCGGCAATAGCCTGCCAGAGCCGGTCATCGTCGCCGCGGCTCGCGGGCTCGGCCTCGGCGGGCTGGGTGCGGACGAACGAGCCCTTGCCGTGGCGGGTGACCACCAGGCCCTCGTCCCGCAGCAGGGTCACCGCGCTCTTGGCGGTGTTGATCGCCACGCCCCAGGAGTCGGCGAGTTCCTGGTAGCTCGGCAATTGGGCACCGGGGCTGTACTCCCCCGCCCGGATGGCGGCCCGCAGGCCGCTGGCCACTTGCAGGTACGGCGCTCGTGGGTCGTCCGGGTCCAGGGAAGCCATATGCAAAGACTAGCAAGACAACTAACCCTGTTAAGACTCCAGCCGATCACTTAGGCGCTGCGACTCTTATTTAGAGCTTTATAGATATCTCTTGGGTTTCAAAGATAACTTTGGTTGTCATGCTGACAGAGTTGACAGAGTTGACAGTGACACCTCAGAGGTCATACCGTCGCCCTTGCGGCTCCTGCCCCTGGGAGACCTTCCACCTTCTTGGAGGACTACATGGACGACCTGATCCCGGCACACAGCTATGCCCCGGACGGGCTGTACGAATCGGACATCGACGCGCTGTTGGCCGAGTACTTCCCTGCTGACGAACAGCTCGCCGCTCCCGTGGAGCACCTTCGGCCGATCAGCTCGGTTCCGGCGCCGATCGGCGACGCGGACGGCGAAGACATCGCCGCTTGAGTTCGCCCCGGCCCGGCGCACGGAACCGCCAAGAACCACTCGCCGGACCGGGTCTCTCCCAACCAGGACAAAACGAGTCAGGAGAACACCCATGGTAGGGCTCGACATGCCCAGAAGCGCGTATCCCGCGTCCGTGGCGGACCTGCTGCCCCGGGTCCGGGAACGCATCAGGGAACTGGGTGCCGTCCCGTCCCGGAACCGGATCATGGCTGAGTTCAAGGTGGGTGCGCCCAAGGCGCGCGCCATCCTGGCAGCGCTCGCCGAGAATGACGAGAAACCCCTGATCCGGTCGCTCCGCGCGGTTCCCGACGCTTCCGCTGAGACCGATTCGGAACCGAGTCCAGCCACCGAGCCGGAAGCGGTCGAGGAAAGCCCGATGATGCAGGTTACCGAAGTCGCAGACTCGGGCACGAGCCAACCGACGAAGTCGTGGCCGTTGTTGCTGCTGGCCCTGCCCGCCTTCGTGGCCATCTGGGGTGGCTGGGTCGGACTCGGTCGGCTGACCGGGTTCGGCTCGATCCAGCTTCTCCCGGGGATCTGGGACGGCCTGTCGATCAACTCCGCGATCACGCTGCCGATCGGGGTCGAGACCTATGCGGCGTTTGCCTTGCGGGTCTGGCTGTCGGGCTCGACTCGTTCGGACCGGGCTCGCGAGTTCGCGAAGTGGTCCGCGTTCGGCTCGCTGGGTCTGGGTATGGCGGGCCAGGTGGCCTACCACCTGATGTCCGCCGCGGCGGACACTCGGGCTCCGTGGCTGATCACCATGCTGGTTTCCTGCCTACCGGTGATCGTGCTCGGCTGCGGCGCCGCTCTGGCCCACTTGCTGCGCGAAGCCACCGATGAGGAGGTGAGCAACTGATGAGCACGGACGAATCCGGCGGCAAGGTGATCGCGTTTCCCACGGTCATCGACGCCGAGCTGGTCGATGAGGAGAATAGCCAGGCCGTCCCGGTGGACGAGCCGACCACCGATGGCTCCTCCTGGCTGGAGCGGCTACGGACGCAGAAGCGAATGCCGATCCTGCCCAGCTACCTCCGTTCCGCATCCGAGGCGAAGAGCGCAGCGCAGTGGGTGGCCACGCACTACGCCCACAAGGCGGGCTATCACCTCGCCCGGTCGCCGCTCTACGCGCTGCGCCTGGCCGTCCGCTCGCCGCGCGGACTGCTGCTGCTCGCAGTGGCCACCGGCCGGTGGGTCACCGACGCCGAGGGCCGGCTGGCGCGCTCGGAAACCGCAACGGCCGACAAGGCCGAGCTGTACCTGAAGCTCTCCCAGCAGCGGGACCAGCGTGTGCGGGTCAGGTGGCTGCAGCTCGGGCTCATGATGACGCTCGGCCTGGTCCTGATCGTCGTGCTGCCGAATGTGCTGCCGGAGTGGGTCGTGTGGGCGTGTGGCGCGATCGCTGTGGGACTGCTCGGCAAACTCGGGTCCACCAAGGACAATCCGGTGGTCTCTCGTGCGGTGGTCTCCGGACAGGTGCAGAAGCTCACGAGTGACCACGTGGTGCGGGCGTTGTCCGTGCTCGGCATCGCCGGGATCAACCAGGCCCTGGCCAAGGACTCCGACGCCATCGGGTTCACCGCGCCGATCACCCGCGACGGCCCCGGCTGGCGCGCAGATGTGGACCTTCCGCCCGGCGTGACCGTCGCCGAAGTGGTCGAGCGGCGCTCCAAGCTCGCCTCTGGCCTCGGCCGCCCGCTGGGGTGCGTGTGGCCGGAAGGCAACGCCGAGGTCCACCCCGGCCGGATGGTCCTGTGGGTGGGTGATCAGGACATGTCCAAGTCGCGGCAGCCGACGTGGCCGCTACGCAGGGCCGGCAGCGTCGACCTGTTCAAGCCTCAGCCCTTCGGCACCGACCAGCGCGGCCGCTGGGTCGAGATCACCCTGATGTTCGTCTCCATGGTCATCGGCGCGATTCCACGCATGGGCAAGACCTTCACCCTGCGCGAACTGCTGCTCATCGCCGGGATGGACCCTCGGGCGGAGCTGCACTGCTACGACCTCAAGGGAACCGGCGACCTCTCGCCGCTCGCGCCGATCTCCCACCGGTACCGGGCAGGCGACGAGGCCGAGGACATCGCCTATGCCGCGGCCGATCTACGTGCCCTGAGGGCGGAGTTGCGGCGGCGGGCGAAGGTGATCCGGGATCTGCCGAAGGATCTGTGCCCGGAGAACAAGGTCACACCGGACCTGGCAAGCAAGAAGTCGCTCGGGCTGCATCCCGTCGTCGTCGGCGTGGACGAGTGTCAGAAGTGGTTCGAGCACCCGGAACACGGTGCGGAGATCGAGGAGATCTGCACCGACCTGGTCAAGCGCGGCCCAGCACTGGGGTTCGTGACCATCCTGGCCACGCAGCGGCCGGACGCTCGCTCGATCCCGACCGCGATCTCCGACAACGCGGTGTTGCGGTTCTGCCTGAAGGTCACGGGCCAGCAGGCCAACGACATGGTGCTGGGCACCTCGTCCTACCGCAACGGCATCCGGGCCACCACGCTTTCGTTCCGCGACAAGGGGATCGGCTACCTGGCCGGTGAGGGCGACGAGCCGCGCATCACGCGCAGCGTCTACATCGACGGCCCCGACGCCGAAAAACTCGCGGCCCGCGCCCGCACCGCTCGCATCACCGCGGGCAGGCTGACCGGCTACGCCGCAGGGCTCGACCTCGCGCCGGACGAGGAAGAGGACAGCAGCACGCTGCTCGCCGACGTGCTCACCGCGATCGGTGAGGCGGACAAGGCCTGGTCGGAAACCATCGTCAACCGGCTCGCCGAACTCCGGCCGGCCATCTACGGCCCCTGGGCCGAACTGCCGACCGGCAGCGCCAAGGCAACCCAGTTGTCCGGCGCGCTCAAGCCCTACGGGATCTCCACCAAGCAGGTGTGGGGCACCGATCCGGCGACCGGCAAAGGCGCCAACCGGATGGGCGTGAAGCGGGAATGGATAGCCAACGCTCTCACGGAAAGTGACGAGAGCCGCAGGCACGGGTAGCTCCCTCCCGGGCTCTAGGTCTAGAGCCAGCCACCTCTAGACCTAGAGCCCTCCCTAGACCACCAAACCCTCCCTGTCCAGCGCCCTAGCACCTAGAGGCGTGGGCCGAACACGGCCCAAAACAGCCCAGGAGGCCCTGTTGAACCCCCTCGACAGCCTGACCGTCCCGGTGTTCCTCGTCCTGATCATCATCACTCTTGGTTACGCCTGGTCGTGCGCGGTCTACCCGTACAAGCCGTGCCGATCCTGCCGCGGCTTCGGCCACTTCCGGTCGCCGTTCCTGCGCGTCATCCGCCTCTGCCGCCGCTGCAACGGCACCGGCCGCACTCTCCGCGGCGGCCGCCGCGCCTACAACGCCCTCGCCCGCGCCCGCCGCGACTTCCGCCAGCACAACCGGCGCGACAACCACTGAAAGGCATCCCATGGATTCCGCTCTGCTCAACCCGGAACACCAGTTCCTCGGCTGCCTCATGCAACTGCCCATCGATCCGGTCCGCCGCGCGCTGACGGGCATGCGCCCGAGCGACCTCGCCGACCCGGCCGCCTCGTTCGTGCTCCATCTGGCCATCCGCGCCGTAGCCGCCGCCCAGCCGCCGACACCGGTCGTGCTGTTCGAGCACGCGCACGAACTTGCGGCGCGGCCACGTTGCAGCAGGCTGCGCGAGATCGCGCTGTGGATCGCCAACGTCTACGAGGTCGCGCCGCTCGCCCCCGAACAACATGTGCTGTACCTCAAGGCCGCCGTGCTGAAAGTGGCTTGGAGGCGAGCAGTTGCCGAGTACGCGCAGCGGCTCCTCCAGGCCGTCACCGAGTCGCCGAGTCACGACCTTCGTGCTCTTGCCGATGACACCGAAGCCCTCGACGAACTGTGGGCGCGCTACGAAGCCGCACGTCAGCAGCACTGTGTTGTCCCGCGCCCGGAGGTGGCTGCCTGATGGGTGAAGTCGACGAGATCTCGACAGCCCCGACCTGCCGGTACTGTCAGCGCCTGCGCGGCGATTCACCGTCCCCTGACTTCTGCTCGGAGGACTGCCAGGCTGCTTGGCTCGCCGATCGCGCCGAGGTGCGGCAGCCGGAAGATCACGGACGCAGCGCACGTGCCGACCTGCCCGAGATCGCTCCAGCAGAGTCGCTGACGTGGCTCGGCCCGCCACCCGGAGCGTTCGTTAAGCCAGGACACGAAGTGCTGGACGCGGTGGTGTCGTTCGTGTCGCGGTTCTCCGCGTTCCCCAACGAACACTGCGCCCCGACGCTGGCACTGTGGTGCGCCCACACCCACATCGCCGACCGGCTCTACGTCACGCCCCGCCTGATCCTCGACTCCGCGGAACCGGGCAGCGGCAAGACACGCGTGCTGGAAGTCGCCCAGTTCCTGGTCTCTAAACCGGAGATGACCATCAGCATCACCCCGGCCGCGATCTTCCGCATGCTCATCAACGGCCCGATGACCCTGCTCTTCGACGAAATCGACGCGGTCTTCAACCCCAAAACCGGCGGCAACAACGAGGACCTGCGCGCCCTACTCAACGCTGGATACAAGCGCACCGCCACCGTCACCCGCTGCGTCGGCGACGCCAAGAGCATGAACGTCACCCGCTTCCCCGTCTACGCCCCGGTCGCCCTGGCCGGGATCGCCGGAGGCATGCCCGACACCATCACCACCCGCGCCATCACCATGCACATGCGCAAACGGCGCTACGACGAGGTGGTCGAGGAGTTCATCGAGGAAGACGTGGAACGGGAAGCCGAACCCATCCGCGCCGACCTCGAAACCTGGACCACCCGCGTCGCCGACGACGTCGCTCGCGCCCGGCCCGAACGACCCGATGGCGTGCGGGACCGGGCAGCCGAGATCTGGCGGCCGTTGCTCGCCATCGCCGACGCGGCCGGCGACCACTGGCCCGAGACAGCCCGCAAGGCTTGCAGCCACTTCGTCCTCGAAGCCGGACCACAAACCGTCTCAACCGGCGTGCGACTACTCGCCGACATCCGCCAGATCTTCACCGCCCAGGCGACCGACCGCATGGTGACCGCGGAACTCATCCGCGAGTTGCACGCCCTCGAAGACTCGCCCTGGACCGACCTGCAGGGCAAACCGCTCGACAGCCGCCGCCTGGCCAAGGAATTGGACCGCTACCTGGTCCGCCCGAAAGACCTCAAGGTCAACGGCAAGACGCTCAAGGGCTACCGCATCGACGGCGACAACGGCCTGGCCGACGCCTGGAGCCGCTACCTTCCACCCCTCGATCCAGCCGCGACCAGCGCGACCTCCGCAACCCCGCAGGTCGACGGCACCGCCGAGGCGCACTCGCCACCAGGACCATCCGCGACCTCCGCAACCCAGGTCGCGGACGGTCGCGGCGCCAACGAGCCAACCGCGACCCCGCTGACCAGCGCAGTCGCGCAGGTCGCGGCAGTCGCGGACGAAACCACGCAGCCCCCTGGGGAGGGACGATGACCGACGACAGGACCACCGAGATCGCCTCGCTGATCGCGCGCTTGGCCGCACTGATGGCCGCACGCCCTCAGGAAGAGCAGCCGCCGCGCCCGTTGCCGCCCCGGGTGCTGCTCAAGGTCGAGGAAGCCGCGGAACGGCTCGGCATCGGACGCACCACTGCGTATGCCCTGGTCCGCTCAGGCGAACTGGAATCCGTTCGAATCGGCAGTCTCCGGCGTATCCCCTCCGACGCCCTGACGGCATATGCCGAACAACTGCTCGCCAAAAAGAACGCCGCCTAATCTTTGGAGTCATCGAATGGCACGCAACAAACGCCCTGAGGGAACTCGCGCGCCCAATGGCGCCTCCAGCATCTACCAAGGCAAGGATGGAAAGTGGCACGGCCGCGTGACCATGGGGGTCCGCGACGACGGCAAGCCGGATCGGCGGCACGTCGAGCGGAAGACGGAAGCAGAGGTCATCAAGGCCGTCCGCAAGCTGGAGAAGGAGCGCGACTCCGGACAGGCACGCAAGCCCGGACGAGTCGAAACCGTTGAACAATGGCTGACGCATTGGGTGGAGAACATCGCCGCGCCCAACGTCCGCGCGACCACGATGGTCGGTTACCGAGCATCCGTCTACAAGCACCTGATTCCAGGGGTGGGCGCGCATCGACTCGACAAACTGCAGCCCGAGCACCTCGAAAAGCTCTATGGACGGATGATTGCGCCGAAGCCAGCCGGAAAAGGACTCAAGCCAGCTACTGCCCACTTGGCGCACCGAACCGTTCGGGTTGCTCTAAACGAAGCAGTTCGCCGCGGCCGCATCGGCCAGAACCCGGCCACGATCGCGAAGGCACCCCGAGTCGAGGAAGAAGAGATCGTGCCCTTCACTGTCGAGGAGGCGCAGCGGCTGTTCGACGTGGCGTTGACGGCACGGAACGGCGCCCGGTTCATCGTGGCGCTCGCGCTGGGCCTGCGCCGCGGCGAAGCCCTCGGCCTCCGCTGGTCGGATGTCGACATCCACTGGGAGCATGGCTGCGCGAAGGCGAGCGCCTGCCGAACCCGGCCCGCCGCCAAGGAATGTTCCAAGCGCATCGGCTCGGGGACACTCACAGTTCGCCGAGCCATCCAACAGTTCCCCTGGAAGCATGGCTGCCCTGGCAACCGGCCGTGCGGTGAGCGGTACGCCGCGCGATGCCCGGACCGGCACGGCGGTGGCATCGTCGTCGGAGAGGTCAAGTCGCGGGCCGGTCGCCGGACCGTTGGCCTGCCCGCACCCTTGATCCAGGCCCTCGAAGCGCACCGGCTGCGGCAGACTGAGGAGCGAGAGAGGGCAGCTGACCTCTGGCAGGAGCAGGGCTGGGTGTTCACCGATGTCGTCGGTAACCCGCTGCACCCGAAGGAGTATCACCGCGCCTGGAAGTCGCTGCTCCGCAAGGCGGACGTCCGAGACGCTCGACTCCACGACGCAAGGCATACAGCAGCAACCATGCTGCTGGTCCTCAAGGTCCCGCTTCCGGCGGTCATGGAGATCATGGGTTGGTCCGATGCGGCGATCGCAAAGCGCTACATGCACGTGCCGCGAGAACTCGTCCAAGCGATCGCGACTGACGTGGGTGAGCTGATGTGGGCACAGCCGACCGACGACGAACCCGGTGACCTCGCACCGGAACTCACGGCCGACCAACACGACGCCATCCAGCAGCTTGCGAGCACCCTGCCGCAACAGTGGGCACAACAGCTCATAGAGCTGCTGCCGAACGAAGACGACGAAGGCTCGGCAGGCTCGCTGGAGTCCGCCTGAACCGGGCCAACCTCATCAGCCCTGGCAGCCCTTGTAGCAGACGCGTCGAGATCTGAGGCGAGCCTCCGGCGGCATGCCTGCTGTCGGTCATAGACTGCTTCAAGCAGTCAGCAGGAGGTGCCCAGATGCGCGTGCAGCAGTGGCCCGGGACAGTGTTCCCGACTGAGGATCACGAGGTGGACCAAGCCATAGGCGCTCTCTTCCAGCGCGCTGGATGGACAACCGAGCGGCTGACGCCGAAGGATCGGGACGCGATCCGGAAAGAGTTAGTCAAGTGGTTCAACGCCAAGTACAGCGTTAACGCCATCCTGATCGCGCTCGACCGTCTTCCGACCGGGGAGAAGCAGGAGCCGCGTAGAAGAGAAGATGTCGTTACCTACATCCGCACGCGGATGCAGGCATGGTACGACGACGACAACGAAGATTCACCGCTTGCAGAGGCAATGCATAAACCACCAAGACCAGGGATGTCGCTGGCACAGTGGTGGATTCTTCGACAGCGGAACGCTGCCAACTCGGATGTGTCGAAGAGCGCGGCGCCACTGTCGGAACGGGGCCGCGAGGCCCGCGAAGCTACCATGCAGCAGTCGCGCGCACCGCGGCGCGATCCCATCGCGCGTAGTCGAGCCAAAGACCAAGCGATCGCAGAAGCTATGGACAGTCTGCTCCTACCTGGAGCAGTTGCTCCGACTTTCGAGGACGCACAGTCGTTGCTGCCTGCCAGCCAACGAGTGACGAGTCGACAGGTAGCGGTCTATGCAGGACAGCGCTCGGTCATCGCGAATGACCCGAAAGTTCGTCGTATCGTCGAGCGCGCGGTAGCCGAGAAGCGGAGTCTGACCCCATCGGAGACCGCGGTACTACGGAATGCGGTACGAGACGCGAAGGCACGTGCAGCGATCGGCGCTCTCGAAGCAATGCAGTCTGAGACCGCTCATGACACCGAAATTCTGAGCGATGCGGCATGGCAAATTTTGAGCTATCTAGAACGAGCAATGGCGCCGTACATGTCGCTTGAAGGCATGGTAAATTTGCTCGATACGCAAGTTAGAGAATCAAGCTAAACAACTGCCGACTCCGCAGCGCGGTTCGTTGACCGGCTCTCGGCGTAGTTTGAGTAGCTCGAGTCCAGCGTGGCGACCTGGCTCGCCTGACTCGACCAGCCCGGGGTGGCCCATGGAGCTGATCGATTGCTCCGACAACCTCGTGTCGACAGGTGGCCGAACAAGAATTCGGCCACCGTGGGCCGATAGCACCGTGACGACCAGGACCAGACGTGGATGGAATCGCTGGCAAGCTTAGACCAGCCTCTTAACGTGAAGGAGATACACATGGAAGGACTCGTACCGGGGTACTGGGTGCGGCTGACGCTCCGCGAGCCCGTTGGCGAGGAGAAGCGCCCAGTCGGTCAAGTCGAGTATGTTGACGAGCACGGCATCCGCCTTTCGCTGCTGGATGGCGTGACTGGCGAGGCCGAAAGCTGGGACTTCTACGCACCATGGACCAATGTTCTAGGCGCTGTAGTAGCGACCCCAAACCATGACGTGCGTCGCTTCGTCGAGGAGACGATCAAGCGCGAACTGGGCGGGCCTTACTTCGCTGACGTTCCGTCCCAGCAGGACAACTGAGACGGAAACTGAGACGGAACGACGAACGCCGGGAGCCCCTCGCGGGGCCACCCGGCGTTTCGCCTGTTCGCTGGCGGTAGCGGTGGGATTTGAACCCACGGACGGGGTTAACCGTCACACGATTTCGAGTCGTGCTCCTTCGGCCGCTCGGACACGCTACCGCCGACTAGGGTACTGCACGCCCGCAGCGACCCGGCCACCACCCTCGGCATCCGCCGGTCAGGCTTCCCGATGGGTGGCGAAGAAGGCGTCCAGCAGCTCGGCGCACTCGGTTTGGAGGACGCCGCCGTGCACCTCGGGCCGGTGGTTGAGGCGCCGGTCCCGCACCACGTCCCACAGCGAGCCGACCGCGCCGGTGCGGGGTTCCCACGCCCCGAAGACCAGGCGCTCGACCCGGGCCAGCACCAGCGCCCCCGCGCACATCGTGCACGGCTCGACGGTGACCGCGAGGGTGCAGCCGGACAGCCGCCAGCCGTCGCCGTGGACCTTGGCGGCCTCGCGCAGCGCGAGGATCTCCGCGTGCGCGGTGGGGTCCCCGAGCTCCTCCCGCGCGTTGTGGGCCGAGGCGAGCACGGATCCGTCCGGGCCGAACACGACCGCCCCGATCGGCACGTCGGGGCCGGCGTCGCGGGCCGCCTCGATCGCGGCCCGCACCATGCCGGCATCGTCCATCACAGTTCGTCGAGCAGCTCGACGAACTGGTCCCCGAACCCGCACCGCGAAGCGATCATCTGCAGCTGCTCGTCGGGGTAGAGGTTCTCCTCACCCGCGATGACCTCCAGCTCGGGAGCGGGCAGGCCCAGGTCGGCGAGGATGTCCAGATCCCCTTCCGGCCAGATCGCCTCGTCGTCCTCGGGCGAGTCGACCCGAAGCACGTCGAGGACGTCCGCCGCGATGTCGTAGTCGAGCGCGGCGGCCGCGTCCGACAACAGCAACGAGGGGCCTCGCGGACTCGGCCGCACGATCACGAAGAACTCGTCGTCCACCGCCAGCAGCCCGAACAGCGCCCCGGTGGACCGCAGTTTGGCCAGCTCCGTGATGGTCGCGTCCAGGCTCGCCAGCACGCCGGCATCCAGCGCCTGGCACCGCCACCGGCCGTCCTCCCGCACCACGGCCACCGCGAACCCCGCGACCGGCTCCTTCACCGCCATGCGCACACCGTATACCTCAAGGGAACCCCCTGGGCGCCGATCTTCGCCCGAACGCGGGCGGCAGGCACCCGGTCCGCTCTGTCAGGATCGCCCCATGACCGGACCCACTGAGTTGCCCCCGCTGCCGGACACCCGTTTCGCCGGCCTGGCGGCCGAGGCGGAGTCCTTGCGGCCGTCGACGGTCGCGCTGCGACGCGAGATCCACCGCCATCCCGAACTGGGTCTGCACCTGCCCCGCACCCGGGAGGCGATCCAGCGCGCCCTCGCGGACCTGCCGCTGGAGATCACGGTGGGCAAGGCCACCAGTTCGGTGACCGCCGTGCTGCGCGGCGCTCTGCCTGGTCCGGCCGTGCTGCTGCGCGGGGACATGGACGCGCTGCCGCTGCGGGAGGACACCGGGCTCGAGTTCGGCTCCGAAGTGGAGGGCGCGATGCACGCGTGCGGGCACGACCTGCACGTGGCCATGCTCGCGTCCGCCGCCCGGCTGCTCGCCGCGCGCGCCGGGGAGCTCGCCGGTTCGGTCGTGTTCATGTTCCAGCCAGGGGAAGAGGGGTTCCACGGCGCCCGGCACATGATCCACGAGGGGGTGCTGGAAGCGGCGGGTGACCGGGTCGACCGCGCCTTCGCGCTGCACGTCCACGGCAACATGCCCGCGGGACACCTCCGGACTCGCCCCGGTCCGATCATGGCCGCCGCGGACACCTTCTCCGTGCGCGTGGTGGGCAAGGGCGGGCACGGATCGGCTCCGCACCACGCGATCGACCCGGTCCCCGCGGCCGCCGCGATGGTCGGCGCGCTGCAGACCCTGATCACGCGCCGGGTCGGCGTGTTCGACCCGGCCGTGCTGTCGGTGACCCGGATCGCGGCCGGTACCACCACCAACATCATCCCGGAGACCGCCGAACTGGAAGGCACGTTCCGGACGCTGTCCGAAGACACCAGGGCGCTGGTGCGGTCCGAACTGCCGAAGGTCTGCGAGGCGGTCGGCGCCGCGCACGGCTGCCGCGTCCACGTCGACATCGAACCGGGCTACCCGGTGACCGTGAACGACCCGATGGAGACCGGACGGGTGCTCGGCCTCGCCGAGCAGGTCCTCGGCTTCGACCGGACCGGCGTGATGCCCGATCCGATCATGGGCGCGGAGGACTTTTCCTACGTGCTGCAACGGGTTCCCGGCACCTTCGCGTTCCTGGGCGCCTGCCCGCCGGGGCTGGATCCCGAGCAGGCCCCGTCGAACCACTCCAACCGCATCGTGCACGACGAGGGCGCGCTGCCCGCCGGGGTCGCCCTGTATGCCGCCTTCGCCCTGGACGCGTTGCGGCCCGCGGGGCCCGCACTGGCAGGATGACGCCCTGTGCGAGACGTATGCGTGATCGGGCTCGGTTTGATCGGCGGCTCGTTGTTGCGCGCGGCGTCCGCCGTGGGCCGGGAGGCCTGGGGTGCCACGGCTTCGGAGGCGGACGCGGCCACGGCCGCCGCGGACGGCTTCGACGCGGGCACCGACCTGGTCGCCGCCCTGCGCCGGGCCGCGGCCCAGGACGCGCTGATCGTGCTCGCGGTGCCGCTGACCGCGCTGGACGAGGTGCTGCGCCTGGTCGCCGAGCACGCCCCGGGCTGCCTGCTCACCGACGTGACCAGCGTGAAGGCCCCCGTGCTCGCGTCCGTGCGGCGGCTGGCCCCGGCCAACCGTTTCGCCGGAGGCCACCCCATGGCCGGGACCGCGGAATCCGGCTGGCGTGCGGGGAACGCCGCACTGTTCGGCGGCGCCGCCTGGGTCACCTGCCTGGAGGACGACACCGATCTGGCGGCCTGGGCCGAGGTCTCCCGGCTCGCCATCGAGGTGGGAGCCCACGTCGTCCCACTGACTGCCGGCGCGCACGACGAGGCGGTCGCCCGGATCTCCCACCTTCCTCATCTGCTGGCCGCGGTGCTCGCCGCGGTGGGGGCGGACGGGGGCCCGGTGGCCATGGCGCTGGCGGCGGGGTCCTACACCGACGGCACGCGTGTCGCGGCGACGAGACCGGAACTGGTGCGCGCCATGACCGAGGGCAACCGCGAGGCGCTGCTGCCCGTGCTGGACGACGCGCTGGGCAGGCTGGGCGCGATGCGCGGTTCCCTCGCCTCGACGGGCGGCCTCGCCGCGACGATCAAGGCCGGGTACGAAGGCGCGCAGGCACTGTCCCGCGCGCGCCAGGCGACGCCCGCCGGGGTGCGGGTCGATCTCTCGGCGCCGGAAGCACGCGAGGGACTGCGGGCGCTCGGCGAACGCGGCGGCCGCATCACGGGCATCGCCGGCGACATCGCCATCGGCGAGGTCGCCTGAGGCGGTTGCACGGTGCTGTGAGGGGTCCCCTCACAGCCGTTTCGACCGTGAGGGGACCCCTCACGGGCAAACCGCGACGGGTCTAGTGGCTGCCCTGGGCCTTGTGCAGGACGTCCTTCGCCTTCGTCGTCATGGTGTCGATCTTGTCGGCATGCTTGCCGAGCTTCGACTTCGCGAAGCCACCGGCCTTGTCGATGCCCTGCTCGATCTTGCCCGCGTTGTGGCCCAGCGACTCCTGGGCCTTCTTCTTGGTCTCCTGAGCCTTCTTCTTGATTTCGTCGAAATTGATGCCCATGACACCATCACACCCCACATCCGGGAACCTCGCACTGCGGACAGGGAGCGGTCACCGGGCGGTGCGCCTGCCCGGAACCGCCGCGCTTGCCCGGTTCATCGGCCTCGCCGGCCGAGAAGGCCGTGGAACGCGACTGAAATCACCTCCGGCTGACGCAACGAAATCCCCTCTCACACGACTTTTCTTTCGTGAGTGTCAAGGGGGTTGAAGTATGAAGCTGCGCCTGCCGGGCCTTCTGCTCGCGGTCATCGTCCTGGTCGGCGGCTGCTCGGCCGCGCAGCCGAAGACCGCCGCACCGCCCCAGACTTCGCTGCCGCCGGTCTCACCGGTGGCCGCGTCCATGCCCTACCCGTTCGGCGAGGTGCAGCAGAAGGCAGGCCCGGTCGTGGACGGGAAGGTGCCGCTGGTCCGGCACATCACCGTCGACCGGCCTTACGTCTTCCTCACCATCGACGACGGCGCGATCGCCAACCCCGATGCCCCGCAGCTCATCCGCGAATCCGGCGCGCATCCGGTGCTGTTCCTCAACGAACGCTATGTCAAGGGCCGCGAAGCGTACTTCCGGCAGTTGCTCGACGCGGGTGCCACGCTCGGCGACCACACGATCGACCACCCCAACCTGCGCGGGAAGCCGCTGGCATTCCAGCAGAACGAGATCTGCGGCGACGCGGACGAGTTGCAGCGTTCGCTCGGCGTGCGGCCGGTGCTGTTCCGCCCCCCGTTCGGCTCGTACGACACCAACACGCTGCTCGCGGCCGCGAACTGCGGAATGCGGGTCAGCGTGCTGTGGACGGCCTCGGTGAACGACGGCCGGGTGGACTTCCAGAAGGGGAATCGCCTGCAGTCGGGCGACATCGTGCTGATGCACTTCCGCAAGACCTTCGTCGAGGACTACACCGCGTTCGTCAACCAGGCCAAAAAGGACGGACTGACCCCGGTTCCCCTGCCGGACTTCCTCGGTTGACCAACGGTGTGGCGCGGCTCCGCCGCCTGAAGGGCAGAACCTAACCGGCGCCGAGGCAGAGGAAGGGGCGACGGAGCGGCTCCACCGCCGTCGCCTCCGCCAGCGCCACCGCGGGCGAGGTCCCCTCCGCCATCCGCCGGTGCAGCTGCGTCATCGCCTCGGCGGCGGCGCGGTCGCCGACCCGGGAAACGGCGCCAACCACGGTGCGAGACCCCCCGGCCAGCAGGGCTCCGGCGAACCCGAGCGCCTCCTCGCCCGGCCGGATATGGCTCATCGCCAGCTCGCATGCGGCGAGCACCACGAGATCCGGCGGGGCCTTCAGTCGCGCCGTTTCGTGCGCGAACAGCGGGCCGTCGACCAGATCCAGCCGGGAGAACAGCGCGTTGGCCGGTTCGTGCGCCCCGTGCGCGACCAGGTGCGCCACCCCCGAACCGTCCAGCGCTTCGAGCACCGCCTCACTCGTCGCGCGCTGCCCGTCCACGAGCTGGGCCCTGGGATAGACCGAGCGCAGTTCCCGCAC
>NZ_VJWX01000132.1 GCF_007713715.1 Amycolatopsis rhizosphaerae
GCTCTAACCAACTGAGCTACCGGCCCCGAGGGTGCTCGCGGTGGGCGGGCTGCCTCTTGAGGTGCAGGTCAAGATACCGCACCGGTCACGGGGGCCGGGGGACCGGGCGGTTGGTGCGGATGGGTGAAGGGTAGCGCCCGATAGGACCCTCGCGCAGTGTGTGCTCACCCGAATACGGTGAGTGCAGCGGCGGCGCCTGCCGCGATCGGCGACCCGGCCCAGGTCGTGCGACGGGTTCCTGGACGCGGCCGGAGAGGGGCTATGGACTTCGCCAAGAGTGTGCGGGACCGGGTGCTGGTGTGTGACGGGGCGATGGGCACGATGCTCCACACCGCGGGCAACTCCCTGGACCGGGCCCTGTCCGAGCTGAACCTGTCCAATCCCGAGCTGGTCAGCATGGTCCACGAGGCCTACGTCGCGGCGGGGGCCGACATTCTGCTGACCAACACGTTCGGCGCCAACCGGTTGCGGCTGGCCGGGCAGGGGTGTTCCGCGGCGGTGCGGGACGTCAACCTCGCGGGGGTCCGCCTCGCCCGGCAGGCGCGGCGCGGGGCCGGGCGGCCGGTGTTCGTGGGCGGGTCCGTGTCGCCCGCGGCGAGTGTGGGTCAGCGCGGCAGTGTGCGGTCCGGTGAGCGGGCCGAGGTGATCGGCGAGCAGGTGCGGGCGCTCGTCGACGGCGGGGTGGACCTGCTGGTGCTCGAGACCTTCGGCTACCTCGACGAACTGGTCGAGGCGGTGGAGGTCGCGGCGTCCCTGGCCGACGTGCCCATTCTCGCGCAGGCGACCTTCACGGAGGCCGGTGAGACGCTCGGCGGCGAGACGGTGGGAGAGGTGGCGCGGGCCCTGGAAAGCATGCCCGTCGCGGCGCTCGGCGCCAACTGCACTGCCGGGCCCCAGCACATGCTCGCCATCGTCGAGGATTTCCGCCGCCATACCGTGCTTCCGGTCGGCGTCCAGCCCAACGCCGGGCTTCCCCGCCGCCGCGGCACCCGATTCGAGTACATTGTGGACGGAGAGTACTTCGGCCGGTACGGCCGCCGTTACGTCGAGCAGGGTGCCTCGATCGTCGGCGGCTGCTGCGGTACCACACCCGCCCACCTGCGTGCCCTGACCCGCGCGCTCGCCGACCTGCGGCCCGTCGAGCCGGTCCGCGCGCAACCGGCACGCCGCACCGTCGCCGTGCCGCGGCACGGCGTGCTCGCCCGCCACCTGGCCGAGAAGGATTTCGTGGTGGCCGCCGAGTTCACCGGCGAGACCGACGACGTGACGGGACTGCACGAGGCCGACCTCCTTTTCCTCGGACCGGCGGTGTCCGTCAACGAGGCACTGGAGTTGGCGCGCAAGGCCGGGATCGAGACCGTCGCCACGGTCGCGGCCTGGGACAGGGCGATCACCACCCTCCAGGCCGACCTGCTCGGCGCGCACGCCGCCGGGCTCCGGACGCTCGTGTGCGAGACCGGCGCCCCGCCGCCCCGGGGCGAGTACCCCCGCGGCGGCTGGGAGGTCGATTCCCTCGGCCTCATCGAACTGCTCGCCGGGCTCAACGCGGGGCGCGACCACAACGGCCACACCCTCGCCATCAGAACGTCGTTCCACATCGGGGCCCGCTTCAACCCCGGCGCGCACGACGTGGACGCCGAACTGGCCCGTACCCGGGCCAAGATCGCCGCGGGCGCGCACTTCCTCGTCACCAGGCCGGTCTACGAACTGGACCGGCTGACCGGGATGCTCGCCGAACTGTCCGAAGAGGACATCCCGGTGCTGGTGACCGTCTCCCCGCTGACCGGTTACGCCGAGGCCGAGTACCTCACCCACGAGGTGCCCGACGTGACGATTCCTCGCGCCGCACTGGCCGCCCTGGAAAACACCGCTCACGGGCCGGAGACCGGGCTGGCGCTGGCCGCCGACCTGGTCGCACGGGCCCGTGAGACGGTGCAGGGCGTGGTGATCAGGGCTCGCGGCGGAATGCCGCGCTCCCTGCTCAGGGCGTGACGCCGAACTGGTTCGCCAGATCGGTCAGCATGGCCTGCGCGCCCTGCAGGCTCACCGAGGTGAACCACGTGGTGTCGTCGACGTCGGCGACCTTGCCCTTGAGCGTGCCCCACAACGGGTTCGATTCGAACCGTGCCTTCGGGTTCTCGGCGTTCTTCGTTTCGTCCTCATAGGACGCGACGAAGACCCGGTCCGCGTCGAGCTTGGCGATGTCCTCCTGGCTGAGGTCCACCGAGATCTTGCTCCGCGTGTCGGGCTGCCCGGCGGGCCGGGTCAGTCCGGTGTCGGCCATCACGACCCCGGGGAACGACGCGCTGCTGTAGAGCCGCACGGTCGGTTCGCCCTCCACGAACCGCACCACCGACACCGTGGGCTGCGTGCCCAGCTTCGCCTTGATCTCGTCCCCGATGCGCTTGGCGCGCTGCTCGTAGGCGCCGATCTTCTGTTCGGCCAGCGCTTCCTTGCCCAGCGCCCTGGCCAGCAGCCGGATGTTGTCCTTCCAGGAAGCGCCGGTGGTCTGGCTGAACACGGTCGGCGCGACCTTGGCGAACTGGTCGTAGTACTTCTCGTGCCGCACCTTCGCCGAGACGATCAGGTCGGGCTTGATGTCGTACAACTGCTCGACGTCCGGGCTCTGCAGCGGCCCGATTTCCTTGGCGCCGTCGGCATATTTGCGGTCGTCGCCGAGGTAGCCGGGAAGCTTGTCGTAGTTGCGGTACTTGGTGTAGGCGACGACGGTGGTTTCGAGTGCGAGGGCGGCGTCGACGTAGCTGGAGTCGAGTGCCGCCACGGTCTTCGGCGGCGAGTCGATCACGGTCGAGCCCATCGCGTGCTCGATGGTCCGGGGCCATCCGGCCTGCGCTGCTCCCGTCGCCGCCGGTTCGCCACTCCCGCCACCGCAGGCGGTGAGCGTGAGGGAGGCGATCGCGGTCAGTGCCAGGGTTACCCGCCGAAGTCTCGTCATCGCGCCACTCTCTTTCGGTTAGGCTTACCTAACTAGGATAGGATGATGTTCGCCCGGTCCGGAAGATCCGGTGCGGCAGGACACAGGGGGTGGCGTGACGCGGACGGTCACGGTGGCGGTGTCCCACCGCCGGAGACGCCGGCTCACCGGACTGGCCGCGCTCGTCGCGCTGCTGCTCGTGATCTGCGCGGCGAGCGTGGCGATCGGCGCCAAATCCCTCCCGCCCGGCGAGGTCTGGACCGCGCTGCGCCACCCCACGGGCACCGAAGCCGACCTCATCGTCCGTTCCCTGCGCCTGCCGCGCACCGTGCTCGGTCTGCTCGCCGGGCTCGCCCTCGGCGCCGCCGGGGCGCTCATGCAGGGCCACACCCGCAACCCGCTGGCCGACCCCGGACTGCTCGGGGTCACGCACGGCGCCGCGTTCGCGGTCGTGTTCGCGGTGGTCGTGCTGCACGTGACCGGCCTCTACGGCTTCATCTGGTTCGGTTTCGCGGGCGCGCTGCTCGCCAGTGTCGCCGTCTTCCTGCTCGGCGCCGTCGGCGGACGCGGCGCCACCCCGGTCACGCTCGCGCTGGCCGGGGCGGCGGTGAGCGCCCTGCTGCAGGGGTTCATCTCGGCCATCGTGCTCGGCGACGAGCGGGGCATGGACGTCTACCGGTTCTGGCGCATCGGCTCGATCGCCGGGCGCGACTACGCGGTGGTCGGCCAGATCGCCCCGTTCCTCGTGCTCGGCCTGCTGCTCGCGCTTGCCGGCACGACCGGCCTGAACACCCTCGCCCTCGGCGAAGACGTGGCGAGGACGCTCGGCCAGCGCGTGCTGCTCACCCGCACGCTCGGCGTGCTGGCGATCACCCTGCTGACCGGGTCCGCCGTGGCCGCCTGCGGGCCGATCGCCTTCCTCGGCCTGGTCGTCCCGCATCTCGCCCGGGCGATCACCGGCCCCGACTACCGCTGGCTGGTCCCGTTTTCCGCGCTGCTGGGCGCGATCCTGCTGCTGGCCGCGGACGTGGCGGGCCGCGCGCTGACCGGGGACAGCTTCGAGGTCGGCATCCTGCTGGCGCTGGCCGGTGCGCCGGTGTTCATCCTGCTCGTGCGCGGAAAGGGGCTGAGCAAGCTGTGACCGCTCGCCGCGTACTCGCCGCGGGGCCGGTGGCCTGGGTGCTGCGGCCGCGGACGCTCGTGATCGCCGCGCTCGTGGCGCTGCTGCTGGTCCTGGCCGCCGCGCTGAACATCGGGCTCGGCAGTTCGCACATCGGCGTGCTCGACGTGCTGCGGACCCTGCTCGGCGGCGGAACCCGCCGCGAACGCGGGATCATCTTCGACCTGCGCCTGCCGCGCACGCTCGCCGGTCTCCTGGTCGGCGCCGCGCTCGGGTTGTCCGGGACGGTCTTCCAGTCCGTCGCCCGCAACCCGCTGGCCAGCCCCGACATCCTCGGCATCACCTGGGGCGCCGGGGTGGGCGCGGTCGGCGCGATCGTGGCAGGCGGATACCGCGGCCAGGTCAGCGGCTGGGTGGGCGCCCTCGGCGTGCCGCTCGCGGGCCTGCTCGGCGGGCTGCTGGCCGGGGTGCTGCTGTACGCGCTGTCGTGGCGGCGGGGGATCGACGGCTACCGCATGGTGCTGATCGGCATCGGGTTGTGGGCCATCGGCTACAACATCGTGAACTGGCTGCTCGCCGCGGGCGACGTGAACGACGCGGCGCGCGCGACCACCTGGCTGGTCGGCAACCTCGCCGACGTGGGCTGGGATGCGGTGGGCCCGGTACTGCTCGCCCTGGTCGTGCTGGTGCCCGTCACCCTGATCAGCGCGCGCACCATCGGCGGGCTGCGGTTCGGCGACGAGACGGCGCGCGGCCTCGGCATCCGGGTCGACGGGGCGCGCGGCGCGCTGCTGCTGCTCGCCGCCGCGCTGGCTTCGGTCGCGACCGCCGCGGCCGGGCCGATCGCCTTCGTCGCGCTGGCCACCCCGCAGATCGCGGTGCGGCTGGTGCGGTCCGCGCAACCACCGCTGGTCACGTCGATGCTGCTCGGGGCGCTGCTCACGGTCGGCGCGGACCTGGCCACCCGGCTGGTCCTGCCGGGACTCCCGGTCGGGGTGCTCACCGCGATCCTCGGCGCGCCCTACCTGATCTTCCTGTTCGTCCGGAGCCGCCGGGAGGCGCGAGCGTGACGTCGCGATTGCGGGCGCAAGCCCTGAAACTGGCCTACGGCGACCGCGTGGTGGTCGACGGCCTCGACCTGGACGTCCTCGACGGGACGATCACCGCGATCATCGGGCCGAACGGCTGCGGCAAGTCCACCCTGCTGCGCGCGCTGGCCCGGCTGCTCGCGCCCCGGGAGGGCGCGGTCCTGCTCGACGGCAAGCGGATCGACCGCCTGCCCACCCGCGAGGTCGCCCGGATCGTCGGCCTGCTGCCGCAGGCGCCGTCCGCGCCGGAGGGCCTCACCGTCGCCGACCTCGTCTCGCGCGGCCGCCACCCCCACCAGCGCTGGTACCGCCAGTGGTCGGCGGACGACCAGGAGGCGATCGACCGCGCGCTGCGCCTGACCGGGATGGACGAACTGGCGGACCGCGTGGTGGACCAGCTTTCCGGCGGGCAGCGCCAGCGCGCCTGGATCTCGATGACGCTGGCGCAGGAAACCGGGCTGCTGCTGCTCGACGAGCCGATCACCTACCTCGACCTCGCGCACCAGGTCGACGTGCTCGACCTGGTCTACCGCCTGCACGCCGAGCGCGGCACGACGGTGGTGATGGTGCTGCACGATTTGAACCTCGCGGCCCGCTACGCGGACACGCTCGTCGCGATGCGGGACGGGCGGATCGTGGCGCAGGGCGAGCCGGGCGCGGTGCTCACCGAACCGCTGCTGGCAGAGGTGTTCGGGCTGGCCGCGAAGGTCCTGCCCGACCCGGTGGCGGGCACCCCGCTCGTGATCCCGGTCAGCGCCCATCTGCGAGCGCCGTGAGGGGGTGGGCCGTCAACCGGCACCGCCGCGGGTTCTGACGTGGTTCCTCGCGAGGACAGCTCTTCCGCGGTGAATTGACATTCATGAGGAAGAGATCCCACAGCGAGGGACCGCGTCAGGTTCCGCCACCCGCACCGCCCCGCAAACCTTTCCCATCAACCGCCCTACCGGTCCAGGCGGGGGTAGACGACCTGCTCCATGAGGAGTTGCAGCGCGGCCGCCACGGGGATGGCCACCAGGATGCCGACGAGGCCGAGCAGCACGCCGCCGATCACCGTGGCGACGATCGTGACCACCGCGGGCACCTTCACCACGCGGCCGATGACCTTCGGGATGAGCACGTAGTCCTCGACGAACCGGTACACGAGGATGTAGGCGATCGTGGCGAACGCGGCCGCGGGCGACACCGACAGCGCGACGAGGCTGACCACGATGCCCGCGCTCGTCCAGCCGATGATCGGGATGAGGTCGAGGATCGCGACGAGCAGGGCGAGCAGCACCGCGTACGGGATGCCCCACGGCACGCACCACACGAAGATCGCCAGCCCCGCGATCAGCGAGGTGAGCAGGTTGCCGAGCACGAACGCGCCGACCTTCGACAGCATTTCGTCGCCGAGCTGGGTGGCCCGGGCGCGCCGGGCGCGGGGCACGAGCCGGTAGAGCGCGGTCCGGATCCGGGGCAGGTCGGCCAGGAAGTACAGGCTCAGCACGATCACCGTCAGCGTGGACACGACCGCGTCGAACACGAACCGGCCCGCACCGAGAAGTCCCTGCGCCAGCTCCGATCCGTGCTGGCTGAGCAGCGCTTCCAGCCGCTGCTGCAGCTGGAACCGGTCGTTGAGCCTGCCGAGCAGCGAGCTGTGGTCCTGCAACTGGTGGGCGAACTGCGGCAGTTGGTTGACGAACTGGCCTGCCTCGGCGACCAGCGGCGGGATCGCGGCGGTGAGGAAACCGGCGAACACGCCGACCGCGGCCAGCGACACCGTGGTGACCGCCGCCCAGCGCGGCAGCTTCACCCGCGCGAGCCACCGCACGGCCGGGTCGAGCCCCACCGCGACGAAGCCGGCGACGCCGATCAGGATCAGCACGCTCTGGGCCGCCAGGACGATCTGCGCGAGCGCGTAGGTGACCGCGACCCCGGCGGCGCCGATCAGGCCGACCCGGAATGGTGATCGTCGCTGGGTGTCGTCCCCGGAATCAGCCATACCCACGATGATCGTCGAACGCGGCGGAAAGGCTGGGGGCGAGCGTCACCGCAACGAGTGACCTTGGGCCCGGTTCGACGGCCGCCGGGGCGAGCCGTGAAGGGTCCCTTCACAGTCGATTCGACTGTGAAGGGACCCTTCACGGCACAAGGCGTGCGCCGCCTACGAGCGGAGCCCGGATCCTCCGCCGATCACGATGTTCTCCCCGGTGATGAAGGCGGCCGCGTCCGAGGCGAGGAACGCCACGGTCTCGGCGATCTCTTCGCTCGTGCCGAACCTCCCGAGGGGAATGCCGTCGGCGATCGCCTCCAGCGCTTCGGGCGGCAGCCCGTGCTTGTCCCAGATCCCGGTCCGGACCGCGCCGGGGCTGACGGCGTTGACCCGGATTTTCCGGGGTGCCAGTTCGAGGGCGAGCGTGGGCACCATCGACAGGAGCGCTCCCTTCGACGCCGCAGCGACGGATCCGCCGGGGACGCCCCGGATGGCGCCGAGACCGATCGTGAAGAGGACCGATCCGCCTTCGCGCAGCAGGGGAAGAGCCTTCTGCAGGGTGAAGAACTGGCCCTTGAAGTTGACGTCGAACAGGTCGTCGAAGGTGGCTTCGTCGACCGCTTCGACCGGCAGGGCCCGCACGATCCCGGCGTTGAGGAACAGGACGTCGAGCCCGCCGAAGCGGTCGCGGGTCTCCTCCACGACCCGGTCGGTGTCGGCCAGTGACCGGGAGTCGGCCCGGACCACCACGATGTCTTCCGGGAGTTCCCTCCTGGCCACGGCGAGCGTGTCGGGGTTCTGCCCGGTCACGATCACCTGGTAGCCGCGCCGGTGCAGCGCTTCGGCACTGGCCCTGCCGATTCCGCTGGTGCCGCCGGTGATCAGGGCGGTGCGTGGGGACAAGTTCGTCTCTCCTTCGGTCAAGCGGTGAAGTAGTGGTCTTTTTCGAGATCGGCGAGGAGGTCCGCGTGGGTGGGCTCCCAGCCGAGCCGCTGCCGGGTCAAGGCGTTCGACGCCGGGGTGTCCAGCGAGAAGACCGCGCCGAGGAAGCCGAAGTGGGCGGCCGCCTCCTCGCTCGGAACGGAGGCCACCGGCAGGTCCAGCCGCCGTCCGATGACTTCGGCGATGTCCCGCGTCGCCACACTCTCGTCGCCGACGCCGTGCCACCGGGTGCCCGCCTCCGCGTGTTCCAGTGCGAGCCGGAACAGATGCGCGGCGTCGAGCTGGTGCACGGCGGCCCAGCGGTTGGCGCCGTCGTCCGCAAAGGCCGAAACACCCTTCTCGCGGGCGACGCCGATCAGCTGCGGGACGAAGCCGTGCTTGTCGGCGTCGCTGTGCACCGACGGTGGCAGCCGGACCACGGAGACGCGCACGCCACGTCCGGCGAAGGACAGTGCGAGTTCCTCCGACGCGAATCGGAGCGCCGCGGGCGACCCCGGCCCGGGCGTGCTCTCCTCCGTCGCGGGACGGCCGTGGACGAGGCCGGTGGTGCCGGACGTGATGACGAAGGGCCGTCCGGATCCGGCGAGCGCTTCGCCGAGGGCCTCGATGGCACGCTGGTCCGTCTCGACGGCGGCCGCGAAGTGGGCGAAGTCGTGGACGAACGCGGTGTGGATCACGCCGTCGGCGTCCGCCGCGGCGGCGCGCAGACTGTCCGGATCCTCCAGAGTGCCGCGGTGCACCTCGGCCCCGGCTGCGGACAGCGAAGCGGCGGAGGCGTCCGAGCGGGCGAGCCCGAGGACCTGATGCCCGGCGCCCGCCAACTCGCGGACGACGGCGCTCCCGACGAATCCGGTGGCGCCGGTGACGAACACACGCATGGGTTGGTGTACTCCTCGAAAAAGTGGTGGACCCGGCCTGCCCGGCCGGTGCTTCCACCGTGCTCCCGCGCGGCGGCGAGCGTCCAAGTCCCGTTCCTCATCGCGCCATTCGATCGAGGCATCACCGCAGTACGATGCGGCTGTGCCCGACTCTGCGGATCTCGATCTGCGCCTGGTTCGCTATTTCGTCGCCGTCGCCGAGCACCGGCATTTCGGCCGTGCGGCCGCGGCGCTGCGCGTCGCGCAACCGTCGCTGAGCAGGCAGATCCGCCGTCTCGAACAGCAGATGGGCGCGCGCCTGCTCGATCGCGACCCGCGGGGCACCCGGCTCACCGAGGCCGGGGAGGTCTTCCTGCCCAGGGCCGAGGCGCTGCTGCGCTCGGCCGCCGAGGCCACGGCGCACACCCGTGCGGCCGCACAGCCCGGCCGGGTCACCATCGGCTACACCCCGGGCCTGATCGTCACCCCGGCCGTGCGGCAGTTGCGGCGCCGCCATCCGGACGCCGACGTGCGCGCGGTGCACGTGGCCTGGAACGAACCGCGTGAGGCGCTGTCCGGCCACCGGGTGGACGCGCTGGTGACCCGGCTGCCGCTCGCCACCGACGGGATGCACGTGACGGTCCTCTACGCCGAACCGCGGGTGCTGGTGGTGTCGCTGGACCACCGGCTGGCAGGCAGGGAATCGGTCACCCTGGACGACATCGCGGACGAACCCCTGCCCCGGTTCCCGGATTCCGACCCGGTCCGGAGCGCTTTCTGGCGGCTGGAACCCCGGCCCGGCGGCCGTCCCGCGCCCGACGGGCCGGTCATCGAAGCACTGGAGGACAAGTTCGAGATCATCGCGTCCGGACAGGCCGTGGCCATCGCGGCGGGCAGCCACACCGGCGGCTTGCGGCGCGACCTCACCACCATCCCGATCGAGGGCGTCGAACCGAGTCGCGTCGTGCTCGTCACGCGCGCCGACGAGCGCAGCCGCCTGGTGGCCGCGTTCCGCGAGTACGCCCAGACCCTCCTCACCGGACCGGCTGTGCGCGGATAGGTTCGCGGGGCGGGCGCACGCCTTGCGTCGGCCACGGGGACCGCGATACGTTATCTGCATGCACATGCATGCAAAGCGCTCCGAGGTCGCGCCCCGGGGCGGCCTGGGTTCGCGGTGGTCGGAGGTGGCGGCGTTCACCTCCGCGATCGACGCGGCCCTGGGCAAGTGGCTCGCGGATGTGCATCGGATCGGGCTGACGGAGTACCGGGCCTTGGCGCATCTGGCGCAGGCGCCGGACCGGGAGTTGCGGGTCAACGATCTCGCCCAGAAGGTCGGCCTGAACCAGAGTTCGGCAACCCGGCTGGTCAGCCGGCTGGAGGAGAAGGGGGTCGCCAAGCGCGACATCTGCCCCGATGACGGCCGCGGCGTCTACGCGGTCCTCACCGGGCAGGGTGAGGCGCTTGTGCGAGAAGTGCGGGGCCCCTACGAGGAGCGCATCGGCGAACTTCTTCGTGATGCGTCGGCGGAGGTCCGGCATCTGGACGTGCGGCAACTCGGAGATGCTCTCCGGCGAATCGCCGACACCATCACCCCCTGATCGAGGGTGTGGGGCGAACTGGTCTACCCGGCGGCATAAACATGTATGTACATACAGAAAGGAGCTTGGGTGAGCACCGGAGTCGAAGTGTTCGTGGATTACGTGTGCCCGTACTGCTTCCTGGTCGAGGGCGCGGTGGCCCGGTTGAAGCGTGAGCGGGATGTCGAGGTGGTGATCCGTCCCTTCGAACTGCGGCCGGATCCCGTGCCGACGCTGCGGCCGGAGGACGACTATCTGCCGCGAGTGTGGAACGGGTCGGTGTACCCGATGGCGCGGCGGCTGGGGGTGGAGATCGCCCTGCCTTCGGTCTCGCCGCAGCCACGCACCGCGAAGGCCTTCATGGTGCTGCAACTGGCACAGGAGCGGAGGCTGGGTGAGGAGTACTCCGGGGCGGTGTTCCGCGCGTTCTTCCAGCAGGACCGCGACGTCGGCGACGACGAGGTGATCATCGAGGTCGCAACCTCGGTCGGTCTCGACGCCGCCGAAGTCCGGCACGCGCTGGCGAGCCCGGAGCGCCGCGACCGCCAGGTGGAGGCTCAGCGATACGCGTCCGAAGAGGTCGGGGTCACGGCGGTGCCGAGTTTCCGGATCGGCGGACGACGGTATTCCGGTGTGCTCGACGCCACCGGGCTGATCGAAGCCGTGGATCAGTCGCAGGCCCCGGAGCGGGCATCGTGACCCACGACGCTGTCGCTCTCAGCACGCTGATGGCTCGGGCGGTCGAGTTCGGTACACGGCACGTCGAGAAGGGCGGACTGCCTTTCGTCGGCCAACTCGTCGGCCCGGATGGCTATGCCTCCGAGTACGGGGTGAACCGGGTCCACGAGACCGGAGACGCCACGGCGCACGCCGAGATCGTGGCCATGCGCCTCGCCCTGACGGAGCGTGGCACCCCGGATCTCGCCGGAACCCGGCTGCTGGCGACGGGCGAACCGTGCGGCCTGTGCTACCGCTTCGCGCTCGACCAGCGGGTCGAACACATCTACGTGGCCGTCGACGCGGAGACGGTGGCGTCCTGGGGCATCGACTACCTGGCCGGTTACCCGGCGTTCGGGATCGACCGGGCTCGTCTGCGACGCGATGGCCTCGTCCGCGATCTGCCCGTCGAGGCGGGAGACGAGCCCTTCCAACGCTTCACCCAGGCGGTGTTCCCGCGCCGCTCTTGCTCATCGGCACCCCCGACGAAAGGACCATCATGAGTTGGCTCTACCTGGCGATCGCCGTCGTCTTCGAGGTCGCGGTCGCGATCAGTGCGAGCAACGCGAAGGGATTCAGGCGGCTGTGGTGGACCATCGCCACGCTCGTCACCGGCGGCATCGGGACGTTCTTCCTCAGCCTCGCGCTGCTGACCTTCGACGTCGGAGTCGGCTACGCACTGTGGACCTCGATCGCCGGGGTCGGGATCGTCGTCGTCGGCGCCCTGTTCCTGGGGCAACGCCTGACCCGGAAGAAACTCCTCGGCATCGCCGTCGTGATCATCGGCGTCATCGGCCTGCAACTCAGCGGCGCCGCCTGAGCTCCGCCCTCCGAATTTTTCTTCCTCCCCAAGCTGTTCGTACGAAAGGACCCCTTGCATGACAACCGGCACCACCTCCGGCAAGACCCTCTCCTGGTTCGTGCTGCTCCTGGCCGGCGTGTTCGAAATCGGCTATGCCCTCAGCGTCAACGGCAGTCACGGATTCACCCGGCTGAACTGGTCGCTCGTCGCGGTCGTGTTCTTCCTGCTGACCCTGTTCAGCCTCAGCGTCGCGCTCAAGGGCATCGACGTCGGCATCGGCTACGCCGTCTGGGCCGGTATCGGCGCGGTCGGCGCGGCACTGCTCGGCCCGGTGTTCTTCCAAGAAACCCTGACACCCGCTCGCGCCTTCTGGCTGGCGGTGATCATCGCGGGCGTCGTCTGGCTCAAACTCGCCGACAGTCCCGCCCTGGCATCCCAGCCCGGCGAGGTTCCTGCTAGGCCGTGAGGGTGAGCTCGCCCAGCGAGCCGAACCTCGCGCGGACGCGGGAGCCGGGGGCAAGCGGGACGGCGTCGAGCAGGCCGCCGGTGAAGACGAGCCAGCCGGGCTCGATCGCCTGCCCCCGGGTGCACAGGTCGTTGGCGGCCAGCGCGAGCGCCGCGGCGGGGCTGCCCAGGACGGCCGCCCCGGTGGCGGAACCGGCGGGCCCGCCGTCGGCCTCCAGCACGCAGGTTTCCGCGCTCACGTCGAGGTCCCCGGGGTCCCTCACGACGGAACCGAGCACGTAGCCCGCCGAGGAAGCGTTGTCCGCGATCACGTCGGGGAGCGTGAACCGGAACCGGCGGAAGCGGCTGTCGATCACTTCCAGCCCGGCCCGGACCTCCGCCACCGCGGCCAGCGCGTCCTCGGGGGTCACCCCCGGGCCCGCCAGGCGTTCACCCATGACCAGGACGATTTCCGGCTCGGCCCGGGGGTGGATGAACCGCGGCAGCGGGACGGGCTCGCCCGCCGCCAGCGCCATGGCGTCGGTGAGCCAGCCGGTCAGCGGGGTGTCGACGCCCATGGCCCGCTGTTTCGCCCTCGACGTGAGGCCGAGCTTGATCCCGGTGATGCGCTGCCCGCCCGAAAGGCGGCGCCGCAGCGTTTCGGTCTGGACGGCGTAGGCGGTCGGGACGTCGAGGCCGGGCCACTGCTCGGTGAGGGGCCCGCGGTCGCGCACCTCGTGTTCGCAGTCCAGCAGGGCGGTGGCGGCCCGGTCGACGTTCCAGTCGCCCGTCATCGTCCGGCCTTCGCGAGGAATTCGGTGAGCAGCCCGGCGAGTTCGTCCGGCCTTTCCTCGGGGACGAGGTGCCCGCAGCCGGGCAGGACGACGCCGTCGGCGCCGGGCGCGAGGCGGCGCACGAAGGTCAGCATGTTCTGCCCGAGGGAGCGTTCTCCGGCGACGGCCAGCACGGGGATGTCCAGCGGTTCCTCGGCGGCTTCGCGGATCTGGGCGGCGCTCAGCCAGGTGTTGGCGTAGTAGGCACAGGTGGAGCGGACGGCGTCGTCGTCGGCGTAGGCCCGGACGTACACGGCGATGTCCTCGGCGCTCAGGCAGCCGGGGGTCGACCGGCTCATCTGGGCCAGTATCCAGCCGAAGAACCGTTCCTGCTGCCCGCTCAGCAGTTGCTCCGGCAGCCCCGGCGTGGCCAGGAACGGGAAGAACCACAACGGGTTCCACGCCTGGGAGAAGTCCAGCAGGTTTTCCCCGCCGGCGCCCGGGATGCTCGCCTCCAGCGCGGTGAACGACAGCACGCGGTCCCGGTGGGTCGCGGCGAGGTGGTAACCGACGGGGGTGCCCCAGTCGTGGCCGACCACGTGCACGCGCCCGGCGTCCAGCCGGTCCAGCAGGGCGGCCACGTCCGCGGCGACCGTCGCCACGTCGTAGCCGCCCGCCGGCCGTGCGGTTTCCCCCCAGCCGCGCAGGTCGGGCGCGATCACCCGGTACCGCCGGGCGAGCACCGGGATCAGGTGCCGCCACTCGTACCAGGTCTGCGGCCAGCCGTGCAGCAGGACCACCGGGTCACCACCCCCAGCGGTGACCCAATGCATGCGCAGCCCGTTCACGTCCCCGACGTGATGTTCCACCGGCGTCCCCTCCCCGCGCGGGCCTGTCGACGGCGATTCTCCGGTGTGCGGCCCGCCGCCGTCCAATACTCGCTTCGACGGCAGCCGATACCTTTGCGGTATGTCGATGGAGCTCCGGGTGCTGCGCTACGTGGTGGCGGTGGCCGACGAGGGCGGTTTCCAGGCCGCCGCGGACCGGCTGCACATGGCGCAGCCGCCGCTGAGCCGTCAGATCCGGAACCTCGAACGGGAACTGGGAGTCACGCTGTTCGAGCGGCGGCCGACCCGGCTGACCGAAGCGGGCGCGGTGTTCGTCGAGTCCGCGCGGCGGCTGCTCGCTGACGCCGAGGCCATGGTGGAGCAGGCGCGGCGGGTCCAGCCGCAGGCACCGGTGCGGCTCGGCTACGTCGCCAGCACCGCCTACGAGACGGTGCCCGCGCTGATGGAGTTCGTGCCGTGCGAATGCCCGGGCGTGGTGGTCGACGCGCGGGAGGGGTGGTCGCCGGAACTCGAGATCGCCCTGCACGACCGGCGGCTGGACGTGGTGATCTCCCACAGCATCGAGCCGCGCGAGGGGCTCGACCGGTTCGTGCTGCGCCGTGAACCGCTGGTCGCCGTCGTCGGCGAGACGCATCCCCTGGCGGGCCGGGGCGCGGTGTCGCTGCGCGACCTGCGCGGCGAAACGTTCTGCTTCCTCAACCGCCAGCTGGCGCCCGCCTACCACGATTACGTGCTCGCGGCACTGCACAGCACCGGTGAGACCTTCGAGACCTGGGAACATCCGGTGCCGGGGTTGCGGCAGTCGCCGCTGCGGGGCGGGGAAGGGTTCACCGTGGTGTGCCGGTCCGCCGCGGTGCGCCTGCTCGGCGCGCACGCCGCGCTGGAGCTGACGGACGAGTTGCCCCCCGTGGTGATCGAGGCGGTCTGGCGCAGCGGCGCCCTGTCCGCGGCGGCCCAGCGGTTCCTGCGGGCCGCCCGCAAGCTCTCCCACGCCCGGGGCTGGCTGCCTTAGGCCGTGAGGGGCCCCCTCACAGCCCTATTTGCCAGGGCCCCGCC
>NZ_VJWX01000133.1 GCF_007713715.1 Amycolatopsis rhizosphaerae
TCTCGTGGCTCTTCAGCGCGGCGATCACCTGGCGTTTGCGTAGTGCGCGGACCTGGTTGTCGACGACGTCCAGGACCCGGAGCAGCTGCCTCGGCCAGTCGAGGTGCGGGTCGGCCTCCGCCGTCAGACGACCACCACCGTCGCTCACCAGGACGGTCCGGTACAGCTTCCACACCGTCTCCAGGCCGAGGTTGTCGTAGACACCGCCATCGGTGAGCCGGACACGGCCGCGGTACTCCGGGCCGGTGAGGTCGTTGCCCGGGTCGGTGACCCAGGTTTCACCGCTCAGATCGACGGTGCAGGGGGACAGGAAGGGCGGGAACGCGGAGGACGCGGCGACGGCGACCGCCAGGGGGAGCGCGGGTTCCGGCACACGCCCGACCCGGTAGTCGGCGAGGAAAGGACGGCTGAAGCGCATCAGCACCCCCGACGCGAGGTTCGTCGCGTTGAACACGAAGCGGGGCCGGACCGGCAGGTCGTGCAGAGTGACGTCGCCGAACAGGTGCTCCCGGTAGGCCTTCGTGACCCGGTCGGCGATCGAGGTGGCGGGTAGGGCGGCTCCGGTGAGCACCGCGGGGATGTCGATCTCCCGGTGTGCCGTCGCGCGCAGCGGCTTCACCACGAGGGCTTCGAAATTCCCCGCGACACCGGTGCCGCCGAAATCCAGCGCGTTCCAGTACCGGGCCAGGACACCCGCGGTGAGCGAGCCGCCCGACACGCTGGATATCCGATCGAGGCCGGGGAGGCGACCGGCCTCGTTGAGCCGCCAGAGGACACCGGCGTGGAAGAGCATGGCCCGGAATCCGCCACCCGAAAGGCACAGCCCGGTGCCTTGCCGGGGTGCCTTCGCCTCGTCGCCCGGGATGAAGCGGACCGGATCCGCCGGACCGAGGACGCCGTCCGCTGCCGGGATGTCCTGTGCCATGTCCCTCGCCTCCCACCACGGTCATTGTGGAAGACGGGGACCGGCGTTGCCACCGGAACGAAACCCGTCCTTTGTGGACAAGAGGGGCGGGCGGGTTCCCCGGCTCCCTTCCCCCGGCGGCGGGGGACAGTATGATCCGGGCCCATGACGTACGGGGGATTCGGTCCGGGGCCGCAGCAGCAACCTGGCCGGCAGCCACCGGGGCAACCCGGCTGGCCACAGCCGCCACAGCCGGGGCAGCCGCCACAGCCGGGTCAGTGGCAGCAGCCGTATCCCCCGCAGGCGCCGATCCCGGAGCCGCCGCTGACACTGCCCGGCTGGGGCGCCATCCCGGCCCTGCTCGGGGTAGCGCTGGCCATGGTCGGCCTGTTCGCCCTGAAATGGGCCGGCGACGCGAGGTTCGCCGACCTCAGCAGGGTGATCCAGGAGGCGGCGAGCCGCGCGACCGGCCTCACCGGTGCCGAGCGGTGGGTCAAGATCTACGTCGGGCAGGGCGTGTTCATCGCACTGGTGCTCGCCGCCGTCGTGTCGATTCCCTGGGCGCTGGGCGCGCTTCGTTCACGCGAGAACGTCCAGCGACGGGGCGGGCTGACGAAGAAGAGCCTCGCGGAGGGCAGGACCGGGCCGACCCGGGTCCTGCTCTCCGTCCTCGCGGGCCTTTGCCTGGCCTACCACGTGACCACCCTGCTGGTCATGACCGACGGTGGCGACCACCTCGGCGATCTGGGCCCGGGCCCCTGGCTGCTGGTGGCGGGTGCCGCGCTGTCGGTCGCCGGTACCGCGATCGGCCCGCGAGTGCCCCGCCGTCCCGGCCTTCCGCCTCGCTAGCCCCGACCCTGCCGTGAAGGGTCCCTTCACAGTCGATTTGGCTGTGAAGGGACCCTTCACGGGAAAGCAGGCCAGGCCCCCGTGCGGTCCGGGGTCAGCGGCGGACCTCGGCGAGGCGGACCGGACGGCGTTCGTGCCGCGAGATCTCGCAGGCCTCGGCGATGGAGAACGCTTCGAGCGCGTCCCGGACCCCGCACGGCGACGGGGCGCGGCGCGCGGCGACGTCGAGGAAGACGCGCAGCTCGGCCGTGTACGCCGGGCGGAAGCGGTCCATGAACCCCGGGTACGGCGGGCCGGGCAGCGGTGCGACGCCCGGTTCGACCGACCGCAGCGGCGCCCGGTCGTCGAGGCCGGCGACGACGTTGGCCACCGAGCCGAGTGCCTCGAGGCGGACGTCGTAGCCCGCGCCGTTGTACCGCGTGAGCGACACCGTGGCGAGCGTTCCGTCGTCCAGGGTCAGCGTCGCCGCCGCCGTGTCGACGTCGCCCGCGTCGGCGAAGAACCGCTCGCCGCGGTTGGCGCCGACGGCGTAGACCTCCTCGACTTCCCGGCCGCTGACCCACCGGATGATGTCGAAGTCGTGCACGCCGCAGTCCCGGAACAGCCCGCCGGAGTGCGCGACGTACTCGGCGGGGGGCGGCGCCGGGTCGAGGGTGGTCGCGCGCAGCGTGTGCAGCCGGCCCAGCTCGCCGGACGCGACCGCCGCGCGGGCCGCGCCGTACCCGGCGTCGAAGCGGCGCTGGAAACCGATCTGCACCGGCACGTCCGAGCCCTCGATCCGGTCGAGTACGGCGAGGGTCCCGGCGAGGTCCGCGGCGACCGGTTTTTCGCAGAACACCGGGATGCCCGCGTCCACGGCCGCGATGATCAGCGCGGGGTGGGCGTCGGTGGCCGCGGTGACAACCAGGCCGTCCAGCCCCGCCGTGAACAGCGCGTCGATGCCTTCGACCGCCTCCACGCCCAGTTTCGCCGCGGTGGCCCTGGCCCGCGCGGTGTCGACGTCGGCCAGCACCACCGCGTCGACCTCGTCGAAGCCCTTCAAGGTCTCGGCGTGGGCGGTGCCGATCCGGCCGGTGCCCGCCAGTCCCAACCTCATCGTGTCTTCCCTCCTTCGTTCCGGTGCTCATCCGTCCTGTTCAGCGATGGGTGGGAAAGCCCAGATCGACCCCGCGCGCCTGGCGCGGCCACCGGGTGGTGACCGCCTTGGCGCGGGTGTAGAACCGGACGCCCTCGGCGCCGTGCACATGGGTGTCGCCGAACAGCGAGTCCTTCCAGCCCCCGAACGAGTAGTAGGCCATCGGCACCGGGATCGGCACGTTGATGCCGACCATCCCGGCGGTGACCCGGCGCTCGAATTCGCGCGCGGCAAGCCCGTCGGTGGTGAACAGCGCGGCGCCGTTGCCGTACGGGTTGGCGTTCACCAGTTCCAGCGCGGCTTCGAAGCTGTCCGCGCGCACGACGGACAGCACCGGGCCGAAGATCTCTTCGGTGTAGACCGGCATCGCCGGGGTGACGTGGTCGAGCAGCGTCGGCCCGACCCAGAACCCCGATTCGCGGCCTGCCGGGGCCTGGCCGCGCCCGTCGACGACCAGGCGGGCACCCGCCGACTCCCCGGCGTCCACAAGGGACACGATGCGGTCGCGGGCGGCGGCGGTGACCACCGGGCCCATCTGGGACGACTCGTCATCGCCCGGCCCGGTCTTCAAAGCGCGGGTGCGGGCGGCGATGGCCTCGACGAGTTCGTCGCCGTGGTCGCCGACGGCCACCACGACCGAGATCGCCATGCAGCGCTCGCCCGCGCTGCCGTAACCGGCGGACACGGCGGCGTCGGCGGCGGCGTCGATGTCCGCGTCGGGCAGCACGACCATGTGGTTCTTCGCCCCGCCGAGCGCCTGGACGCGCTTGCCCGCCGCGGCGGCGGTGGCGTAGACGTGCTTCGCGATCGGCGTCGAGCCCACGAAGGACACCGCGGCGATGCCAGGGTGGGTCAGCAGCGCGTCGACCGCCTCGGCGTCGCCCTGCAGGACGTTGAGCACGCCCGGCGGCAGCCCGGCCTCGGTGAACAGCTCGGCAAGGCGCACCGACGCCGAGGGGTCGCGGTCGGAGGGTTTGAGCACGAAGGTGTTCCCGCAGGCGATGGCGACCGGGAACATCCACATCGGCACCATGACCGGGAAGTTGAACGGGGTGATCCCGGCGACCACGCCGAGCGGCTGGCGCAGCGAGTGGGCGTCGATCCCGCGGGAGATCCCCTCGGAATGCTCGCCCTTGAGCAGGTGGGCGATCCCGGTGGCGAACTCGACCACTTCGAGGCCGCGCTGGACCTCGCCGTCGGCGTCGGAGAGCACCTTGCCGTGTTCGGCGGTGATCAGCCGGGCGAGTTCGCCGCGGTGTGCGTCGACGAGTTCCCGGAACCGGAACAGGATCCTCGTACGCGCCGACAGCGAGGTCTCGGCCCAGTCGTGGGACGCCTTGGCCGCCGAGGCCACTGCGGCATCCACATCGGACGGTCCGGCGAGTGCGACCTCACGGGCCACCTCACCGGTGGCGGGCTGGAAGACCGGACCGCGGCGCTCGGACACGCCGGGGGTGCGGGTGCCGTCGATCCAGTGCGGGACGAGTTCGGACATGCTTCTCCTAGATGTGCGCCGTGGTGGAGCGGACCACCAACGAGGGGTGCAACAGGTGCCGGACCGGCTCGGTGCGCTCACCGCGCACGCGTTCGGCCAGTGTTTCGAAGGCCAGGCGCCCCATTTCGGTGCGCGGCTGGTCCACAGTGGTCAGTGACACGTGCCGAAGCGCGGCGAGCGAGGTGTTGTCGTAGCCGACGACGGAAACGTCCTCGGGCACGCGGAGCCCGGCCTCCTCCAACGCGGAAATGGCGCCGAAGGCGTTGAAGTCGTTGCCCGCCACCAGTGCCGTCGGCAGCTCGTCCCGCTCGAAGGCGGCCAGCAGCTCGCGGACGGCCCGTTCGCCACCGGTGTCGGTGTGCTCGCTGCGCACGACGATCGGCGCCAGCCCGTGCCGCCGCATCGCGCGCTGGAACCCGCGGCGGCGGGCCGCGGCTCCGGCCGCTCCTCCGCCGTCGAGGTGTGCGATGCGGTGGTGGCCGAGAGCGGCCAGGTGGTCCACGGCCAGCGCCGAGCCCGCTTCGCCGTCGTCGTTCACGGTGTCCACTTGGGAGGAACGGCTGGCGCGGGACACCAGTACGACCGGGCACTGCGCGGCGGCGGTCTCGATCGCCGACGCGGGAACCACCGGGGACAGCAGGATGATCCCGGCGGGGCGGAAGGACAGCAGGCCGCGCAGTGCGCTCGCCTCCCGCGAGGGGCTGCGGCCGCCGGTGTTGAGGATCAGGTCGAAACCGGCCGCCTGCGCCGCCGCGTCCAGTCCCTCCACGACGTCGCCGAAGAAGGCGTTGCGCAGGTCGGAAACCATCACGCCGAGTACGGTCGAGGTCCGGCTGGCCAGCGACCGCGCCAGCACGTGCGGCTGGTAGCCCAGCTCTTCGGCGGCCCGCAGCACGGCGGCCCGCCGCGTGTCCGAGACCTTCGGGGAGTTCCTCATCACCAGGGAGACGAGCGCGCGGGAGACTCCCGCGCGGGCGGCCACATCCTCCATGGTCGGACGCACCGTTCGACCGCCTTCCCTCGCCCGGGGTCACGGCCCGGAAATGGGCCCTTGACTTTGCTGTGACGGACGCTACAAGATTGGAGCGCTCTAATCAATAGAGCGCTCTAACGACCTCCGGGGAGAGCATCGATGACAACGACGTCGAAGATCCGGATCGCCGCCGCACCGATTTCCTGGGGCGTGTGCGAGGTGCCCGGCTGGGGCCGGGTGCTGGAGGCGGCGACCGTGCTCGGCGAGATGGCCCGACTGGGGGTGGCGGCCACCGAACTCGGGCCGCCCGGATACCTCCCCCGCGACCCGGCCCGGCTGCGGGAGCTCCTCGCCCGCCACAGCCTGACCCTCGTCGGCGGTTTCCTCGCCGTCGTGATGCACACCGGCCAGGAAAAGGCCCTCGCGGAAGCCGGGGAATCGGCCGCGCTGCTCGCCGCCTGCGGCGCGGAGGTCCTGGTGCTCGCCGCCGCGACCGGCCTCGACGGCTACGACGAGCGCCCGGAGCTCACCGGCGCGGAATGGGCCACGCTGATCGGCACCGCCGGGAAGATCCGCGACCTCGCCGCCCGCCACGGCCTGCGCACCGTGCTGCACCCGCACGTCGGCACGCACGTGGAACGGCGGGCCGAGGTCGAGCGGTTCCTCGCCGATTCCGACCTCGCCCTGTGCCTGGACACCGGGCACCTGATGATCGGCGGGACCGATCCGGCCGAACTGGCCGGGCGCCACCCGGACCGCGTCGGCCACGTCCATCTCAAGGACGTGCGCGGGGAACTGGCCGCCGAGGTCCGCGCGGGGCGGCTCGGCTACACCGAAGCGGTCGGGCGGGGCCTGTACGTGCCGCTCGGCGAGGGGGATGTGGACGTGGCCGCGATGGTGCGCTCCGTCCAGTCCGCCGGGTACGGAGGCTGGTACGTCCTCGAACAGGACACCGCCCTCGGCGAGGCGAGCCCGGACGATCGACCTCGACGGGACGCCGAGCGGAGCCTGGCCTTTCTCACCAAGATCACCGAGTGATGTTTCCCTTCCCTGGTCCCAAAGGAGTGACTGTGTCCCTTTTCGGAAAGCGCTTCACGGCGGTGGCGGCACTGGCCGCCGCCGGCCTGGCCCTCGCCGCCTGCAGCGGCCCGAGCGCCGACAAGCCCGCCGCGAGTACCGGTGCCACCGCGGCCGCGCCCAGCGGCGGCGGGCCGTTGAAGGTCGCGGTCGTCACGCACGGCAGTGCGGGCGACGCGTTCTGGAACGTGGTGAAGAACGGCGCCGAGCAGGCGGGCAAGGACCTCGGCGTCGGGGTCGACTACTACTCCGACGGCGACCCGGGCAACCAGGCGAAGCTGATCGAGAACGCGGTCGCGCAGAAGGTCGGCGGCCTAGTCGTGTCGATGGCCAACCCGCAGGCACTGCAGACCGCGGTGCAGGACGCGGTGAAGGCGGGCATTCCGGTCGTCACGATCAACTCGGGTGAGGACTTCAGCGCCGCGTTCGGCGCGATCGCCCACGTCGGGCAGAGCGAAGGACTGGCGGGCCAGGGGGCGGGCCAGCGGCTCAAGGCGGCGGGCAGGACCAAACTGCTGTGCGTCATCCACGAGGCCGGCAACATCGGGCAGAACCAGCGCTGCGACGGGGCGAAGCAGGCCTTCGGCGACGTCACCACGCTTCAGGTCGACATCTCCAACCCGGCCGACGCCGAGTCCCGCATCCGCGGCGCGCTGCAGTCCGACCCGTCGATCGACGCCGTGCTGGCACTGAACTCCCAGGTCGCGGCCCGCGCGGTGAGCGCGGCGAAGAGCGCGAACTCCAAGGCGCAGGTCGCCACCTTCGACCTCAACGCCGACGTGGCCGCGGGGATCAAGGACGGCAGCATCCTGTTCGCCGTCGACCAGCAGCAGTACGAACAGGGCTACCTGCCGATCGTGATGCTCAAGCTGTACAAGGAAAACGCCAACACGCTCGGCGGCGGCCACCCGGTGCAGACCGGCCCCGGCTTCGTCGACAAGACCAACATCGACACCGTCGCGCCGTACGTCCAGCGCGGCACGCGGTGACGGGAGGCCGGTGATGACCGCGATGATCCAGGCACAACCCGACGAACGGCTCGCGAAACCCCGGCTGGCCGACCGGCTCGTGGTCCGGCCGGAGATCGGCGCGCTGCTCGGCGCGATCCTGGTGTTTCTGTTCTTCTCGATCGTCACCGGCCAGTTCCTCAGCCCGCTGGGCGTGGCGACCTGGCTCGACGACTCCTCGACGCTGGGCATCATGGCGGTGGTGGTCGCGCTGCTCATGGTCGGCGGCGAGTTCGACCTCTCGGCCGGGGTGATGACGGCGTCGACGTCGCTGGTCACGGCGATCCTGGCGACGCAGGCGGGCTGGAACGTCTGGCTCGCGCTGCTGGTGTCGCTGGTCTTCGCCCTCGCCGTCGGCGCGTTCAACGGGTGGCTGGTGATGAAGACGGGCCTGCCCAGCTTCATCGTCACGCTGGGGTCGTTCCTGGCCCTGCAGGGCCTCAACCTCGGCGTGACGCGGCTGGTGACCTCGACCGTGCAGGTGTCGGGCATGCGGGCCACGGACGGCTACGAGTCGGCGGGGGCGCTGTTCGCCTCGACGTTCGACCTCGGCGGCACGCGGTTCCAGTCCTCGATCCTGTGGTGGGTGGTCGTCACCGCGGTCGCGGCCTGGGTGCTGGTGCGCACCCGGTTCGGCAACTGGATCTTCGCCGTCGGCGGCGCCCAGTCCGCGGCCCGCTCCGTCGGCGTGCCGGTGGTGCGCACGAAGATCCTGCTGTTCATGACCACCGCGCTGGGCGCCTGGCTGGTCGGTTCGATCAACATCCTGCGCTTCGCCAGCGTGCAGGCGAACCAGGGGATCGGGCTGGAGTTCCAGTACATCATCGCCGCGGTGATCGGCGGCTGCCTGCTCACCGGCGGGTTCGGCTCGGCGGTGGGCGCGGCGATCGGCGCGCTGATCTTCGGCATGGCCCGCCAGGGCATCGTGTTCGCCCAGTGGAACAGCGACTGGTTCATGCTGTTCCTCGGCATCATGCTGCTGGCCGCGGTCCTGGTCAACAACGCCTTCCGGCGGCGCGCGGAAAGGGTGCGGCGATGACTCCGCTGATCGAAGTTCAGAAGATCGGCAAGACCTACGGCAGCGTGATCGCGCTGCGCGACGTGTCCACTGTGGTCCATGCCGGTCAGGTCACCTGCGTGCTGGGGGACAACGGCGCCGGAAAGTCCACTCTGATCAAGATCCTGGCCGGGGTGCACCAGCACGATCGCGGCGAATTCCTGGTCGAGGGCGCGCCCGTGCGGTTCTCGTCGCCGCGTGAAGCCCTCGACCGCGGCATCGCCACGGTGTACCAGGACCTGGCGGTGGTGCCGCTGATGAGTGTGTGGCGCAACTTCTTCCTCGGCTCCGAACCGACCGTCGGCTGGGGACCGTTCCGCGCGCTGGACCGCAGGAAGGCCCGGGAGACGACGAAGAAGGCCCTGTCCGACATGGGCATCGACCTGCGTGACGTGGAGCAGCCGGTCGGCACGCTCTCCGGTGGCGAGCGGCAGTGCGTGGCGATCGCGCGGGCGGTGCACTTCGGCGCGAAGGTGCTGATCCTCGACGAGCCGACCGCCGCGCTCGGGGTCAAACAGGCCGGGGTGGTGCTGAAGTACGTCGCCCAGGCCCGCGACCGCGGCCTCGGCGTCGTGCTGATCACGCACAACCCGCATCACGCCTATCCGGTCGCCGACCGCTTCCTGCTGCTCAAGCGGGGTGCCGCACTCGGGTCGTACGAGAAGGCCGACATCGACCTGCCGGAGCTGACGAGGCAGATGGCGGGCGGCGCGGAACTGGAGGCACTGGAGCACGAACTGCGGCAGGCGGGAACCGCCGGATGAGCCGTGTCGAGGCGTTGACGATCGGCAGGGTCGGGGTGGACCTGTATCCCGAGCAGAGCGGGGTTGGCCTGGCCGGGGTCCGCACCTTCGCCAAATCGCTCGGCGGCACCGCGACCAACGTCGCGGTCGCCGCCGCCCGGCTGGGCCGTTCCACGGCGGTGCTCACCAAGGTCGGGCCGGACGGCTTCGGCGACTACGTCCGCGAGGCGCTCGCCGGGTTCGGCGTGTCACCGTCCTATGTGGGCACCGCGGAGGGCCTGCTGACCCCGGTGGTGTTCTGCGAGCTGAACCCGCCCGCCGACCCGCCGCTGCTGTTCTACCGCGCCCCGATCGCGCCCGACCTCACGCTCACCGGTGAGGACGTGCCGTGGGAGCTCGTCGAGTCGGTGCCGCTGCTGTGGGTGACCGGAACGGGCGTTTCGGCGGAGCCCGCCCGGGCCACCCAGCACCGGATCCTGCGGGCCCGAGGGCGGCGGGAGCACACCGTGCTGGATCTGGACTACCGGCCGATGTTCTGGCCGGACGCGGCGACCGCGCGGGCCGAGATCGGCGGGATGCTCGACCACGTGACCGTCGCGGTCGGCAACCGCGCCGAGGCCGAGGTGGCCGTGGGCACCGCCGATCCGGAGGTGGCCGCGGACCGGATGCTGGCCCGCGGGGTGCGGCTGGTCCTGATCAAGAAGGGCGCGGACGGGGTGCTCGTCGCGACCCCGCGGGGCCGGTGGACGGTGCCGCCGAAGCGCGTCGAGGTGGTCTGCGGCCTCGGTGCCGGAGACGGCTTCGGCGGCGCGCTGATCCACGGGCTGCTGTCCGGCTGGGACCCGGTGCGGACGGCCGAGTACGCCAACGCCGCCGGCGCGCTGGTCGCGTCGCGCCTGGCCTGCGCGGACGCCATGCCCACCGCGAGCGAAATCGAGGAGCTGCTGTGACCCTGGAGACCGTGGAGACCCTGTCCGAGGAGCGCTGGCGCGAATTGCTGCGTGTCCGGGCGAACGATCCGGGCGCGGTGCGGCGGGCGTACGCGACGCGGAAGCGGCGGAGCCGCCTGCTGTCGGAGGCCGGGACGCTGTTCCTGGTCGCCGCCGATCATCCGGCCCGGGGCGCGCTCGGCGTCGGCGGTGACCCGCTGGCCATGGCGGACCGGCGCACGCTGCTGCGGCGGCTGCTGATCGCGCTGGCGCACCCCGCGGTGGACGGGGTGCTCGGCACGCCGGACGTGATCGAGGAACTGCTGCTGCTGGACGCGCTGCACGACAAGGTCGTGATCGGCTCGATGAACCGCGGCGGGCTGGCCGGGGCGGACTGGGAGATCGACGACCGGTTCACCGGGTACGACGCCCGTTCGCTGGCCGAGTACGGGCTCGACGGCGGCAAGATGCTGCTGCGGCTGGTCGACTCGGACCGGGGCACGGTGCCGACGCTGCTCGCCTGCGCCGAGGCGGTCACCGCACTGGCCGCCCACGGGCTGATGGCCATGGTCGAGCCGCTGCCCTACGCGTGGGCCGCCGGGAAACTGGTGCTGCGCAAGGATTCCGCCGCGCTGGCACGGGCGGTGACGGTGGCTTCCGGGCTCGGTACGACGTCGGCCCACACCTGGCTGAAACTGCCGTCCACGGACGATCCCGCGGTGCTCGGCGCGACGACGCTGCCGGTGGCCGTGCTCGGGGGTGTGCCCTCGGGTGATCCGGCCGCCGACCTCGCCTCATGGGGCCGCACGCTGAACCACGAGGTCGTGCGGGGCCTGGTCGTCGGCCGCACCCTGCTCTATCCGCCGGACGGGGACGTCGGCGCCGCCGTGGACGCCGCCGCGAAGATCCTGGAGGCCGCGAAATGACGCACAGCCGGTTGCACCGTCCACTGGGGACACTGTCCGACGGCGCCGATCCCGTCCGGCTGACCCCGGAGACCGCGGGCTGGGACTACAGCGGGCTCCGGGTGCTCAGGCTCGCGCCCGGCGAGGCCCGCGTGCTGCACACCGGCGAGTTCGAGATGTTCGTGCTGCCGCTGGCGGGTTCGGTCACCGTCGAAGTGGACGGGCTGGCCTTCGAGCTGGCCGGGCGTTCCTCGGTGTTCACCCGCGTGACGGACTTCGCGTACGTCCCCCGCGACGCCGCACTGAAACTGTCCACAGTGGAGGGTATCGAGGTCGCGCTGCCGATGGCGAGGTGCGCTCGGCGGCTGGAGCCGAAGTACGGCCCGGCCGAGGAGGTCCCCGTGGAGGTCCGCGGCGCGGGGCAGGCGACCCGGCAGGTGACCAACTTCGGCGTGCCCGGGGTGTGGGAGCACGCGGACCGGCTCAGCGCCTGCGAACTGATCACGCCGGACGGGAACTGGTCTTCGTACCCGCCCCACAAGCACGACGAGGCCACCGAATGCGAAGTGGTCAACGAGGAGATCTACTACTTCCGCATCGCGGGACGGGACGGGACCACGCCCTCCCGGGAGGGTTTCGGCCTGCACCGGACGTACACTTCGGACGGTGCGCTGGACGAGGAAGACGTCACTGCCGCGGTGCGCGACGGTGACGTCTTCCTCGTCCCGCGCGGCTACCACGGGCCGTGCGTGGCCGCGCCGGGGTACCCGATGTACTACCTGAACGTGCTCGCCGGGCCCGGGGCGCACCGCTCGATGGCGTTCTGCGACGACCCGGCGCACGGCTGGGTCCGCGGCACCTGGGCCGGGCAGGAACCCGACCCCCGGTGCCCGGTGACGAGTCACGAAGGACGGGTCCGATGAGGCTGACGACGGCACAGGCACTGGTGAAGTGGTTGCTGGCCCAGCGTTCGGAAACCCTGGACGGCCGGGAGGTCCCGCTCTTCCCCGGGGTGTTCGCGATCTTCGGGCACGGCAACGTGCTCGGTCTCGGCACCGCACTGGAGGAGCATCGCGACGAGATCCCGGTGTGGCGCGGGCACACCGAGCAGGGCATGGCCCTCGCGGCGGTCGCGTACGCGAAGGCGGCGCACCGGCGCCAGGTGTGCGTGGCGACCTCGTCGATCGGGCCGGGCGCGCTGAACATGGTCACCGCGGCCGGGGTCGCGCACGCGAACCGGCTCCCGGTGCTGCTGCTGCCGGGCGACACCTTCACCAGCCGCGCGCCCGATCCGGTGCTCCAGCAGGTCGAGCACTTCGGCGACGCGACCACGACGGTCAACGACGCCTTCCGCGCGGTGAGCCGGTATTTCGACCGGATCACCCGGCCCGGGCAACTGATCGCCACGCTGCCGCAGGTGGCGCGCGTGCTCACCGACCCGGCCGACGCCGGGCCGGTGACCCTGGCCCTGCCGCAGGACGTCCAGGCCGAGAGCCACGACTTCCCGGACTCGTTGTTCACCCCGGTCACGCACCGGCCGCCGCGCCCGCGCCCGGACGCGCGGTCGGTGGCCGACGCCGCCGGGGTGCTGCGGGCGTCGCGGCGGCCCCTGCTGATCCTCGGCGGCGGCGTCCGCTACTCCGGTGCCGCGGCGCGCGCCCTGGATTTCGCGGAGCGGCACGGCATTCCGGTCACCGAGACCACGGCGGGCCGGACCCTGGTGCCGCACGGCCATCCGCTGTACGCCGGGCCGCTGGGCATCACCGGCTCGTCGTCGGCGAACGCACTGGCCGCCGAGGCGGACGTGGTGCTGGCGATGGGCACGCGGCTGCAGGACTTCACGACGGCGTCGTGGACGGTGTTCTCGCCGGAGGTCCGGCTCGTCACGCTCAACGCGGCCCGGTTCGACGCGGTCAAGCACGGCGCGCTGGCCGTGGTCGGCGACGCCGACGCCGGGCTGGCGGATCTCGGCGAGCGGCTGACGGGCTGGCGGGCCGGGTCTTCGTGGTCTTCGCGAGCCGCCGCCGAACGGGCCGAATGGGACGGTCGCATCGACGCGCTGCGCGGTGCGGACGCGGACGTTCCGTCGTACGCCCAGGTCGTCGGGGTGGTCAACGGGCTTTCCGAGGAGCACGACTACGTGATGACCGCCTCCGGCGGGCTGCCCGGCGAGCTGATCGGCGGCTGGCGTGGCTCCGGCCGGGTGAGCATGGATGTCGAATACGGTTTCTCGTGCATGGGCTACGAACTGTCCGGCGCCTGGGGGGCCGCGATCGCCCACGAACCGGGCCTGGTGACCACGCTGCTCGGCGACGGCTCGTACCTGATGCTGAACTCCGAACTGTTCTCGGCGGCCTTCGCCGGACACCCGTTCGTCGCGGTGGTGTGCGACAACGACGGTTACGCCGTGATCGCCCGGTTGCAGGAGGGCCAGGGCGCCAAGCCCTACAACAACTTCTACGCCGACTGCACCACCTCACACGCCTTCCCGCCCCGCGTCGACTTCGCCCGCCATGCCGAATCGCTGGGCTGCGTGGTGTTTTCGGCCTCCACAGTGGACGAATTACGTGCGGCGTACGCGCGGGCGCGGGAGGCGGCGGTGGCCGCGAAGCGCCCGGCGGTGGTCGTGGTGAAGACGCAGCCGTCGGCCTGGACCGAGGCCGGGGCCTGGTGGGAGGTCGGCGTGCCGGAGCACCTGGCCGGGCGAGCCGCCTTCGACGCGGCGAAGCCCGGCCAGATCCGCTACCTCGGCTGAGACGGCTGCTTGCGGCAAAGGCGGCTTCGGGGCGGAACATATCGTGTCGGAAGCCGCGTGAACACCGAGAATTTGCGGGGCCTTGGCGGCGGCATAGGGTGTCAGGTGTCGTCCATCTCGCACAGTGAAGGGACTCCGGTGACCGCTCCAGCCTTGACCATCGAAGAGCTGACCGCTCAGCGCGATCGTGCCCGCCAGGACTACCTGGCCCTCTCGGCGCGCGGCCTGAAGCTGGATCTCACCCGGGGCAAGCCGTCGCCGAGCCAGCTCGACCTGTCCGACGGGCTGCTGGAAGCGGCCGGGCCCGCGGTCGCCGCCGACGGCACCGACGTGCGCAACTACGGCGGGCTGCAGGGACTGCCGGAGCTGCGGGCGATCTTCAGCGAGGCACTGCAGGTTCCGGTGGAGCGGTTGCTGGCCGCCGGGAACTCCAGCCTGGAACTGATGCACGACGCCGTGGTCTTCGCGATGCTGGGCGTGCTTCCGGGGGCGCGGCGGCGCTGGGTCGAGGAGCCGGAAGTGGTGTTCCTCTGCCCGGTGCCCGGCTACGACCGGCATTTCGGGGTGTGCGAGCGGTTGGGCGTGAAGATGGTCCCGGTGCCGATGACCCCGGAGGGTCCGGACATGGACGTCGTCGAACGGCTCGCGGGCCAGGACCCGAGGGTGAAGGGCATCTGGTGCGTGCCGAAGTACAGCAACCCGGACGGGGCCGTCTACGCGGACGAAACCGTGCGGCGGCTGGCGGCGATGACCACCGCGGCCCCGGACTTCCGGATCTTCTGGGACAACGCCTACGCGGTACACCACCTCACCGACGAGCCCGCCGGGATCGCCGACCTGCTCGCGCTCTGCGCCGAGCACGGCCACCCCGACCGCGCGTTCGTCTTCGGCTCCACCTCGAAGATCACCTTCGCGGGCGGCGGGGTCGCCTTCTTCGGCTCCTCCGAGGCCAACCTCCGGTGGTGGCTGAGCCACACGTCCAAGCGCAGCATCGGGCCGGACAAGGTCAACCAGTTGCGGCACGTGCGGCTGCTGCGGGACGCCGAGGGGCTGCGGGAGCACATGCGGCGCCACGCGGCGCTGCTGCGGCCCAAGTTCGACGCCGTGGACAGGATTCTCACCGCCGAGCTGGGCGGCACCGGCCTGGCCTCGTGGACCCGCCCGGCCGGCGGCTACTTCGTCAGCCTGGAAGTGCCGGAGGGCTGTGCGCGCGAGGTGGTCGCCAAGGCCGGGGAGGCGGGCATCGTGCTCACC
>NZ_VJWX01000134.1 GCF_007713715.1 Amycolatopsis rhizosphaerae
GTGCCGGGCAGGCCGGGAGGGCCGACCGTGATCCAGTGCATCCCGCCGTATTCGACCTGGTTGCGGACCTCGAAGCCGAGGGTGTCGCGGTAGAAGCGCAGTGCGGCTTCCGGATCGTCGTGCGGAAGGAACGTTTCGTGAATGCTGATCTCCATGCCGGTCACGCTAACTTCGGCCCGGCGGCCGGCGCTTCTCGATTCCTGACCGGTCTGGTCACCTGCTTCGACACGCACGGCGGCATGCCCTCCGTCGCGCCCGCCGCCTGCTTCCGGTAGACGCTGGGCGGCACGCCGACCAGTTCGGTGAAGCGGGTGCTGAACGTGCCCAGCGAGGAGCAGCCGACCGCGAAACACACCTCGGTGACACTGAGTTCACCGGTCCGCAGCAGCGCCATCGCGCGCTCGATCCGCCGCGTCATCAGATAGCTGTACGGCGACTCGCCATAGGCGAGCCGGAACTCGCGGCTGAGATGTCCTGCCGACATGTTCGCGCCCCGCGCGAGCGCCTCGACGTCCAGCGGCTGCGCGTACTCCCGGTCGATCCGGTCACGGACACGGCGCAGTCGCGCGAGGTCACGCAACTGCGCGGCAGCGGGTTTACTGGACACCGGAAAATCGTGCCATATCGGTACGGATCCAGCCGAGTGTCCGTACCGTGTGCGACGTGACCGAGATCGGCTGGGTCTCACCGCCCGATCGCCTGGTGCGCGGTTCGAGGCAGGCAGGTTGCGGGAGCGCTATCCCGATGCGCGGATCGTCGGCCGGGTGGAGGCCGACCGCGGCGAGTCCCACACCGAGGACATCGTGTGGCTGCCGGACGGCACCCTGTTCCACGCGTCCGGCTGGCCCGGTATGGACCCGTGGGAGCTGACCGGCGACCCGCACGCGGTGGCCGCCGCGCTCGGGATCACGGACCGGACGCTGGAGGACCTCGATATCGACCTGGACGCCGAGCCCGACGAAGTGGAATGGGCCGACTTCGTGTCACTGGCCCTGGGCGAGGCCGACCCGTGGCCCTTGTCCCGGCCGCAGGTCAGCGCGTTCCGGGTCCGGCACACCCGGCCCTGCACCCGCCGCATGGAAAGGCTGTTCCTTCCGGGCGATTGACCATCCTTCACCGGTACAGACCATCCCAGCCGGGGGCCGGGTCAGCGGCCCGCCTCCTCGGCCGAAACAGGCGAGACACCCGGAATCGGCTGATCGAAAAGGGTTGCCACGTGCGATCCCGCTGATACTCTCTGAGTCTATCGAGTCTCACCGGGGGTGGCCGTGGCGGAAACAACGCTGGAACGGCTGCTTCGCGCCGCGCGGGATTCCCCCGGCACCGATGCCACCGACGAGCGGATCCTCGACGGGGCGCTGTCCGCGGTCGCGGCCTACGGTCCGGCTCGCGCCACCATGGACGACATCGCGGAGGCTGCCGGGGTCGGCCGCGCCACCGTGTTCCGGCGGTTCGGTGCCAAGGAGGCCGTGCTGAGCCGGCTGCGGGAGCGGGAGGTGTCCCGTTTCCTCGCCGAGGCCGACCGCAGGCTCGACGCGATCCCGGACATGGCCGAGCGCGTGGTCGAGGCGTTCACGCTGTGCGTGCGGACCGCACGACGCCACCCCTGGCTGGAGCGCCTGGTGCGCACCGAACCGCAGCATCTGGTCGAACTGCTGCGCCAGGGTGATCCGTCACCGCTGACCCTGGCCCGCGAGTTCGTGGCGAGCCGCCTGCGCGAGGACCACCCCGGTGCGGTCGCCGGACCCGGCGCCGATCAGCGACTGGCCGAACTCCTGATCCGGCTGGCCTTCGCGTACGTGATGTTCCCCAGCGAACTCGTCGATTTCGACGACCGGCGGCGCCTGCGGGCGTTCGCCACGGAGATGATCCTGCCGGTGGTCACCGGCCGCATGACCTGACTTTCCGCGAATGCCGGGGGATCCGCCTTGGCCGCCAGCGGGCAACGACGCCTGACGGAGGTAACACAGCAATGAGAATCCCGAGGATGCTGTCCACTTTGTTCACTCTGGGCGCAACCACCGCCCTGGCGCTGAGTGCGGTCACCGCGACACCGGCCGCGGCCGAGGAGCGAGCCGAACTTCCGGTGGTCTATTCGTCGGCGGCGGCACTCGCCTACGCCGCGGCACATCCCGACACGCCGCCGCCCGGGGCCAACGACTGGTCCTGCAAGCCGAGTTCCGCGCATCCCCGCCCGGTGGTGCTGGTGCACGGAACGCTGGAGAACATGACCTTCAACTGGTTCGCGCTGTCACCTCTGCTGGCCAACGCGGGCTACTGCGTCTTCGCCCTCAACTACGGCCAGGTGGAGGGCATCCACCTTGGCGTCCCCGGCGCGTCGAAGACCGCCGGCGTCGGGCCGATCCAGAACTCCGCGGCGGAACTGGGCACCTTCGTGGACAAGGTGCTGACCGCCACCGGAGCGTCCCAAGTGGACATGATCGGCCATTCGCAGGGTGGCACCATGCCGCGTTACTACCTGAAGTACCTCGGCGGCGCGCCGAAGGTCGGCACGCTGATCGGCCTGTCGCCGGGCAACCACGGTTCCACCGCGCTGGGGCTGGCGAAACTGCCCGGCGCTCCTGAGCTGCTGGGGCTGCTGCTCGGCACCGCCATCCAGCAGCAGGTCGCCGGTTCACCGTTCATCACCGACCTCAACGAGGGTGGCGAGACGCAGCCGGGCGTGCACTACACGGTGATCCAGTCGCAGTGGGACGAGATCGCCACCCCCTACACCACGGCCTTCCTCAACGGAGCCGGTGTGGACAACATCCTCCTGCAGGACCACTGCCCGCTGGTCGGCGCCGACCACCTGAGCATCCCGTTCGATTCGATCGCCGCACGCTGGGTGCTCAACGCGCTCGACCCGGCGCACGCGACCACCCCGCCGTGCTACCCGACGCTGCCCTTCAACGGCGCCTGATCCGGCCCGGCCCCCGAGTGTCCACTGAGGACAGTGTGCCTCGCTACCGGATCAACGCTCGGGCCGCCCGTCGTCTGCCCACTCGCCCGCGTGCTCCTGGACGAATTCGGTGAAGGTGCGGGGCGGACGGCCGGTCAGGTCCAGCACCGCGGTGCTGACCCGATCTTCCCTGCCTGCCCTGATGCCGTCTTCCACGGCGGCGAGGGCGGCGGCGAACTCGGTGGGCATGCCTGCCGAGCGGTAGCCGGCCGCCTGCTCGTCGGCACCGGCGTGCACCACCCGGACCGGCCGCCCGGCGTGGGCGGTGATGATCGCCGCCGCCTCCGGGTAGCTCAAGGCCTTCGGCCCGGTCAGCAGGTAGTCGCGCCGGCCGCCCGGCTCGACGCCGGGGCCGGACAGCAGGGCGGAGGCGGCGGCCGCGATGTCCCGCGCGTCGATCCAGCCCAGCCTGCCGTCACCGGCGGCGGTACGGATCTCGCCGTGCCGCCGGATCCGCTCGCCCAGCGGGTGCGGACTCAGGAAGTTCTGCATGAACCCGGACGCGCGCAGCACGACCCACCCGGGCCGGGCCCGCACCTGCGCGGCCAGTTCCAGCGCGCTGGGGGCGTTCGGCAGCACGATGGCCGAGCCGAGGAGCACCACCCGGCGCACGCCGAGGCGTTGCGCCTCGGCCAGGAACAACCCGACCATCGGCATCGGATCCACACTCTGCACCGGAGGCACCAGGAAGACCCGGTCCATTCCGCGCAGCGCGGCCGAATGGGTGGCCGGGTCTTCCCAGTCGAACCGGATCGCGTCCGGGTCACCGGCGGCCGGGGCGCGGCTGGCCACCCGGACCGGCACGCCGTTGCCGCGCAGCAGGTCCACCAGCGCACTCCCGGTCTTCCCGGTGCCACCGGTCACCAGCACACCGGTCATCGGGCACCCCCCGAGCGCAGCGAGTCGAGCAGCTCCGGCAGCGCCCCGGCCGCCGCCGCGGTGGCCAACGGGCTCCAGTAGTCCCGGTAGCGGGTGATCAGATCGTCCCGGACGGTGATCACCACGATGTAGTCCAGCCGGTAGGGCTCCCCGGTGCGCACAGTGCGCCCGTTCGCGGTGAACTCCACCACTATGGTGTCCGGCAGTTCCGTGTGGTGCACGGTGACCGCGGGGATCTCTCGTATGTCCATCCGCTCGGGGTAGCCGACCAGGTAGCCACGGATCTCCTCCCGCCCGGTCAGCCGTCGCGGCGAGGTTTCCGTGGCGAACGGAAACTCGGCGACGCCGTCCTCCGCCCACAAATCGGCGACGGCGTTCATGTCCTTGGCCAGCAGCAGATCCAGCAACCGGCGGAACGTCTCCTCGGGAGCGCTCGGCACAATGTTCTCCAGTGTTCAACGGGGTATGACCAGTCCAGAATGGACGCGGGCCCGCCACCGAGTAACAGACAGCCAAGCCCCGGACCACGAGTCCGTGGCCAAGCCGGGCACCCTATGCCACCCTCAGCGGGGTGAGCAGACGCGAACTGGCCGACTTCCTGCGCCACCGACGGGAGGCACTGCGCCCGCACGAGGTCCCGGTCACGGCCACCCACCCGCCGGGCCGGCGCGCCCGGCGCACTCCCGGTCTGCGCCGCGAAGAGGTGGCCGCGCTGGCCGGGATGTCGGTCAGCTACTACGAACGGCTGGAGCAGGCCCGCGCACCGCGCCCGTCCCCGGCGGTGTTGACCGCGCTGGGGACGGCGCTGCGGCTCACCGCCGCGGAGCGCGAGCACCTGGCGCGACTGGCCGGGCAGTTCCCGCCCGGCACGGACGCCGATCGGGGGCCGGTGCCCACCGAGGCCCACCGCCTGCTGGAGCGGCTCGGGCCGATTCCCGCCTACCTGGTCGACGAGCGGCAGGACATCGTGGCCTGGAACGATGCGGCAGCCGGGTTGATCATCGATTTCTCGCTGCTGCCCGCCGCGGAGCGAAACACCATGCGGCTGTCCATCCGGCTGGGCACTGCCCTTTGCTCGGCACCGGCAGGCGCGGAGGGTCAGTTCGCCCGGCAGTCCGCCGCCCAGCTGCGCGCGGCCACCGTCCGCTACCCGGCCAATCGTGTCCTCGGCGAACTGGTCAACGAATTCGCCGCGCACAGCCCGGACTTCGCCGCCGGCTGGCGCGACCACAACGTGCAACCCATACCGACGCTGTCCAAGCACCTGCACCACCCCGAGCTGGGGGAGCTGGAACTGGAGCGTCAAACCTTGCTGCTGCCCGGCACCGACCTGCAACTGGTGATGTACACCGCCGAACCGGGCAGCCCAAGCGCCGCCGCGCTCGCTCGGCTCGCACCCCGCGGCGAGTGAGCGTGGCGCGATACCGCTGCCCCAAGGGATTCGTGCGCTCGGCGACCGTCACGATCGACTGGAAACTCAAGCGTAACCGCTTGCTCCTGGCGAGGTCATCTCAAGGCGCTACACCATGGTGCGCTGAGGAAATTCTTCGACTCGCTTGGCGATTACACCGCTCGGAGCGCCCATCTCTTCGAGCTCCGCGGGTTCACCAAGCGATTCGATAACTCGGCGAAGCCTCGCAAGTTCTTCTCGGTGCGTTTGCCAATATTGCTCTGGCAGGTGCAATACAGCGGACAGGACGTCTCCTGGGTAGAAGTCACCTTCCCAGAGTGGATCCTGTTCGAGCTTGGCCAGGGCCCGAGGAACCAGAACGTCGGTGCTTATCTGCTGCAGGAGCAATAGACGGAAATCCTCGGCATCCAACGAACCGAGTGGCTTACGCCGCACTTCGTGGACGGTCCTGATCAGGCGGGTAGCGTCGGCCGGCGCGTCTCCCCAAAAGCTGTCCTCGATCTGCTCAAGCGACAACTCGTCTCGGGCTTCCTGTTGCGGCAATGCGGTCTGACCTCCTTCTCTCGGCCGCGGTCGCCGCCTACACGCCAAAGCACGCACGCGAGGTCGCGCTTTACCGCACCTGGATAGCCGAGGCATACGCGCGCTCCGGCAACCTTGAAGCAGCACAAGACACGATCAACCAGGCACGACAGACAGCCGACAGGCTCACCTCCGCCCGACTGACACTTCGCGTCGGCATCGTGGAAAGGCTCGTCGAGCAACCGGGCTGAACCTCAGTCGCCGGGGCGACACCGGATTGCCGCGAAAACCTGCAAGATGGTGGAGGGCGAGCTACACGTTGAACCGGAATTCGACCACGTCGCCGTCGGCCATGACGTAGTCCTTGCCCTCCATGCGGACCTTGCCCGCGGCGCGGGCGGCGGCCATGGAACCGGCGGCCGTCAGATCCTCGAAGGAGACCACTTCGGCCTTGATGAACCCGCGTTCGAAGTCCGTGTGGATGACGCCGGCGGCCTGCGGGGCCGTCGCGCCCTGCGGGATGGTCCAGGCGCGGGCCTCCTTCGGGCCCGCGGTGAGGTAGGTCTGCAGGCCGAGGGTGTGGAAACCGGCGCGGGCCAGTGCGTGCAGGCCCGGTTCGCTCTGCCCGACCGACTCCAGCAGTTCCCGCACGGACTCCTCGTCGTCGAGTTCGAGCAGTTCGGCCTCGATCTTGGCGTCGAGGAACACCGCGTCCGCGGGGGCGACCAGTTTGGTCAGCTCCTCACGCTTCGCCTCGTCGGTCAGCACGCCTTCGTCGGCGTTGAACACGTACAGGAACGGCTTCGTGGTGAGCAGGCTCAGCTCGCGCAGCAGCGAGGTGTCCAGTTCCTTCTGCGCGGAGAACAGCGTGCGGCCGCTGTCGAGGATCTCCTTGGCCTGTTGCGCCGCCTCCAGCGCGGGCCGGTTCTCCTTCTTGGTGCGGGCTTCCTTCTCCAACCGGGGCAGCGCCTTGTCCAGGGTCTGCAGGTCGGCGAGGATCAGTTCGGTGTTGATCGTCTCGATGTCGGAAGAGGGATCGACACGGCCGTCGACGTGCACCACGTCGGGGTCGTCGAACACGCGGATGACCTGGCAGATGGCGTTGGCCTCGCGGATGTTCGCGAGGAACTTGTTGCCCAGCCCGGCTCCTTCGGAGGCACCCTTCACGATGCCTGCGATGTCCACAAAGGACACCACGGCGGGCACGGTGCGTTCCGAGCCGAACACCTCGGCGAGCTTGTTCAGCCGTTCGTCGGGCAGCGGCACCACACCGACGTTGGGCTCGATGGTCGCGAACGGGTAGTTCGCGGCGAGCACGTCGTTGCGGGTCAGCGCGTTGAACAGGGTGGACTTGCCGACGTTGGGCAGCCCGACGATGCCAAGGGTGAGACTCACGGGAAAACAGTCTACGGCCGCACCCCGCGCACCCGGTCGGGCGCCTCCACACCCCCGTGTCGGATTTCCGCCAGTCATGGCTCCGGCCTGCTGGCAGGATCGGCTTCATGACCGCCACCACCGCACCGGCGGGCCCCGTCCGGCCCGCACTCTGGCGCGACGCCGAGCGATGCTACCGAGCCGTCGCCTCCCGCGACGCGCGCTTCGACGGGCAGTTCATCGTGGCCGTGAAGACGACCGGCATCTACTGCCGCCCGTCCTGCCCGGCGGTCACCCCGAAGGCCTCGAACGTGCGGTTCTACCCCACCTCCGCCGCCGCACAGGCAGGCGGCTTCCGCGCCTGCCGCCGCTGCCTGCCCGACGCCGTGCCCGGCTCGCCCGAGTGGAATCTCCGGGCCGACCTGACCGCCCGCGCCATGCGCCTGATCTCCGACGGCATCGTCGAGCGCGAGGGCGTGCCGGGGCTGGCGCGCCGCCTCGGGTACTCGGAACGGCAGCTCGGGCGAGTGCTCACCAGCGAGCTCGGCGCCGGCCCGCTCGCACTGGCCCGCGCCCACCGCGCCCACTCCGCCCGGCTGCTCATCGAGCTGTCCGAACTGCCGCTGGCCGACGTCGCGTTCGCCTCGGGTTTCTCCAGCATCCGCCAGTTCAACGACACCATCCGCGAGGTGTTCGCCCGCACCCCCTCCCAGCTGCGGGCCTCCGCCGCGACCGCCAGGGCGAAGGCCGAGACGGCCGCGGACAGCGGCCCCGCCACCGGAACCCGCCTGAGCCTGCGGCTGCCGTACCGTCCCCCGTTCGACGCCGACGGCATCTTCGGCTTCCTGGCCGCCCGAGCCGTGCCCGGCGCCGAGTGGGCGGAGGACGGCCGCTACGGGCGCACCCTCCGGTTGCCCCACGGCCCCGCCACCATCGAACTGACCCCGCTGGCCGGGTACGTGCGCTGCGAACTCCGGCTCGCCGACGTCCGCGACCTCGGCAGCGCCGTCACCCGCACCCGCCGCCTGCTCGACCTCGACGCCGATCCGGAGGCCGTGCGGCGCGTGCTCGGGGCCGATCCCGCACTGGGCCCGCTCGTCGCCGCCACGCCCGGCGTGCGCGTCCCCGGCGCGGTCGACGGCCCGGAACTACTGGTGCGGGCCATGCTCGGCCAGCAGATTTCGGTGGCCGCCGCGCGCACCGCCGCCGGGCATCTCGTGGCGGCACTCGGCGAACCGCTCCCCTGGCGGGATGCGGCCCTGTTCCCCACCGCGGAGGCGATCGCCGAACGCGGCCACGAGGTGCTGCGCGGACCGCGGAGGCGGATCGACGCGATCCGGTCGGCGGCCGCCACACTGGCCTCGGGCGAGGTGGAACTGCACGTCGGCCGCGAAGCCGACGAGCTGCGCTCGGACTTGCTCGCCCTGCCCGGGGTGGGCCCGTGGACCGCCGACTACGTGCTCATGCGCGTCCTGGGCGCCCCCGACGTTCTGCTCGGCGACGACCTGGTGCTCCGCAAGGGCGCGACCGCGCTCGGCATCACCGCGCTCGCCGGGCAGGCCCAGTCCTGGCGTCCTTGGCGCTCCTACGCGGGCATGTACCTCTGGCGAGCCGCCGCGAGCCGCGCGGCTTCCTGACTCACAACCGGACCTCCAGGGTCGAACCGGTCCGTGCCTTCCGCACCCGCAGCCGGGTGGGGATGCGCTGGCGCAACTCTTCGACATGGGAGACCAGGCCCACCACGCGGCCGCCCGCGCGGAGCTCGTCGAGGGTGTCCATCACCACGTCCAGTGTCTCCGCGTCCAGCGTGCCGAAGCCCTCGTCGACGAACAGCGTGTCCAGCAGGGCCCCGCCGGTCTCCGCCGCCACCACGTCGGCCAGCCCGAGCGCGAGGGAGAGCGAAGCGAGGAACGACTCGCCACCGGACAGCGTCTTCGCGGGCCTGACCGTGCCCGAATAGTCGTCGAGCACGTCCAGGCCCAGGCCGCCGCGGGTGCCCCGGGCGCCGGCGGCGTCGGAGTGGACGAACGAGTACCGGCCCTGGCTCATCACCCGCAACCTCGCGGTGGCGGCCACCGCGACCTCTTCGAGCCGGGCCGCGAGCACGTAGGAACGCAGCGACATCTTCCGCGCGTTCTGCCCGCGCCCATTGACGACGTCGGTCAGCGCATCGAGTTCGGCGAACTCCTCCTCTCGCGGCCGGAGCGCCGCACCCGCCTCGGCCAGTCGCTCGGCCAGCGACCGCAGTTCCCCCGCCCGGCGGGTGAGGTTGCGCAGGGTCGCCACGGCCGATTCCGCCCGTTCCTGCGCCAGCCGCGCCGCGGCCTCCGCCGACGCCACGTCGACCCGGTCGTCCGGGCCGATTCCCGCGAGTTCCTCCTCGGCGAGCACGGCCCGGGCGGCGGCCTCCGCCGTGGCCGCCTCGGCCAGACTCTTTTCCAGGCGGGTCACCGCTTCTTCGGGACGGGCCGCGGCCCGCATCTCCTCCGCGCTCGCGAAACCGGCGCGGTCGAGCGCGGCCGCGAGCTCCGCCTCCCGCTGGGCGTGCTGCCCGGCCGCGGCCGCCAGTGCGACCCGCGCCTCCGCCAGGTCTTCCAGCGCGCGGACGAGCCTGAGCAGGTGCTCGCGGTGGGCACCGACGTCCGCGTGCTCACCGCGCGCCTCGTCCAGCCGCTGCGCCCGTTCGGCGACCTTCTTGGCGAGAGCGCCGTGCTCCGCCTCGGCGGCTGCCGCGGCCTGCTCGGCGGCGCGCAGCTCGTCGGTCAGCGCGTCGACCTCCGCGGCCGCCGACTCCGCTTCCGCGGCCAGCCGCGGTTTCCGCTCAGCGAGAGCGGACAGGCTCGTCAGCTCCGCCCGGAGCGCGGTGAGCTCCGCGCCGAGTTCCTCCCCGGTCCGGCCGCGCAAACGTTCGCGCAGCGCGGCCAGCGCGGTTTCGGCCTCGTGTCTGGCGGTCTCCGCGGCCTTGCGGGCACGCTCCGCCCTGGCCTCGGCCTCCTCCGCGGCGGTCTCCTGGGCCCGGTCGACCGAGCCCGCGGACGGGCGTGCGGGCGCCGGGTGCTCGGCGGAACCGCAGACCGGGCACGCCCGGCCATCGGCCAGTTCGGCGGCCAGTTCGGCCGCCATCCCGTTCAGCCGCTGTTCCCGCAGGTCCAGGCGGTGCTGCCGGGCGTCGGCGTGGCGCTGATCGGCGATCGCGAGCCGTTCACGCGCCGTCGTCACCGCCCGTTCGGCGGCGGGCAGGCCTTCCGCGTCCCGTACCGCCGCCGCGAGCTCTGCCTCCCGCTCGCGCAGACCGTCCAGGCGCGCTGCCGCGGCGGTGGCCTCGTCCAACCGGGCCCGCAGCTCCCTGATCCGGTCCGGAATCCCGTTCAGCTTGTCGCCCAGCACCTGCATCCGGGACCGCGCCTCGCCGCCCGTCTCGGCCAGGCGCGTCAGAGTCCGCCGGTCACGCCGCTGCTGCTCGGCCTCTTCCACCAGAGTGGCGAGCACACCGGCTTGTTCGCGCAGTTCCCCCGCCCGCAGCCGCAATTCGGGAACGCCGAGTCCGGTTTCCGGGAATCCGACGGCCGCCAGTGCCCGTACCCGTACCTGCTCGGCCTTCCGCGCCTGTTGGAGTCCGGTCGCGCTCCCTTCGGCCTGCGCCGCGGCACTGGCGACCGTCGCCGCCTTGCGGGCCGCGTCCACCTCTTCACGCTGGCGGACGCGCTCGCCCCGGTGCGCCTCCAGTGTTTCGAGCCGCCCTCGCGCGTTTCGGACCCGCCTGACCCGCTCCGCCAGGTTCTGCCGCTCGGCCAGCAGCCGCCGGGCCTCCTCCAGCGCGGCCTTTGCCGCCTCCTGGCCGGCTTCCGCCTCGGCCACCGCCAGCACCGCGCGCTCCCCGACGCCCGCCACCCAGGCGTCGTGCTCCTCCTCGGGCGCCTCCTCACCGGCCACCTGTGCGAAGCGGGCCAACAACTCCCGGAGGTCCTGACGGTGCCGGTCGAGCTCCCGGCGGCGGTCCGCGCGCAGCTCGCGGAACCAGCGCTCGACCTCGGCGAACCGCCGCGTGCCGAACAGCCGCTCCAGCAGCTTCTCCCGTTCGTCGGTGTCGGCGCGCAGGAAACGGGCGAACTCACCCTGCGGCAGCAGCACGACCTGGAAGAACTGCTCCGCGTTCATCCCCAGCAGGCGCTGCACCGTTCGGCCCACCTCGTCGATCCGGACCAGCCCTTCCGGCGGCTCACCCGCCGGTGCGCCGCCGAGCCAGGTGAGCGAGGCCCTGGCCTGCTGGAGGGTGGATCCTTCCCCGCGCAGCTTCGGCCGCCGGTATTCCGGGCTGCGCACCAGCCGCATCCGCTGGCCCTGCACGGTGAGTTCCAGCGAGACCTCGGTGGGCTCGGCGGGATCGGCGAAATCGCAGCGCAACCGCTTCACCTCGCCGCGCGCCCCCGGGACCACGCCGAACAAGGCGAACGCGACGGCGTCGAGCAGTGTGGTCTTCCCGGCACCGGTGTCGCCGTGCAGCAGGAACAAGCCATCCGAGCCCAGCGCGTCGAAGTCGACGACCTCACGCCCGCGGTACGGGCCGAACGCGGCCACTTCCAGCCGGTGCAGCCTCACGACTCACTCCTGCCCGCGAGCTCCAGCGCGGTGCGCAACAAGGCGTCCTCCCGTTCGTTCGGCGGCTCGCCGCGGCAGTCCCCGAGGAAGTTCCTGGCGATCTCGCCGTCGGACCGGCCCCGCACCGCCTCCGCGTAGTGCAGCGCCGCGGTGGCCCTGCCGTCCTCCGGCTGCCAGTCCAGGTGCACCGCGTGGGGGAAGCGTTCCTTGAGCCGGCGCATGGCTTCGAGCGGACGCACCGGGTCGGTGAGCGTGACCGAGAGATAGCAGTCGACGAGGCTGGCGTGTTCTTCGGCGGCGAGCAGGTCGTCGAGGCGGCCGGACAGCGTGGCCAGCCGTCGCGGGACGGGCAGCTCGTGCCGCCTCACCTCCGCGAGCCCGTTCGCGTCGAGATCCACCAGCCACACCGATTTCCGTTGCGCCGCTTCGGAAAACGAGTACGCCAGCGGGCTTCCCGAATACCGCAGATGCGGCTCGAGCGTCTGCGGCCCGTGCAGGTGCCCCAGCGCGACGTAGTCGATTCCGGCGAAGATTTCGCCGCCGACCTGTTCGACCCCGCCGACGGCGATCGTGCGCTCCGAACCGGCGCCCTGCCCGCCCGTGACGAACGCGTGCGCCAACACGACCGAACGCGTCGCCGCCTCCCGGTGGGCCAGGTCCTCCCGCACGCGGCGCATGGCCTCGCCGAGGACCCCGTTGTGCCCCTTGGCTTCCGGTACGCCGAGCGCGTGCCGGGCGGGCTCCGGTTCGAGATAGGGGATGCCGTAGACGGCGACCGGTCCGTGCGCGTCCTCGAACAGCACGGGTTCGCCGATGCGGCCGACGGAGGTCCGCAGGTGGAGCCCGCCCGCCGCGGCGAAATCGGCGAAGGCGCCGAGCCGGGGCGCCGAGTCGTGGTTGCCCGAGGTGATCACCAGCCGAGCGCCCGCCTCGCGCAGCCGCCGCAAGGCGCGGGTCGCGGTCTGCACGGCCTCCGCCGAGGGCACCGCCCGGTCGTAGACGTCCCCGGCCACCAGCACGACGTCCACCGCCTCGCCGGCGACCAGGTCGGCGAGGTGGGTGAGCACGGCGTCCTGCTCGGCGAGCAGGTCCGTGCCGTGGAAGGTGCGTCCGACGTGCCAGTCGGAGGTGTGCAGGAATCTCACGGCGCTCAAGGTAGAGGGGCCCGGCGACAGATCCGCGCAGACCCGCCGCGGGCGCGGGCGGGCGCCGGTGCCCCGTTTTCCCATCCCGACCTGCGGACCGTCCTCCGCCGGGCACGGACGAGCCCCGCCCGAGGCTTCACTCGAACGTGTGTTCGAGCTGTGGGTGCTCCCGATTTTGTCGGTGGGGTACGCGATGATGCCCGCGAACCCGATCAAGGAAGGAGGCGCCCGTGGCATCCACCGTGATCAGCACGGCGGCCGTCGTCATCGCGCTGGCGCTGCTGGGCGCGATCGCGCTGCTCTGGCGGCTCTACACCGACAGCGTGCGGCGGGCCGACGCCGCGGCGCGCCAGGTGGAGGTCGAGCGGTCACGGGTGGATCGGCAGCAGGCCGAGCTGCGGCGGTACGAAGTGACCTTCGCGTCCATCAGCGGCCGGGGGGAGCTGGGCGAGCAGGTCCTGGTGGAGACCGCGCGGGCACTGGGGCTGCGTGAGGGGTTGCACTACACGCTCCAGACCGACGTCGCCGGCGGCGGGGCGGCCAAGCCCGATCTCGTGCTGCGGGTCGGCGGCGACCGCACGGTGCCGGTGGACGCCAAGGCGAGCATGGCGTGCTGGGTGGAGGCCGTCGAGACCGACGACGCGGACGAACGGCGCGACGCACTCCGCGTCCACGTCCGCAACCTGCGTTCCCGGGCGGCGGAGCTGGCGGGCAAGGGATACCAGCGCTGGGCGGACGGCATCTACGGCACCGTCATGTTCGTCCCGTCCGACGCGGCGGTGGTCGCCGCGCTCGACACCGATCCGGAACTGCTGCGCTGGCTGCTCGACAGGCGCGTCTTCCTGTGCGGGCCGACCGGGTTCGCGGTGCTCGCCTCGGCGGCGCTGTTCGCGGCGAGCGACCGGGCGGTGGCCGAGGACATCGAACGCGTCCGGACCGGGGCCGCGTCGGCCCACCGGGCGGCCGGGAACGCGGTCGAGGCCGTCAACCTGTCGAGCACGCACCTCCAGCGGTTCCTGTCTGCGCGCAGGCGGGAACTGGAGGCGCTGGAGGCGTTCCGGGCCGCGGTGACGCCCTTGACGGAGGCCTCGGGCAGCCCGGCCGCGGTGGCGGCGGTGCGAAAGGGGGACGAGTTGACCGCAAGCTGAACGAACCGGACTCCACCGCCTCGGCAGGCCCCGGCACACGGTGGGTTAACGTGTGTAACAAGCGCGTTGCACAGCGTCGCACTGCGCCGTTTCCGCGCAGGTCAGCACGCCGGGAGGGCATGATCGGGCACAGACCCGCGACCAACTACGCGGAGTGGCACGCACCGGTGGCTCTCTAGGAGTTACGGTGTTGCCTCGTGACCGCCACTCGCGATCGCCAGAGCGATCCTGACGCCGCCGAGGTTGCCGTTCCCTGGGACGTGCGTCCCCTCGTCGGCGAGAGACGAGGATTGCCCTGGTTCGCCGCCGTGCTCCTCACGTTCGGCCTCGCCGTCGTGGGTGCGATCGTCGACACGAAGATGTCGAACACCCTGGGTTGGACGTTCCGCGTCTGCTATTTCCTGGGGGCGGTCGGCGCGGTCGTCGCGGTCCAGCGCCGCAGCCTGTTCGGGCCCATGGTGCAGCCGCCGCTGATCCTGGCCGTCACCGTGCTGGGGACGGTGCTGCTGGTCTCCGGGATGCCGGAAAACAGCGACACCCTGGCCAAGGTACTGGCCCTGGGCACCCCGCTGATCAACGGCTTTCCCCTGATGGCGGTGACCACGGGCTGCACGCTGGCGCTCGGCCTGTTCCGGATCTACCGCGAACGCGATCCGAACACCGCGGCGAAGAAGGCCGCCGACGACCGGAGACGGCCGCCGGGCAAGGCACGACCGCCTCGCGACGGTGAAGACGCGCCGGGCCGGGAACGGCAGCCCGGACGGCGCGCTGCCCCCGGCAGGGAAGGACAGCCCGGACGCGAAGGTGCGGCGGGCCGCGAAGGAGCGCCCCCACGCACCCGGCGACCGGGTGAAGGCCGCGCACCGGTACCGCGCAACCCGGGGGCCGAGCAGCATCCCTCACTGCCCATGACGCGACGGCCCAGGCCGGACGAGCCGCCTCGCCGGCGCGAACCCGGCGGGCGAGGCGGTGTCCCGGGTGCACCGGGCACCTCCGGTGCACCCGGTGCCTCAGGTG
>NZ_VJWX01000135.1 GCF_007713715.1 Amycolatopsis rhizosphaerae
GCAGATCGGCTGGAAGCCGATGTACGCCGTCGACGATCTCGAAGCGGCACTCGCCCGGGTGCGGGAACTCGGCGGCCGGACCGGGGAGAGCGAGCACCAACCCTACGGGCTCACCGCCGACTGCACCGACAACCAGGGCATCGAGTTCTGGCTCTGGCAGCGCCCCTGAGCGGCTCCTGAGCGACTTTTGACGTCTCAAGCCGTGGCGCGGGCGCGGACGCGGGGACGACCGAGACCGAGCCAGCACAGGCCGACCGCGAGGATGGCAGGCGGGTCGAGCAGGTTCCGGGTATCGACCACCGCGTCGCCGTGCATGAGGTCGGCGAGGTAGGACCAGTCGAGGCGGCGGAACTCGTCCCACTCGGTCAGCACGACGATCGCGTCCGCGCCCTTGGCGACCTGGTACGGGTCGTCGACCAGGCGCATCCCGGGCAGGTCGCCGCCGATCGCCGGGTCGTAGGCGGTCACCTCGGCGCCGTGCGCGGCGAGCATCGAGGTCACCGACAGCGCCGGGGAGTCGCGCAGGTCGTTGGTGCCCGCCTTGAACGCCAGGCCGAGCACCCCGATCCGGGCCCCGGCCAGGCTGCCGCCGACCGCTCCGGCGATCTTGGCGACGATCCGGTCCCGCTGGGCGATGTTCTCGCCGATCGCGGCCGACAACAGCGAGAAGTCGAAGCCGACCGACTCGGCCACCTGCACCAGCGCGTGGGTGTCCTTGGGCAGGCACGAGCCGCCCCAGCCCGGGCCGGGCTTGAGGAAGGCCCGGCCGATCCGGTGGTCGTACCCCATGCCCTCGGTGACAGACAGGATGTCCGCGCCCAGCCGTTCGCACAGTTCGGCCATGGCGTTCACATAGGACAGTTTCATCGCCAGGAAGCAGTTGGCGGCGTACTTCACCAGTTCCGCGCTCGCCGCGTCGGTGACCACGGTGGGCGCGGCGAGGTCGGCGTACAGTGCGGCGACCCGCCGCGCGGCGGCCTCGTCGTCCGAGCCGACCACGATCCGGTCGGGGTTGAGGAAGTCGCTGACCGCGGTGCCCTCCCGCAGGAACTCGGGGTTGGCCACCACCGGTACGTCGGACCGGCCGAGCCGGTCGCGGATGCGTTGCGCGGTGCCGACCGGGACCGTCGACTTGGTGATCACCACGCATCCCGGCGGAAGCGTGCCGGCGATTTCGTCCACGACCGCCTCCACCGCGCGGAGGTCGGCCGCGCCCCGCGCCCCCATCGGGGTGGGCACGCACAGGAACACCGCCTGCGCGTTCCAGACCGAGCCTCGGGAGCCCACCGCGAAGCTCAGCCGCCCGGCGGCCAGTCCGCGGGAGACCAGTTCCTCCAGCCCCGGTTCGAGGATGTCCACCCGCCCGGCGGCCAGTCTGGCCACCTTGACCTCGTCGACGTCCACGCAGGTGACCCGGTGCCCGAGGCTGGCCAGGCAGGCTCCGGTGGTGAGGCCGACGTATCCGGTACCGATCACGGTGATCCGAGCTGAGCCCATGCTGGGAAGGTGACAGCCGGAGTTGACGGCCGCGCTAACGGCAGGGGTCAGGCCCGAATACTCCACACGACGGGTGAGAAGGGCCACCACGGGCCCATGCGAACGAGCGTTAACCTGTGAGCGGCATTGCCGCCACGTCGAGAAGGGAACGATATGCGGATCACGGACACGGCAGCGATCGTCACCGGGGGTGCCTCCGGTCTCGGTGGTGCCACGGCCCAGGCGCTCGCCGCGAAGGGCGCTCGCGTCTTCGCCCTCGACCTGGCAGGCGGGATCGAAAAGGCCCCCGCCGTCGACGGCGTGACCTACGTCGAGGCCGATGTCACCGATCCGGAACAGGTCCAGGCGGCGGTGAACCAGGCCGCCGGTTCCGGCGTTCCGCTGCGGATCGTGGTCAACTGCGCCGGGATCGGCCCCTCCGCCCGCATCCTGTCCAAGCGCGGCCCGCACGACCTCAACCTGTTCCGCAAGGTCATCGAGATCAACCTGATCGGCACCTTCAACGTGATCACCCTGGCCGCCGAGGCGATCGCGAAGACCGAGCCGCTGACCGACGACGCACGCGGCGTCGTGATCAACACCGCCTCCGTCGCGGCCTTCGACGGCCAGATCGGCCAGGTCGCCTACTCGGCCTCCAAGGGCGGCGTGGTCGGCCTGACCCTGCCCTCGGCCCGTGACCTCGCCTCGCACGGCATCCGCGTGATGACCATCGCCCCCGGCATCATCGACACCCCGATGCTGGCCACCGTGAGCGACGAGTTCCGCGCCGGACTGGCCGCCGGGGTGCCCTTCCCGAAGCGCCTCGGCCGCCCGGACGAGTACGCCCAGCTGGCCGTGGACATCGTGGAGCACGACTACCTCAACGGCGAAGTGATCCGCCTCGACGGCTCGCTGCGGATGGCCCCGCGCTGACCCGCCCCGGTGCGGCCCCGGCCAGGGGCCGCACCGGCGTCAGAGATCGCCCATGTAGGGGATCTCGGCCGCCGGGCCCGACATCCACTCACGGAGGGCCTTCGTGGCCAGGACATCGTCCTCGTTGTAGCGGAGCAGCCGGTCGCGCTGGCCGGGATCCGGTTCGCCGCCGTCCATCCCGACGGCCGCCCGGTACCAGCGCATCGACGCCTCACCGCCTGCCTCCGGATCGCGCCAGGTGAACCCGGCCACCGGGGCGACCACCTTGAGCCCCTTGCCCCGGGCGCAGAGGAACTGGTCCGACACGCTGCGGAACAGGTCGACCCACTGGTCGGAGTCCACAAAGGACTGGACCTCGCGCTTGACCGGAATCCCCTCGAAATCGGCGAAGCGCTCGACCGAGCCGAACAGCCACCGGTTCTCCGCCATCGCGTTGTAGCAGTAGGCGCGGAAGGTCAGCCCCGCCGCCTCGGCCCGCCCGCGGACCTCGCGCAGCCAACCCCAGAACTCCGCGAACGATCGAGCTTCGTCCACTGTGGGCAGTGGGTCCCAGGTCACGAACGCCCGGTACCCGCGCTCGATCCCGATGTCGGCCCCGGAAAGCAGGCAACCCCACAGGTACGCGCCCGACTCGCCGAAGCTCTCCATGTCGACGTCCAGTTCGACATCGGCCCTCGGCACCACCACCTCGGGCACCTTGCGCACCACGGTCAGATCGGCGAGCCAGGCCCTCGCCAGCGCCACCGCGTCGGCGAAGGTGCCGGAGGTCCACAGGATCGGGGGCTCGTCGGCGGGATCGAGCGCGGCCAGTTTGTCCACAGTGGACACGCCAGCGCGGCGCAGTTCCACCGCGTCCTCACCGCGCACCACCAGGCTCACGTCCCGCAGCGCGCGCAAGTGCGGCTCACAGGTCACCCACCACGGGCAGGTACGGCACTCCAGGACCCGGGACGGCTCGGCCAGCACGGGCCCGCCGTTCGCCGCCGCCTGCGCCACGGCGAGACGGTCCGCGAAACGCGCGTCGTACTCGGTGAGCGCGTTGCGGCCGCCCGGCCAGGTGGGCGCGGACAGGTCGTGCCACAGCACCACGTCGGCATCGAGGCCGATCACACCGCCGAGCGGCCGCGCCGAGGCCAGGCCGAGTCCTTCCAGCATCCGCCGCAGGTGCGCCAGGCGGAGCTGGTCGCGCGGCTGCGACCGGACCTTCCGCCTGTCGTCGGCCGTCGCGTGTGCCGGGTCGAGATCGGTGGGCGCGGTGGTGATCGCCCCGGTGCCCGGGTCGGTGATCCGGTGGCGCACCACGAGCATCGGCAGGTAACCCCCGCCGTCCCGGATGAGCAGTTCCGCCCCGCCGCGCCGGTGGCCTCGGCGGTCGGCGGGCAGCAGCGCGCCCCAGATGTGACGCGCGCCCTCCTCGATCGCCCGTTCCGTCAGCGCTACGCGCTCCTCGGCGGGAAGTTCGCGCGGCACCGTGACCCACTCCCCCGCGGCGGCCTCGATCAGCCGCCGCCGGATCTCCTCCCGGTGCGCCGCCGCGTCGGCGATCCGCTGCTCGGCGGCCGGATCCGGCGGGCCGAGCGGCGTGCCACGGTGCTCGGGGGCGTGTTCGAGGTGCACCCGGCGCCGGCAACGGTGTACCGCGGCGGCGTCCAACAGCACCTCGTTCTCCATACTCCCACTGTAGAAGCCCGCACCGACGGAAAGTCACGGAGACCGCTCCCGTGCCGGACATGCCGGTCCGCCAGGTGACCAGTAAGTTCATCGCATGGCACGCAGAAAGACCCGCGAGTCCGAAGACACGGGGCTGACCCCGAAGAAGGCCCGCAACGCCGTCTCGGTGGCCAAGATCGTGGTACCCGCGGTGGCGCCCGTGCTCCTCCCCGTCGCGGTACGGGCCGCAGGCGCCGTGCGCGAGGCCTACGACCGGTACCAGGCGCGCCGCCTCGGCGTGCCGGTGGAGCGGCTTTCCGAGTTCACCGGCCGGGGCGCCGGACTGCTCGCCCGCATCGCCGGGGTCTCCGAAGCGCTCGACGAGCTGCGGAAATCCGAGCGGGCGACCGAGGACGACCGGCGGTTCGCGGCCAGGGCCCACGGCGATCTCGAGCAGCTGACCGCGGCGGTCCACGCGGCCGAACGCATGCCCTCCTCCCGTCGCAGGAGCGCGCATCACGCGATCCGCGACGAACTCGAAACCCTCGAATCCCAGCTCCTCAAGCGGCTCGGCGTCTGAGCACGGGCGCGCTGGGCCTCAGGTGATGAAGCCCTTCGCCGCCATCCAGTCGTGCGCGACCTGGCCCGCGTCCCGGCCGTCCACGTCGACCTGCTTGCACAGCTCGATCATCTGCTCGTTGTCGAGTGCCTTCGCGACCGGATCCAGCACGCCGGCCAGCGCGGGATGCTCGGCCAGGTAGGACTTCTTCATCGTGACGGCGGCGTTGTACTGCGGGAAGAACTTCTTGTCGTCCTGCAGCACGCGCAGGTGCAGGCCGGCGATGCGGCCGTCGGTGGTGAAGATCTCACCGAAGTTGCAGGTGCCGTTGGCGATCGCCGAGTAGATCGCGCCGGTGCCGAAGGTCTTGAGCGTCGTCACGGGGAACCCGTAGGCCTTCTGCACGCCCGGCATACCGTCCTGGCGGCTGGCGAACTCGGTCTCCACGCAGAACACGGCCTGGTCCGGATGCTGCTTCAGGAACGCGGTCAGATCGGAATCGCTCCGTAGACCGTGTGCCCGTGCGTACGCCTCGGTGGTCCCGAAGGCATACGTGTCGTTGACCGGCGAATAGTCCAGCCACGTGATCCCGAAGCGCCGCTCGTCGGCCGCCTTGACCGCGTCGTACTGCTGCCGCTCGTCGGGGATGGGTTGCGTGTTGCCCTGGTAGGAGATCCAACCGGTGCCGGTGTACTCCCACATCAGATCGATCTGCCCGTTGAGCAGCGCCTGGCGCGCCGAGTTCGATCCGCTGATGTTGGTCAGGTCGACCACCTTGACCCCGGCCGCGGACAGCGCCAGTTCCGCGAGGTAGCCGAGGATGATGTTCTCGGTGAAGTCCTTGGAGCCCACCGTGACGGTGAGCCCCTCCAGACTCGGCACCGGCCGGATCGAGCCCGGCCGCACCTGGTAGGGCAGCGCGGCGTTGACGTTCAGGCCGCATCCGGTCACCGACACGGTGAGCGTCACCGCCAGCACGGTCCGCAGCCACCTCGAAGCTTTCACCGCAGCCCCCTCGGGCCGAAGTACTCCTCCATCACCGCGCCCACCCAGTCCACGAGGAGCGCGAGCCCGACCGCCAGCATCGCGCCGGTGACCAGCACCGGAACCCGGTTGAGCTTGTAGCCGGTGTCGATCATTTCGCCGAGCCCGCCGCCGTTGACGAAAAAAGCGAGCGTCGCGGTGCCCACCGCGAGCACCAGCGAGGTACGCAGCCCGGCCAGGATCAGCGGGTACGCCAGCGGAAGTTCGATCCGGAACAGCACGGCCGAGGAGGACATGCCGATCCCGCGGCCGGCGTCGGTCAGCGGCGGATCCACCGCCTCGATGCCGACGATCGTGTTCCGCAGCACCGGCAGCAGTGAGTAGAACGCGATCGGCAGGACGGCGCACCAGAAGCCTTCCCAGCTGGTCCACAGGAAGAACAGCACGAGCATGCCGAGCACCGGCGCGGCCTGGCCGATGTTGGCGATGCCGAGGAACAGCGGCGCGACCCGCCGGGCCCGGGGCCGGGTGAGCAGGATGCCGAGCGGGACCGCGACGAGCACCACGATCAGCGCCACCGCGAGCGTGATCAGCAGGTGCTGCCAGGTGTCGGCGGCCAGCGTGCCGGGGTTGAGGCTGCGCTGCTCGATTGCGTCGTTGTTCCTGGTCAGTGCCCAGACCAGCACGGCACCGACGAGGACGATCACGGCGAGCGGTTGCGCGATCAGCCGGGTCCGGTCGGCCCCGCGTGAACCGGATTCGGTGTTGAAAGCGCTTTCGGGGCTGGTGCTCATGACTCCGCGTACTCCTCACGCAGGCGATGGATCGCGGCGATCACCGTGTCGAGCTCGATCATCCCGGTGTAGCGGCCGTCCAGGCCGGTGACCGGTACCGCACCACCCTCGACGAGGATCGCCTCGAGCGCGTCCTGCAGCGTGGACTGCACGGTGACGCTGTCGCTGAGCGCCCGGCCGGCGCCGGCCAGCGAGGTGGCCCGGCCGAGATCGCCGATGTGGACCCAGCGGACCGGGCGGCCTCGCTGGTCGAGGACCAGGGCGTAGGTCGCCCGCCGCTCGGCGAGGCGCGTCCGAAGTTGGGCCGGGGACTCGCCCAGGGTCGCGAGTTCGACCTCGCGGGACAGTTCCACATCGCGCACCCGCAGCAGGGTGAGTTGTTTGAGGGAGGCACCCGCGCCCACGAACCCCGCGACCGTGTCGTTCGCCGGATGCGCGAGGATCGCCTCGGGCGTGTCGTACTGCAGGATCGCGGACCGGTCGCCGAGGACGGCAATCCGGTCGCCCAGCTTCACCGCCTCGTCGAAGTCGTGGGTGACGAAGACGATCGTCTTGCGCAGCTTGGCCTGCAACCGCAGCAGCTCGTCCTGCAGGTTGCCCCGGGTGATCGGGTCGACCGCGCCGAAGGGCTCGTCCATCAGCAGGACCGGTGGATCGGCGGCCAGCGCCCTGGCCACCCCGACGCGCTGCTGCTGCCCGCCGGAGAGCTGACGGGGGTAGCGGTTCCGGAACTCCGCGGGATCCAGGCCGACGAGATCCAGCATCTCGTCGACGCGGTCGTCGATCCGCTTGCGCTCCCAGCCAAGCAGGCCCGGCACCACCGCGATGTTCTGCGCCACCGTGAAGTGCGGGAACAGCCCGGCCTGCTGGATGGCGTAGCCGATCTTGCGGCGCAGCCGGTCCGGCTCGAGTCCGAGCGCGTCCTCACCGCCGATGGTGATGCGGCCCGAGGTGGGTTCGATCAGCCGGTTGATCATCCGCATCGCGGTGGTCTTCCCGCAGCCGGAGGGGCCGACCAGGATCACCACCTCCCCGGCGGGGATGGTCATGGTCAGCTCGGACACCGCCGGCGCCTTCGTGCCCGGGTAACGCTTCGTCACGTGGTCGAGTTCGATCTCCACCCCGGAGACGGCGGGCGAACCGGACGCCGGATTCGCGGTGTTCACGATTTCAGACACGGATCCCCCTGGGCACGGTGAAACGGGTGATGAGGGCGTAGACCCCGTCGATGAGCAGCGCGAGGATGACGACGCCGAGCGTGCCGGCGAGAGCCTGGTTCGTGGCGTTCGCGCTGCCCGCGCGGGTCAGCCCGGCGAAGACCTCGGAACCGAGGCCGGGGCCCTTGGCGTAGGCGGCGATCACCGCGATGCCCATCAGCATCTGGGTGGCCACGCGCATCCCAGCGAGGATCGCGGGCCAGGCCAGCCGCAGTTCGACGCGGGTGAGCACGCCGAACCGGCTCATCCCGATGCCCCTGGCCGCTTCGGTGACCGCGGGATCGACACCGCCGAGCCCGACGATCGTGTTCCGCACGATCGGCAGTAGCGCGTAGACGACGAGCGGGATCACGCTGGGCGCGACCCCGAGGCCGACGATCGGAATGAGCAACCCGATCAGCGCGAAGGAAGGGATGGTCAGGATCGTGCTGGCCAGTGCGGTGGCCAGTGCCGAGCCGAGGGGGCTGCGGTAGACCGCGACCCCCACCAGTATCCCGATCACGGCGGCGACGAGCGTCGCCTGGACCACCTCGCTGACGTGCAGCCAGGCCTGCAGGGAAAGTCTGGGCCAGCGATCCGCCACGTACTCGAAGAGGTTCACGCGGCGTGCCCTCCCTCCCGACTCGCTCACTCGTCCGGTGCAACGAGGAGTCGTTGGTCAATGGCGAGCCAACCGTTGCTTATTTTCCGCCAACAAGCAACCAGCACCCCTGGTCGACACGGTCACAACCGGGCCTCGACGCCGTGGGTGACCAGGAGAGATATCGATTGATCACCCTTTTCCCGCGCTCGAACCCGGCGTTGTGCTCACCACACGTAACGCCGTCGCGGCGCGCCTCCACCGTCTCCTACGCTGGGCAAGTGAGCAACCAGCGAGGGCAGCGCGGCGCGTTACGCACCGCGCGGGGCTGCTTGCTGGCCGTCAGCTCCGCCGGACTGGCGATGACGGCGCATGCGCTGGCCGGCGGCGGAATGCCGGACACCGCGCTCACCCTCCTCCTCACCGCGCTCGTCGGCTGGACCGGCGCGGCACTGGCCGACCGCACGCGCGGCACCTTCGGCATCCTCGCGGTACTGGGCGTCGCCCAGCTCGGCATGCACCTCGTGCTGTCCAGCCTGATGAGCCACCAGACCGCGCCCGGCACCGGGATGTACCTGGCGCACGCCGGCGCGACCGTGCTCACGGCCCTCCTGCTGGCACATGCCGAATCGATGCTCCAGGCCGCGGTGGCCGGCCTGCGGCTGCTGCTCCCGGTCCTGCGGGGTCCGCTGCCCGTGCCGCCGGGCCCCGTGCCCGTCCCGCTTCCCGCGCCCGGCGACACCCCGCTCGTGTCCGTGGTGTTCCGCCGGGTTCACGGGCGGCGCGGGCCGCCCACCCGCTCCTGAAATTTCCCTTTCGCCCCAGCGCAATCCGCTGGCACCGACTCATTCAGGAGCATCCTTACCATGGTGATCACCCGTGCGCTGAGCACGACCGTGGCGGCCGCCGTCCTCGGTGCGGCCGCCTTCCTGGGCGCAGGCGTCGCCTCCGCCCACGTCAGCACCAATCCCGACGCGAGCACGCCGCAGAAGGGCGGCAGCGGCACCATCGTCTTCCGGGTGCCGAACGAAGAGGCCGACGCCGGCACCGTCGGTGTCGAAGTGGACTTCAAACCCGAGTACGCCATCAGCTCGGTGCGGTACCAGCCCATTCCGGGCTGGAAGGCCGAGGTGACCAAGACGACGCTGTCCACGCCGGTGAAGAACGGCAAGAACCTCGACGTGACCAACCCGGTCACCAAGATCGTGTTCACCGCGCTGCCCGGAGGCGGCATCGCCAAGGGGGACACCGAGTTCCAGGAGTTCAAGGTCACCGCCTCCACCCTGCCGTCGAACGTGGACCAGCTGGTACTGCCGGTGGTCCAGACCTATGACGGCGGCAAGGTGGTGAACTGGAACCAGGAGAGCGCCGGCGGCGCGGAGCCGGAGCACCCGGCTCCGGTCGTGGAACTCGCGGCCGCGGGCAGCGAGGGCGGCCACGATCACACCGACGCCACCGCGGCCTCGACCACGGCGGGCCCGGCCGACACCATGGACAGCACCGCCCGCTGGCTCGGCGGTGCCGGACTGATCGTCGGCGCGCTGGGCCTCGGCTTCGGCGGCGGAGCGATCCTACGAGCACGCAAGGCAGGAAAGTAGATGCTGCGCAAGGCGTTCACCACGCTCGCGCTCGCCGGGGTGGCCATGCTGGCCATGGCCACCCCGGCACTGGCGCACAACGTGCTGATCTCGACCGATCCGGGCAAGGACGCCTCGCTCGAGGCCGGGCCCGCCAGGATCACGCTCACCTTCGACGCCCCCGTCCAGGGCGGTGACATCAACCAGGTGGCGGTCGTGGGACCGGGCAACACGCAGTGGGCCGAGGGTTCGGTCGAGGTGAACAGCAACGTGGTGACCGCGCCGCTGCGGCCGCTCGGACCGGCCGGGGTCTACACCGTCGGCTACCGCATCCTGTCGGCCGACGGCCACGCGGTGACCGGTGAATACAAGTTCACCCTCACCAGGGCAGGCACCGGCACCCCGGCCAGCGCCACCGCCGCCACCGGTGCGAGCAGGCAGGGCGACTCCGGCGGGGTGCCGGTCTGGGTGTGGATCGCGGGCGCCGTGGTGCTGCTCGTGATCGGGCTCACGGTGGCCCTCCGCACCGGAGGGGGCAAGGCGAAATGACCCGGACCGAGACCGCTTCGCGGCCCCAGTTCCAGACCGTCCTGGCCGCGGGTTCCGCTGCGCTGGCGGCGGTTCTGATCGGACTCGCGCTCACCGCGACCGCCCCGATCCCCGGGGTGACGGACGTGAGCGAGGCGGTCTCGGTCGCCATCCCGGTGGTGCGGGTCGTGCTGGACCTCGCCGCGGTGACGACCGTGGGGCTCGCCCTACTGTCGGTGCTGGTGGGCTACGACCGGCCGAAGCTGACCGAGCCGGTGCTCGCGCTGACGCGGCCGGCCGCCGTCGCCGCCGCACTGGTGTGGGCGGTGGCGGCGCTGGTCACGCTGGTCCTGCAGACCGCGGAGTACCGGCCGGGTTCCGCCACGATCGGTTTCGGCGACATCTGGGACTACATCGTGCACATCGGCGCGGGCAAGGCGCTGCTCGTCGTCGCGGTGCTCGCCTTCGCGCACGCCGGGCTCGGCTTCCTCTCCCTGCGGCACGGCGAGAAGGTGCCCGCGGAGGTGCGGGTCGGGCTCGGCCTGTTCGCCCTGCTTCCGCTGCCCGTCACCGGCCACGCGTCGAACTGGAACTTCCACGACTACACGATGATCTCCATGGAGCTGCACGTGATGAGCGCCGTCGCCTGGATGGGTGGTCTCGGCGCGATGACCGTGCTGCTGGCGAACAACCGCACGCTGCTGGCCTACGCGCTGCCCCGGTTCTCCAAACTGGCCACCCTGTGCCTGATCCTGGCCACGGCGACCGGGCTGTTCAACGCGTGTGTCGAGATCCTGCTGAACCCGACGATCGGCTTCTGGACGGGCCTGTTCACCACGCCCTACGGCCAGCTTGTCCTGCTCAAGGTGCTGTGCGCGGGTGCGATCGCCCTGCTCGGCGCGAATCTGCGCTGGCGGCTGATGCCGCGGATCCTGCGGCACGAGCGCACCGCGATGGCGTCATGGGCGGGCCTCGAACTGATCGTGATGGGCCTCGCGTTCGGCTTCGCCGTGGTGCTGACCCGAGCCCCGGTGACCTGACGCAAAGTAACTGCAAATTGCAGTTAGCGACTAGCATTACGCCATTTGGGGTGACTAGTTGCGCCGAATCCCCGCATCCTGCACGTGCATTTGCACAAACGACGAGCGGTCGGGTTTTGTCGACGAGTGTCACGACTCGGTCTCGAAATCGGAGTATCCGTAACGTGGGGCGCCCTGCCGCGGTATCGAGCGGCGCCGGTCAGCGATGCCGGGTCCACGGACGGGTGGTCCGGCCCGACCGCAGATCGTCCAGCCGCCGCCTCAATTCCGCCCGCACCCCGGGGTGGCTGCGCAGGATGGGCAGCACACTGGTGGCGAGCTTCAACTCCCGCACCGTCCGGAGCACGGCGAACCCCTCCCAGGCGGTGACGTCGAAACCGTAGACGTCGGCGAGCATCCGGTACCGGCCCGCCGGATCCCCGAACCGCTCCCGGCCCACCGCGAGCGGGGTCAGATCCCACTCGGGCGGGCCGAGGCACGAGGAGTCGAAGTCGCACAGGACCGGCCCGTCCGGGCCGACGATCACGTTGCCCGGATGCGCGTCGCCGTGGATCAGCGCCCTTGGCAGCGGAAACTCCAGCTCACCCAGGGCGGATTCCGCCTCGGCGCAGCGGCGCAGCAGGAACTGCCGGTCCTCGGGCGCCAGCTCTTCGGCATCGCCGATCCGCGTCCGCACGTCCGTCAGCGGTGCCCACTCCGCCACCTCGGCGGGCACCGGCAACGCGTGCAAACGCCGGAGCAGCCGGGCGAGATCGGCAGCACCCGCGGACCGGGCCAGCGGCTCGACGTACCGCCACACCGTGGCCACGTGCTCGCCGACTCGAAGCGGCTGCACCACATCGGGCAGCAGGCGGACCGCGGGCACCCCGTGCCGTTCGAGGTGCCGCGCCACGGCGACCATGTTCCCGGCCCGGTGCCGCAGACCGCGCGAACCGACGATCCGCACCACCACGGACTCGCCGTCCAGTACGAACACCGCGTTGTTGGTGAACCGGAGCAGCCGCGCACCGCGATGGTCCAGACCGATCCCGGCACACACCCGCCGGAGCACGTCGGCCAGCTTCTCCCTCGTGAACCGCCCCTCGGGCACGGCTCCCGCGTCGCCGCGGGTCTGCTCGGCGGTCACGCCGGTGGGGAGAACGCCAGGTCAGGCCGCGAAGAACAGGCCGAGCCGCTCGGCGAGCTCACGGGCGTCCGGGTTGTTCTTGCGCTTCTCGGCCTCTTCCTTCAGCGGCGTCATGCGGTCCTTGATCCGGGCCGACTTGAGCCCCTCGGCCGCCTCCAGCGCCGCCCGGCCGACCCGCGCGCCGTGGTCGATGTCGCCCTCGAGCAGGTGGTTGGTCGCCAACGCGCCCAGGTTGAAGGTCTTGCTGCGCTGCATGTCCTCGCCGTACGCGTCGACGGCCCTGGTCAGCGCCGGGATCGCGTACTTGGTGTGCCTGAGGTCCACATTGCGCGCCAGCACCGTGTGCACGGTGCCGATCATGGCGTAGACGTCGGTCTCGTTGAAGAACTTGACCCAGTCCTCGGCCTCGGCGAGGTTCGCCCTGGCGAACTCGTCCTTGGCCAGTCCCAGCAGTTTCAGCGCCTGATCCTCGTTCTCCATCATCGCGTAGGCCCAGGCCTGGTTGGCCGCGAGCACGGCGATGGCCAGTTCGGACCCGGCCTCCTGCGCCGCGATCTGCCCCAGCTGGAACAGCTTCAGCGCGTCGTTCGGCGCCTCCTGGTGCAGGTAGACCCGGCCCATCCGGTAGAGGATGTTCGCCACCAGCGGGTTGTTGTCACCCTGCTTGGCCAGTTCCAGCGCGTTGGCGAAGTGTCCGCGCGCGGAATCCATCAGCCCGGTGTCGAACGAGGTCCAGCCCGCCAGGCTGTGCAGATCGGCGAGCGCCACGTAGAGCCTGGACTTGACCACGCTGGTCGCCGAGGAATCGAGCATCTGCTGCCCCCAGGACAGCTGCGCCACCACGGCGTCGCGGCAGAACCCGCCGCCGTACTGGTAATCGAGTGCCCGCAGCGCCCTCGTCGCTGCCTCCACCTGGCGCACGTCGGTCATCCCGATGTGCCCCGGTGCCGGCGTCCTCGCGGGACTCGCCCCCCACGCCTGCGGAGACGATCCGAAGACCGCCGCCCCCATCGTGACCTGGGCGGCATGCGCGAGGAAGTTCCGCCGTTTCACGGACTCGTCCTCCTCAGCCTGCTGCTCGTCGGCCGCGCCGACGACCTGAATCTCGGTGGCCTCGTCGTAGGCGAGGCCCATGTATCCACGGGGGACGCCCAGCCCGTCGGCGATCCGGGCCAGCACGTCATAGGCCATGACCTGCCTGCCCTTGAGGATCTCCGACACTTCGGACTGTGACTGGCCGGTCAGTGCGGCGATCTGGCGCTGGGAGATCCCCTCCTTGCGGAGGTTGCGGTAGACCGCGCTGATCTCACGGGCGGCCAATGCCTCCCGCATTTCCCGCTTCTCCCACACGTCAGAGCTGATCGGGTGTCCCTGCCGGGCATCCGCAGCGCCACTGGCGTCCATTCGCGACCCCTCACCGTCCATAGGCGTCGATTCGCAGCGTAGGCATCCCTATTCAACCGTGCGAGACGCTGTTTGCCGAGTCTGATCGGCCGGGCCGAACTATCCCGACCGTTTACCGGCGAACCCGGGCCGGTCGCCGCTATGGCGGCGGTTCGGCTTCTCTTCGAGTCCGCTTCCCCGCAATCTAGTTGTCAGGTCTGAGTGAGCGAACGGGCACTGCCCGCGATCACGCAGAGCTACGAAGACACGAACAGTCCCGGAGAGCGAAAGAGCGGAGTTGACGCGGTGGAGTTCGCAAGCTCGATCCCGGCAGCACGTCCGGCCGCCCAGGGCCCGGCACGGGTGAGCAGGCCGGCCTCCCGCTCGGCGATGCCGTCGGTCACCGACCCCCGCGCCGCCCAGGTGCGTCGTTACGAGGGCGGTCAGCTGGTGTGGCGGGTGCAGTGCGGCGACATGATCAACCGGGAACGCTGCGTCACCGTGCTCGTTCAGGACAACGAGGTGGTGCTGGTGGGACCGCCCGGAGAGACGGCGCGACTGACCGCGGGCCAACTGGGCCAGTTGCGGGCGGCGCTCAACGAAGCTGCGAAGCTGACGGAAAGGTGACGGTGAGTTTTCCGTGGATCAGATCCTTGGACAGGTCCTCCGTAATGCGGTGTGGGAGCGGCTGGACATGCTCGCCGATCTCGCCAACCGCGCCGACAGCGAGTCGCTGGTCTCGGTAGCGCGATCGGAACTGCCGCGCCTCACCGAGGGCTGGCGCGCGATGTTGTCCGCGCACGAGCCCGACGAGCGTGGCGACTGCCCCACCTGCTCGACCCGGTGGCACCGCTGCAAGGCGCCGTGCTCGGTCTGGCAGGTCGCGCACGAGCATCTGGTGGCCGGTGGACTGGCTCCGCAGCGGGTGCTGCGCCGGCCGTGGCGGCGGAACAAGTCCGCGATGCCCAGCCAGTCGCGCGGCCCGAAGCCGAGCCCGGCGGAGACCACCGGCAGGCACGCTCTCCTGCCCCAGGTCGCCACGCGCTGAACCCTCTCCCCGCCGTTCGCCGATTAATCCGCGAAACTGGGCGAGAACCCCTAGCGGACGCGGTAATCCGCAGGTATCTTGATCAAGATCTTGATCGCCGTCGACCGACCCGAGACGGCCTCCGAACTCCGCGGGCCGGTGCCGTTGCACTCCCCTCC
>NZ_VJWX01000136.1 GCF_007713715.1 Amycolatopsis rhizosphaerae
TCTCCGGTGCTGGACGCGGTGGCCGGATCCACGCACGGCTACGACGTGGTCGATCCGACGCGGGCCCGGCCCGAGCTGGGCGGGGAGGAGGGCCGTCGCGCGCTGGCGCGGCGGCTGCGCGGGGCGGGGCTCGGCCTGGTGGTGGACATCGTGCCCAACCACATGGCGGTCGGGGCGGCCCACGCCAACCCCTGGTGGTGGGACGTGCTGCGGCGGGGCCGGGATTCCCCGTACGCCGGGTACTTCGACATCGACTGGAGCCGGGGGCGGCTACTGCTGCCGGTGCTCCCCGAGGACAGCGCCGAGTCCGAACTGCGCCTCGAAGACGGCGAACTCCGGTACTACGAGCACCGCTTCCCGATCGCCCCGGGCACGAACGGCGGCAGCCCGCAGGAGGTGCACGCCCGCCAGCACTACGAGCTGGTGGGCTGGCGGCGCGGGAACAGGGAGCTGAACTACCGCCGGTTCTTCGACATCACGGGACTGGCCGCGATCCAGGTCGAACGGCCCGAGGTCTTCGAGGCGACCCACCGCGAGGTGCTGCGCTGGGTCGCCGAAGGCGAGGTGACCGGCCTGCGCGTGGACCATCCCGACGGACTCGCCGATCCCGGCGGCTATCTGCGGTCGGTGCGGGAGGCGGCACCCGGGGTGTGGCTGGTGGCGGAGAAGATCCTGCATCCCGGCGAGGACCTGCCGCAGAGCTGGCCGGTGGACGGCACCACCGGCTACGACGCGCTGCGGGAGATCGGCGGCCTGTTCGTCGATCCCGCGGCCGAGCAGTTCTTCACCGATCTGGCGGGCTCCCCCGACTACCCCGAAATCGAACTGGAGGCCCGGCGCCTGGTCACCGATGGCATCCTGGCGGCCGAGGTGCGGCGGATCGCCGCACTGGTCACCGGCCTCGATCCCGAGGCCGCCCGTGCCGCGGTCGCCGAGGTGATGATCGCCTTCCCGGTGTACCGCTCGTACCTGCCCGAAGGGGCGGCGCACTGGGCCGCCGCGGTGGAGCTGGCCCGGGACCGGCGGGGGGATCTCGCCGGCGCGCTGGACGCGCTGGACCGGCAGGTCCGCGCGGATCCGCACGGCGAACTCGCCACGCGCCTGCAACAGACCTCGGGCATGGTGGTCGCGAAGGGCAGCGAGGACACCACGTTCTACCGCTACACCCGGTTCGTCGCGCTCAACGAGGTCGGCGGCGTCCCCACCGAGTTCGGCACGACGGTCGAGGAGTTCCACGACGCGGCGGCACGGCGCGAGGCCGCGTATCCGGCCGCGATGACCACGCTCACCACGCACGACACCAAGCGTTCCGAGGACGTCCGGGCCCGGCTGGCCGTGCTGTCGGAACTGCCGGAGGAGTTCGCCGAGGCGGTGCACGCCTGGACCGCGCGGTATCCGATCGACGAGCCCTCGCTGAACCTCCTCGCCTGGCAGACCCTGGTCGGGGCCTGGCCCATCGAGCCCGGCCGCCTGCGCCGCTATCTGGTGAAGGCGGCCAGGGAAGCCAAGATCCGCACCACCTGGACCGAACAGGACGAAGGGTTCGAACACGCCATCGCGGCCTGGTCGGAGCGGGTGGTGCTCGACGGTGAGCTCGGGGTCGCGGAGTTCGTGGGCCGGATCAAGGGCCCCGGCTGGTCCAACGCGCTGGGCCAGAAGCTGATCCAGCTCACCGCCCCCGGGGTTCCCGACGTCTACCAGGGCACCGAACTGTGGGACCTGTCGCTGGTGGACCCGGACAACCGGCGCCCGGTGGACTTCGCGCTGCGGCGCGACATCCTCGACCGCCTCGTCGCGGGCGAGCGGCCGGAGATCGACGACAGCGGCGCGGCGAAGCTGCACGTGGTGCGGGGCGCGCTGACCCTGCGGCGGGACCGGCCGGAACTGTTCCGCGGGTACCGGCGCCTGCTGGCGGAAGGACCCGCCGCCCACCACGTGGTCGCCTTCGCCCGGAACGGCCTGGTCACGGTGGCGACCCGGCTCCCGGTCGGCCTGGCGGCCGCGGGCGGGTGGCACGAAACGGTGCTGCCCCTGCCCCCGGGCACCTGGACCGACGTGCTCACCGGCGAGCCCGCGGACGGCGGGGTCGCCGCGATGCTCGGCCGGTACCCGGTGGCCCTGCTGGTCCGGGGAGGTACCCCGTGACCCTCCGCGTGTGGGCACCGGTTCCCGGCCGGGTCCGCGTCCGGATCGACGGCACCGACGGCACCGACGGCACCGACCATGAGATGACGCGCGACGGGGAATGGTGGTCCTGCGAGACCGAAACCGGGCACGGCACCGACTACGCCTTCCTCCTCGACGACGACGAAACCCCCCTGCCCGACCCGCGTTCGCGGTGGCAGCCCCACGGGGTGCACGGCCCGTCGCGGGCCTACGACCACGACGCCTTCGCCTGGACCGACCGGTCGTGGACGGGCCGCAGGCTCGCCGGGGGCGTGGTCTACGAACTGCACATCGGCACCTTCACCTCCGGCGGCACCTTCGACACGGCCGTCGAGCGGCTCGACCACCTCGTCGATCTGGGCGTGACGTTCGTCGAGGTGATGCCGGTCAACTCCTTCGACGGCACCACCGGGTGGGGCTACGACGGCGTGCTGTGGGGTGCGGTGCACGAGCCCTACGGCGGGCCCGACGCCTTCAAGCGGTTCGTCGACGCCTGCCACCGCCGGGGCCTGGCCGTGCTGCTCGACGTCGTCTACAACCACCTCGGCCCCTCCGGGGCCTGTCTCGACCGGTTCGGCCCGTATTTCGCCGGGGAAAGCGACTGGGGCCCGGGGCTCAACCTCGACGGCGAGGGCTCCGACGAGGTCCGCCGCTATGTCATCGACAACGCGCTCGGCTGGCTCCGGGACTTCCACGTGGACGGTCTGCGGCTGGACGCGGTGCACGCCCTCAACGACCGCCGTGCCACCCATCTGCTGGAGGAACTGGCCGTCGCGGTGGACGCGCTGTCCGCGTCGGTGCGGCGCCCGCTGACGCTGATCGCCGAATCCGACCTCAACGATCCGAAGCTCGTCACCGCCCGGGAGGCAGGCGGCTACGGCCTGCACGCGCAGTGGTGCGACGACCTGCACCACGCGCTGCACGTCGCGATGACGGGCGAGACGCGCGGCTACTACGCGGACTTCGCCGCGCCGTCCGCCCTGGTCCGCACGCTGCGGCAGGCCTACTTCCACGCCGGGACCTGGTCGTCGTTCCGGGGGCGGACGCACGGCAGGCCGGTGGACACCGCGACCCTGCCCGGCTACCGGTTCCTCGCCTACCTGCAGAACCACGACCAGATCGGCAACCGCGCGGGCGGGGACCGGCTGTCCGCGCACGTCCCGCCCGGACGGCTGGCCTGCGGCGCGGCCATCCTGTTCTGCTCGCCCTACACCCCGATGATCTTCATGGGTGAGGAATGGGGCGCGCGCACCCCGTGGCAGTTCTTCGCCTCCTTCCCCGATCCCGCGCTCGCCGAGGCGGTGCGGACCGGCCGCCGCCGCGAGTTCGCGCGGCACGGCTGGGACGAGGAGGAGGTGCCGGACCCGCTCGACCCCGCCACGGTCGCCCGCTCGCGGCTGGACTGGGCGGAACCGGGCGAACCGGGGCACCGGGAGCTGCTCGCGCTGTACCGGTCGCTGATCGACCTTCGCCGGAGCAGGGCGGAGCTGACGGACCCGGCGCTGGACACCTTCGACGTGCGCGGCGCGGGCTCGTGGCTCGTGCTGCACCGCGGTGCCCTGCGGCTGGCCTGCCGTCTCGGCGGGCAGGCGGGCGAAGTACCCGTCGGCGGTGAGGTGCGGCGGGTGCTGCTGACCTGGGGCGAGGCCGCCGCCGGCGGCTGCTCGGTGCGGCTCGGCCCGGACTCGTTCGCCCTCGTCGAGGCGTCCTGACCAGAACTTTTACCGAAACGTGGCGGATGGCTGAGAGTATCGACGGGTGGCCACGCGATCCGCAGCCGATGCCACCGGCGAGACCGTCACCCCGGTCCTCGCCGGCAGGCCGTTCCCCCTGGGCGCCCATCCCGAGGGCGGAGGCGTCCGGTTCGCCGTCACGTCGGCGATCGCCGAAGCGGTCGAGGTGTGCCTGATCGGCGAGGACGGTTCGCAGCGCTGCGTCGAGCTGACCGAGCGGACCTTCGGGGTCTGGCACGGGCTGGTGCCGGGGGTGACCTCGGGGCAGCGCTACGGCTACCGCGTGCACGGCCCGTACCACCCGTCCCGGGGCCAGCGGTGCAACCCGTCGAAACTGCTCGTGGATCCCTACGCCCGGCGGATCACCGGCGCGCTCACCGACCTCGGCGCCGCCCTCGGCTACTCGGGCGACCCGATGCACGGGCCGAGGTCCACAGTGGACTCGCTGGGCAGCGTGCCGCTGTCGGTGGTCGGTTCGCACGGCGGTCCCGACACCGGCGCCAAACCGGAGGTGCCCTTCGAGGAGTCGGTGCTCTACGAGCTGCACGTGAAGGGCTTCACGCAGCGGCACCCGTTCGTCCCCGAGCACCTCCGCGGCACCTACCTCGGCCTGGCCCACCCCGTGGTGATCGAGCACCTGGTGCGGCTCGGGATCACCGCGGTCGAACTGCTGCCGGTGCACTGGTTCACCGAAGAACCGCATCTTGTCGGAGCGGGGCGGCGCAACTACTGGGGTTATTCGCCGCTGGGCTACTTCGCCCCGCACGCGGCCTACGCCAGCGAGCCGGGGCGCGAGGTCGAGGAGTTTCGCACCATGGTGGCCGCGCTGCACGCGGTCGGGATCGAAGTGATCCTCGACGTGGTCTTCAACCACACCTGCGAGGGCGGTTTCGAGGGCCCGACGCTGAGCTTCCGCGGCCTGGACGCGCCCGCCTACTACCTGCACGGATCACGCGGCCGCGGCCTGGACCTCACCGGCTGCGGCAACACGCTCGACGCCGGCTCCCCCACCGTCGTCCGGCTGGTGACCGACTCGCTGCGGTACTGGGCCACCGAGATGGGCGTGGACGGTTTCCGCTTCGACCTGGCGAGCACACTCGGGCGTCCGGGCGGGGGTGCGTTCGACCGCAACTCCGCCATGCTCACCGCGATCACCACCGACCCGGAACTGTCGTGCTGCAAGCTGATCGCCGAACCGTGGGACGTGACCGGCCACGGCTACCGCGTGGGGGATTTCGGCGCGCAGTGGGCCGAGTGGAACGGCCGCTACCGCGACACCGTGCGCGACTACTGGCGGGGCGTGACCGGCGTGGACGACCTCGCCTACCGGCTGTCCGGCTCGTCCGATCTCTACGACCACAACCTGCGCCGCCCCTGGCAGTCGATCAACTTCGTCACCGCGCACGACGGGTTCACACTGCGGGATCTGGTGTCCTACAACCACAAGCACAACGAGGCCAACGGCGAGCACAACCGCGACGGCACCGACGACAACCGCTCGTGGAACCACGGCGCGGAGGGCCCGACCGGCGACGAGGCGATCCTCGCCCTGCGTGCCCGCCAGGCCCGCAACCTGCTCGCCACCCTGCTGCTGTCCACCGGCACCCCGATGATGGTCGCGGGCGACGAGCTGTGGCGCACCCAGCACGGCAACAACAACGCCTACTGCCTCGACGACGAGACTTCCTGGGTGGACTGGATCCTCGGGCCGGAATCGGAGCCGATGCTCGCGTTCACCCGGCGGCTGATCCACCTGCGCGCGGCGAGTCCCGCGTTGCGCCAGCCCGAATTCTTCGAAGGCCGCACCACGCCCACCGGCAAACCCGACCTGGTGTGGTTCCGGCCCGACGCCCGCGAGATGACCGAGCAGGACTGGTTCGACACCGGCCGCCGCACGCTGGGCATGTGGATCGACGGTTCGAACAGCCAGTCCCGCAACCGGGAAGGCGTCCTGGTCCACGACCATTCGTGGCTGCTGGTGCTGCACTCCGGCGCCGAACCGGTCCGGATCACCCTGCCCGGCCCGGAATACGGCGCCACCTTCAAACCGGTGCTGGACACCAGCACGGGCGACGGCGCCCCGGTCAAGGCGCGCCATCTCAAGGCGGGCAGCCACCTGGAACTGCCCGCGCGTTCGTTGGTTCTCCTGCGCGCACCCCGGTGAGGCCGCTCAGTCGCCGTCCGCCGGGAGAAGGCGCGCCACCATGGCGTCGATGAGTTCGCCGGTCCGGTGCGGGGTGAGCAGTTCCGGGACGGTCAGCTCGTCGACGATCAGTCCCTGCATGGCCAGGTAGAGCAGGATCAGCCCGGTGCGGTCGCCGGGCAGGCCGCTGCCGACGTGGAAGCCGATGTTGGCGTCGAGCTCTTCGCCGAAGAACCGCGCCAGCTCCGTGTGGAGTTCGGGCCGCCGGGTGGCCTCCAGACGCAGTTCGAGCAGGGCCAGGTGGCTGCTGCGATCGCGGCGCATGCGGTCGACGACCTGCCGCATCAGGGTCCTGACCAGATCGTGTGAGGGTTCGGCGGTCATCGTGCCCGCCAGCTCGGCCGGATCGGGGGTCAGTCGCTCGCGGGTGCGGGCCATGACCTGGCCCAGCATGTCGGCGCGGTGGGCGAAGTAGTTGGAAGCCGTGCCGGTGGGGACGCCCGCCTCCTTGTCGACGGCGCGCAGCGTCAGGCCCCGGGAGCCCTCGCGGGCGAGGACCTCGATGGCGGCGTCGAGCAGGGCGGTGCGGCGGGCCGGGTTCTGACGCATCGGATCTCCTTGAAGAGCTCGTTGACACCACTGCAACTGCAGTACTACATTCAAACCACTTCATCCACAGTACCTCAGGAAGAGAGACCGTTTTGCGCGAGCTGACCTACTACGTCGCCGCCAGCCTCGACGGCTACATCGCCGGCCCGGACGGCAGTTACGACTTCTTCGTCTTCGAGGGCGAGCTCCGGAAGACGATCCTCGCCGAATACCCCGAGACCATGCCGACGCTCGCCCGCGGCCCGTTCGGCCTGACCACCACCCCGAATCGCCACTTCGACACCGTGATCATGGGCCGCGGCACCTACGAGCCCGGCCTGCGGGCAGGGATGACCAGCCCCTACGCCCACCTGGAGCAGTACGTCGTCTCCCGCACCCTGACCTCCGACGATCCGGCGATGACGATCGTCGACGGCGACCCGGCCGCCCTGGTGCGGGAGCTGAAGGAACGGGACGGCAAGGGCATCTGGCTCTGCGGGGGCGGCAAGCTGGCCGGCGCGCTCCGCGACGAGATCGACGAGCTCGTCATCAAACACAACCCGGTGGTCCTCGGCAGCGGCATCCCGTTGTTCGACGGCCCGTTCGCCCCCACCGGCTTCCTGCCCGTCGCGCGCCGCGACTTCGACGACAGCGGCGTCAGCATGGTCACCTACCGGAGGAAATGACGGGAAACGCTCCGCGGAAGTCCGCCCGGTGACACCTGCGTTACCAGTGCCCGAGCGCCCTGGACAGCCGGTCCCGCCGGGGCGGAAAGTGACTCCCGGCAGGTTTGCCCTCCTCCGTTGTGGGGTACCGCGTTCACGCCAACCCGTCCGGTTCGGTTTTCTCGCCGACCACACCGCGACTTTGGCGCTTTGACCCGCTGAACGAGAGGGGCACCTGGGGATGACGGGCCGGCTCGGCATCGACGATGTGAGCCCGATCGTGGACTGCGGGCAGTACCCCGCCAAGGCGGTCGCCGGTGAGCACGTCCCGATCTCGGCCACGGTGTGGCGCGACGGGCACGACGCGGTGGCGGCCACCGTCACCTGGCGGGGCCCCGGCGACCGGGTGGCGCGCCGGACCAGGATGAGCGAGCAGGGCACGGGGCTCGACCGGTTCACCGCGGTCATCGTGCCCGACTCGCCCGGGCTGTGGACCTTCCGGGTGGACGCCTGGGGCGATCCGTGGACCACCTGGCGGCGCGATCTGAAGATCAAGGTGACCGCGGGCCAGGAGGCCGCGGAACTGGCCAACGACCTGGAAACCGGGGCGCAGTTGCTGGACCGGGTCTCCCGCCGTCCCGACCGCCGCCGGGAACGGGCCCTGCTGGTGGCGGCCTCGGCGGCACTGCGCGACACGAACCGCCTGCTGCCCGAGCGGATCGGCCCGGCGCTGTCGTCCGACGTCGAGCACATCATGCACGAACACCCGGTGCGCGAACTGGTCACCAAGGGCAGGCCGTTGCGGCTGCAGGTGGACCGCGAGCGCGCCGCTTTCGGCGCCTGGTACGAGTTCTTCCCGCGCTCCACCGGCGGGCTGGACGCCGAGGGCACTCCCGTGCACGGCACGTTCGCCACCGCGGCACGGGAGCTGGAGCGGATCGCGCGGATGGGCTTCGACGTGGTCTACCTCCCGCCGATTCATCCGATCGGGCGAGTAAACCGCAAGGGCCGCAACGGTTCCGTGGTCTCCGACGAGCACGACGTTGGTTCGCCGTGGGCCATCGGCGCCGACGAGGGCGGGCACGACGCGGTGCACCCGGCACTCGGCACGCTCGACGACTTCGACGATTTCGTCGCCCGCGCCCACGAACTGGGGCTGGAGGTCGCGCTCGACCTGGCACTGCAGGCCGCGCCCGACCACCCGTGGGTGGTCAAGAACCCGGAGTTCTTCACCACCCGCCCGGACGGCACGATCGCCTACGCGGAGAACCCGCCGAAGAAGTACCAGGACATCTACCCGCTGAACTTCGACAACGACCCCCCGGCCATCTACGCCGAGGTGCTGCGCGTGGTGCTGCACTGGGTGGCGCACAGGGTGCGGATCTTCCGGGTGGACAACCCGCACACCAAACCGCCGGACTTCTGGGAATGGCTGATCTCCTCGGTCAAGGACGCCCATCCGGACGTGCTGTTCCTGTCCGAGGCGTTCACCCGGCCCGCCCGGCTGTGGGGACTGGCCAAGCTCGGATTCACCCAGAGCTACACGTATTTCACCTGGCGGACCACGAAGGAGGAGCTCACCGAGTTCGCCGTCGACCTGCTCGAACACTGGGACCACGGCCGCCCCAACCTGTTCGTCAACACGCCGGACATCCTCCACGAGTCGCTGCAGAAGGGCGGGCCGGGCATGTTCGCGCTGCGGGCCGCGCTCGCCGCGACCCTGTCGCCGAGCTGGGGGATGTACTCGGGATTCGAACTGTTCGAGCACGAACCGCTGCGCGAAGGCAGCGAGGAGTACCTCCACTCGGAGAAGTACGAGCTGCGGCCCCGTGACTACGCCGCCGCGCTCGCCGAGGGCCGTTCCCTGGAACCGTGGCTGACCCGGCTCAACGCCATCCGCCGCGCCCACCCGGCGCTGCAGCAGATGCGCACGCTGCGGTTCCACCACGTCGACAACGGCGGCCTGATCGCCTACTCCAAAAAGGACCCCGCCAGCGGCGACACCGTGCTCGCCGTGATCACGCTCAACCCGTTCGACGCCGAGGAGGGCACGCTCTGGCTCGACCTGCCCGCACTCGGCTTCGACTGGTCCGACCGGCTGATCGCCCACGACGAGGTGACCGGCGAAACCTGGGACTGGGGGCAGGCCAACTACGTGCGCCTCGAACCCTGGCGGGCCGTGGCGCACATCGTCAGCCTGCAACCGCGCCTGGCGGGCTGACCACAACCCGATTCCCGCTCCCCGCCGCACCGGCCGATCCCGATGCGGCGGGGGACGAGGCGAACCTATCCGGATGAGGTGGGACGAGGTGGAGTTGACCGACCGTGATCCCCGGCCCGACGCGGCACTGGGGCTGGAGGGCGTGCCCCACACCGGTGAGGCCGTGACCGCCGAAGGCAAGCTCGTCGAACCGCAGGCCGAGGACTTCCAGCACGCGGAGGAGGCGCCAACGAACCCGATGTGGTTCAAGGGCGCCGTGTTCTACGAGGTGCTGGTGCGGGCCTTCACCGACTCCGACGGCGACGGCCTCGGCGACCTCCGCGGCCTGGCGAACAGGCTCGACTACCTCGAATGGCTGGGCGTCGACTGCCTGTGGCTGCCGCCGTTCTACGCCTCCCCCCTGCGGGACGGCGGATACGACATCAGCGACTTCCGCGCCGTGCTGCCCGAGTTCGGCACCGTCGAGGACTTCGTCTACCTCCTCGACGAGGCGCACCGGCGCGGCATCCGCGTGATCACCGACCTGGTGCTCAACCACACCTCCGACCTCCACCCGTGGTTCCAGCAGTCCCGCACCGATCCCGACGGCCCGTACGGCGACTTCTACGTCTGGAGCGACGACGACTCCCGCTACGCCGACGCCCGGATCATCTTCGTGGACACCGAAACCTCGAACTGGACCTACGATCCGGTGCGCGGCCAGTTCTACTGGCACCGCTTCTTCTCCCACCAGCCGGACCTGAACTACGAGAACCCGGCCGTGCAGGAGGCGATGATCGACGTCCTGCGGTTCTGGCTGGACCTCGGCATCGACGGGTTCCGGCTGGACGCGGTGCCCTACCTGTTCGAACAGGAGGGCACCAACTGCGAAAACCTGCCGCGCACCCACGAGTTCCTCAAGCGCTGCCGCAAGGTCGTCGACGACGAGTACCCCGGCCGGGTCCTGCTCGCCGAGGCCAACCAGTGGCCCTCGGACGTGGTGGAGTACTTCGGCGATCCCGCCGCCGGCGGGGACGAATGCCACATGGCCTTCCACTTCCCGCTGATGCCCCGGATCTTCATGGCGGTGCGGCGCGAATCCCGGTTCCCGATCTCGGAAATCCTCGCCCAGACACCGAAGATCCCCGACGGCTGCCAGTGGGGCATCTTCCTGCGCAACCACGACGAGCTCACCCTCGAAATGGTCAACGACGAGGAACGCGACTACATGTACTCCGAGTACGCCAAGGACCCGCGGATGAAGGCCAACATCGGCATCCGCCGCCGCCTGGCGCCGCTGCTGGAAAACGACCGCAACCAGCAGGAACTGTTCACCGCGCTGCTGCTGTCCCTGCCTGGCTCACCGGTGCTGTACTACGGCGACGAGATCGGGATGGGCGACAACATCTGGCTCGGCGACCGCGACGCGGTGCGCACGCCGATGCAGTGGACCCCGGACCGCAACGCCGGGTTCTCCCGCTGCGATCCCGGGCGCATCTACCTGCCGGTGATCATGGACCCGATCTACGGCTACCAGGCGATCAACGTCGAAGCGCAGCGCGACGCCGCCGCCTCGCTGCTCACCTGGACACGCCGGATGATCGAGGTGCGCAAGCAGCACCACGCCTTCGCCGAAGGCGACTTCATCGAGCTCGGCGGCTCCAACCCGAGCGTGCTGGCCTTCAAGCGGAGCTGGATGCGCCCGGACGGGGAACTCGACGTGGTGCTCTGCGTCAACAACCTGTCCCGCTTCCCGCAGCCGGTCGAACTGGACCTGTCCGACCACGAAGGGTGCACGCCGATGGAACTCACCGGCGGAGTGCTGTTCCCTGACATCGGGGAGCTGCCGTACCTGCTCACACTGCCCGGGCACGGCTTCTACTGGTTCCAGCTGCTCCAGCGGCGGGGCGACGGCGAGACGAGGTGATGGACGGTGACCGATCCCCGTGAACTGATCGGTGCGCTGGTCGGCGAACTCCCGGAGTGGCTGCCCACGCAGCGGTGGTTCGCCGGGAAGGACCAGCCGGTCGGCGAGGTGGTGGTGCTCGGCAGCACCGTGCTGCTCGAGGGCGACCCGCTGCTGCTGCACCTGGTGGTCGAGGTGCGGCAGGACGGGCGCCGCGCGCCGTACCAGCTTCTCGTCGGCAGCCGCGGGCAGCTCCCGGAGTACCTCGGGACCAGCTGGCTGGGCACCGAACGCGGGCGGCCCTGCTACGAGGCGGTCAACGACCCGGACCTCACCGGCGTGCTGCTGGGCCTCATCGACGACGGCGCCCGGATCGGCTCGCTGCGGTTCGACCACGAGCCGGGGGTGACGCTGACGCGCGGGCTGCGCGCCCGCCCGATCACCTCGGAGCAGAGCAACACCTCGCTTGTCTACAGTGGACAGTACATTCTCAAGCTGTTCCGCAGGCTCTCGCCCGGCGAGAACCCGGACGTCCGGCTGCACCGGGCACTGCAGCGCGTGGGCTGTGAACACATCGCCCCGCTGCTGGGCAGCATCAGCGGGGACCTGGCGGGCAAGGAGGTCACCCTCGGCATGCTGCAGCGGTTCATCCCGGACGCGGTCGACGGCTGGGCGATGGCCACCACGAGCGTGCGCGACCTGATGGCCGATCCGGAATCCCCGCCCGACCAGGTGGGCGGTGACTTCGCCGGTGAGGCGCAGCGGCTCGGCCAGGCCGTCGCCTCGGTGCACAACGACCTGCGGCGGGCACTGGGCGAGCAGGTGGCCGACCCCGGCGAGTTCGAGCGCGCCGCCGGGGCCATGCACGCGCGGCTCGACCGGGTGGCCGAGGCCGTGCCGGAACTGGCCGGGTACGCGCCCGCGCTGCACGCCGCGTTCGACGCCATGAAGGAGCGCGACGGCGCGATCAGGATGCAGTTCATCCACGGCGACCTGCACCTCGGCCAGGTGCTGCGCACCGTCACCGGCTGGCTGCTGATCGACTTCGAGGGCGAACCCGCCGCCCCGGTGGTCGAACGGTCCGCCCTGCGCTCCCCGCTCCGCGACGTCGCGGGCATGCTGCGGTCCTTCGACTACGCGGCCCAGCAGATGCTGGTCTCGGGACCGGAAGATCCGGTCCTCACCGGACGGGCCTGGGAGTGGGCGCGCCGCAACCGGTCCGCCTTCCTCGACGGTTACGCCGAGCAAGCTCCGGAGGACATCGGCGACCCCCGCGCGCACGAAGATCTGCTGCGCGCCTTCGAACTGGACAAGGCGGTGTACGAGGTCTCCTACGAGCACGCGAACCGGCCGGAATGGCTGAGCGTGCCCCTGTCCTCGATCGCCCGCATCAGCGAGGGAAGCTCAGGAGGCGAGTGAGCAGTGGAGACACTGCCCGAGGCGGCCCCGCCGCCCGGTGACATCGACCGGTTGCTGTCCGGTGCGCACCATGACCCGCATGCCGTCCTCGGCGTGCACACCGCCGGGGACAGCCTCGTGCTGCGGGCCCTGCGGCCCGGCGCCCGCTCGGTCACGGTGCGCACCGAACACGGCAAGGTCGACCTCGACCGGGTGGTCGACGGCCTGTTCGCCGGCCGCCTGCCGGAACATCCCGGCGACTACCGGCTGGAGATCGGCTATCCCGGCGGCACGGTCACCGTGGACGATCCGTACCGGTGGCTGCCCACCGTCGGCGAACTGGACCTGCACCTGATCGGGGAGGGCAGGCACGAACGCCTGTGGGAGGTGCTCGGCGCGCACGTGCGCTGGTACGACACCCCCGCCGGCGAGGTGCGCGGCGTGTCGTTCGCGGTGTGGGCCCCGACGGCCCGCGGGGTGCGGGTGGTCGGCGACTTCAACGGCTGGGACGGCCGCGAGCACGCGATGCGCTCCCTCGGTTCCTCGGGTGTGTGGGAGATCTTCATCCCCGGGGTGGAGGCGGGCACGCGGTACAAGTACCGGATCCTGGGCGCCGACGGCGTATGGCACGAAAAGGCCGACCCGCTCGCCTTCGGCACGGAAAAACCGCCGCAGACCGCGTCGGTGGTGACCGAAGCCCGGCACGAATGGGCCGACCAGGAATGGATCGCCACCCGCGAGGCGACCGACTGGGCGCGCGCGCCGGTGAGCATCTACGAAGTGCACCTCGGCTCATGGCGGCCGGGGCTGGACTACCGGGAACTGGCCGACGCGCTGGCCGACTACGTGGTGGAAACCGGTTTCACGCACGTGGAACTGCTGCCCATCGCCGAACACCCGTTCGGCGGTTCCTGGGGCTACCAGGTCACCTCGTACTACGCGCCCACCTCGCGCTTCGGCTCCCCCGACGACTTCCGGTACTTCGTGGACCGGCTGCACCAGCGCGGCATCGGGGTGCTGGCCGACTGGGTGCCCGCGCACTTCCCGAAGGACGCCTGGGCGCTGGCGCGTTTCGACGGCACGGCACTCTACGAACACGCCGACCCGCGGCGCGGCGAGCATCCCGACTGGGGGACCTACGTCTTCGACTTCGGGCGCAACGAGGTCCGCAACTTCCTGGTCGCGAACGCGCTGTTCTGGCTCGAAGAGTTCCACCTCGACGGGCTGCGGGTGGACGCGGTCGCGTCGATGCTGTACCTGGACTACTCGCGGCCGGACGGCCAGTGGCTGCCGAACCCCTACGGCGGGCGGGAAAACCTCGACGCGGTCCGGTTCCTGCAGGAGCTCAACGCGACCGTCTACAAGCGACACCCGGGCGTGGTGATGGTGGCCGAGGAGTCCACGTCCTGGCCCGGGGTCAGCAGGCCGACGCATCTGGGCGGGCTCGGGTTCGGGTTCAAGTGGAACATGGGCTGGATGCACGACACGCTGCACTACCTGGCCCACGACCCGGTGTACCGCTCCTACCACCACAACGAGCTGACCTTCTCGCTCGTCTACGCGTGGAGCGAGAACTTCGTGCTGCCCCTGTCGCACGACGAAGTGGTGCACGGCAAGGGATCGCTGTGGGGCCGGATGCCCGGCGACGACTGGAACAAGGCGGCGGGAGTCCGCTCGCTGCTGGCCTACATGTGGGCGCACCCCGGCAAGCAACTGCTGTTCATGGGGGGCGAATTCGCGCAGGAAGGGGAATGGTCGGCCGAACGGTCCCTGGACTGGCACCTGCTCGACCAGCCGCTGCACGCCGGGGTGCGCGCACTGCTGTGCGAACTCAACGCGGTGTACCGGTCCACTCCGGCGCTCTACAGCCAGGACACCCATCCCGACGGTTTCCAGTGGATCGACGCCCACGACGCGAACGGCAACGTGGTCAGCTTCCTGCGCCTCGGCGCGGACGGCTCACGGCTGGCGTGCGTGGCGAACTTCGCCGGGACACCGCACCACGACTACCGGGTCGGGCTGCCCTTGGCTGGGCCCTGGCTCGAGATGATCAACACCGACGCCGAGGGGTACGGCGGCTCGGGCGTGGGCAACTTCGGCCGGGTGGAGGCCGAAGACGTCCCGTGGCACGGGCAGCCCGCCTCGGCCGTCCTCCAGCTCCCCCCGTGCGGCGTCCTCTGGCTCCGCCCCGCACCCCCTGCCTGACCGGGACCGCGG
>NZ_VJWX01000137.1 GCF_007713715.1 Amycolatopsis rhizosphaerae
AGCCCAGGTTCTCCAGGTGCACCCATCCACCGTCGGAGTGTGCCGAGGCGAACAGGCCCAGCGCGCGCTGTTCGGGCAGCCACGCGCGCAGATTCGCCCCCGTGCACCCCAGCGTGGTCGGCCGCGGCTCCGGATAGTCCTCGATGAAGGCCTCGCCGTAGGCGATCCGGAAGAAGCCGCCCTCCCCCCAGCCGGTACCCCAGGAGTTCTTGGCGATCCAGCAGCCCTGTTCGTCGTCCCACCCGATGAGGGCGACGCAGTGCCCCCCGCTGGTCTCCTCCGTGGTGTGCCGGTAGATCCCGCCGGTGTAGTGGAAGAAGTCCTCGTACACCACCATGCACGCGGTCACCGGGCCGTAGCCGTAGATGTGGTGCTTGATGGCGGCCGGATCACGGGTCAGGTCGACGACCTTCTCCGCCAGCGCGAGCCGGTGAGGCCAGTCCGGATTGAGCGAACCGGAACCGTTGTCGTGGTAGGGCCAGTAATCCTCGAAAGTGACGCCCCTGGAAACGCAGTCGTCGAACAATTCGTCCGGCCACGCGCCGCTCGCGCTGGTGTAGTCGCGCTGCGCCCCGTGCCCGAAGAAGAGGTGCGCCTCGGACAGGTCGAGGTTCAGCCCGGCGGCCCGGCGCGTGTACGCCGCGGTGCCCTCCAACACCGCGAGCACGCCGAACGCCGCGCACGAACCGCACTCCCCCTGGTCCTTCACCGGAGTGGTGTAGTCGCCGCCGCAGGTGTCCCGCAGGTCGAAGGCACGCGGAAGGCTTTCCGACGGCGCCTTGGCCGCGATGCACCGCTGCCCGGCGGTCCCGAGCGCGGCCTCGGCCATCAGCGCGGGCAGGTCCGCCCGCGCCCGCACCTCGGCCGCGCTCGGGGCCGGCACCCCCAGCCGCAACGCACGCGACTCGTTCTCCAGCCGGCTCAGCAAGGTTTCCCCCGCCTGCCACGGGTCCCCCAGCGCGGCAAGAGATTCGCGGATCGCCGCGATCTCCTCCTCGCACGAGCGGCCGGAGCTCATCCATCCTCCAGTGGGCTTTGTTCAACCGATGCCCCTATGACGCGGCGAGGACCGCGCCAGATACACACCGGCAGGAGTTTTTTCGAACTCGCTGGTAGGAGGCCCCCAGAATCACCCGTTCGGCCTAACGTCGTGCACTCGCCGTGCCCTCTCCGGAAAGCGTTCCACCAGGTGAGGGCCCTTTCGGTGACCGTTCTCCGTCCGATGTCCCACTCAGCCCTGGGCCACGGAGACGGCGGTGCGGACGAGACCTTCGTCGGCCGCCGCGGCGAGCAGATAGCCCGCGAGATCGGCGCGACCGATGTTGTAGCTGCCGCGCACGTTCCGGCCGACCGCGGTGGCCACCGCGCCCCGCCGCGGCCAGTCCCGCAGCCGCGGCGGGCGCACGATCGTCCAGTCCAGCCCGCTCGCCGTCACGCGCTCCTCCATCACCCGCATGTCGGCATAGGCCTCTCGCAGGATCCTGATCAGAACCGGCTTGAAGATCCGGCCGGTGAAGAAGGAATCACCTTCGGTGTGCATCCCGCTGTTGCTGACCACGACCAGGCGCCGGACCTCCGCGGTCTTCATCGCGCGCATGATGGCGCTCGTCCCGTCGCGGCAGATGGTGCTCGGCCCGCGGTCACGGGCGCCCAGCGCGGAGATGACCGCGTCCCGCCCGGTGATCGCGGACACGAGCGAGTCCGGGTCGAACACGTCCGCGGTCACCACTTCGAGCCGCGGCTGGTCGCCGACGGCCAGCCGCGCGCGGTCGCGCACCACGGCCGTCACCTCGTGGCCCGCCTCGAGCCCCTGCCGGACCGCCTCCACCCCGGTTCCGCCGCTCGCGCCGAACACGGTGATCTTCATGCTCTCCTCCTGAGGTGAGTGTTCACTTACCACTAGAGTGAGTAAGTACTTACTCACTCGTCAAGTCGGTACTGAGAGAGGACTGAGAATGGGGACACGCGAAGAGATTCTCGCCGCGGCCACGCGCGTCATGCGCGAACAGGGATACGCAAGGGCGACGACGAAGGAGATCGCCCGTGTCGCGGGCTACTCGGAGGCCACGCTGTACAAGCACTTCGCCGACAAGGCGCACCTGTTCCGGAGCGTGCTGAGCGAGCAGCTCCCCGGCCTCGGCAAGGTGCTCACGGAGCTCACCGAGCGAGCGGGCACCGGGACGGTGCGGGCGAACCTCACCCGGGTCGCCCGCCTGGCCATCGACTTCTACACCGAGAGCTTTCCGGTCGCCGCGTCACTGTTCTCCACCAGGGAACTGCTGACGAGCCATCGCCAGGCGATGGCCGACCACGGTGCCGGTCCGCGCAACCCGCACGAAGGTCTCGTGCGCTACCTCAAGGCCGAGCAACGGCTCGGCCGCCTCCCCCGCTCGGCGGATCCGGAAGCCCTGTCGGCCCTGCTGCTCGGCGCCTGCTTCCAGCAGGCCTTCCTCACCGCCTTCGACGACGCCGAGCCCAGCGGCAAGGAACGGGAGAAACTGGCGAAAAGCCTGGTCAAGACCCTGCTTCAGGGGCTTGGCTGAGCCGCTGGTCCCGCCACCGCTTCACCAGTTGGGGCAGCTCCGCAGCCAGATAGTCGAAGAAATCCCTGGTCTCGGCGAGGTGACGCCCAGCGACGGTGTCGACGCCCACCGCCTGCACGCCCTCGTCGAGGGTCTTGGCCAGCGTGCCGTACACCTGGTCGGCGTGCCCGACCACTTCGTACCAGAGTTCGTTGCCGATGAAGAAGTGGTCGCGCCGCTCGCCCGGCTTGCGCCCGCGGTGCAGCAGCCGGAGCTGGGCCAGGTAGCGCACCGCACCGGACACCGCGGCCGGGCTGATCCGCAGCACCTCGGTCAGCTCACTCGCGGTCAGGCTGCCCTCCCTGCTGGCGAGTGTCGCCCCTAAGACCCGCGCCGGCATACGCTGCATGCCCGCGTTGACCAGTGCGTTCGCGAACTTCTCCACGAAGGGAAGGGCCTCTTCGGGTACGGCGGCGGCCGGATCACGCTGGGACTGGGGTCGGCTCGACATGGCTTCATCCTCTCGTAGCCAGGGTGACGCGCTTCAACCGTCACCAAACTTTTCGAGTCTTCACAAATTTCTGAAACAAGCGTAGCTTTGCTCGCATGGATCTTGCGATCTCCGTTTCCGGCCTGGCGAAGTCGTTCGGGCCGACCAAGGCCCTCGACGGCCTCGACCTGCAGGTCAGGACGGGTGAAGTGCACGGGTTCCTCGGCCCGAACGGCGCCGGGAAGTCCACCACCGTCCGAGTCCTGCTCGGGCTCCTGCGCGCCGACGGAGGCACCGCCCGCCTGCTCGGCGGCGACCCCTGGCGCGACGCCGCGGAACTGCACCGGCGGCTCGCCTACGTCCCCGGCGACGTCAACCTCTGGCCCAACCTCTCCGGCGGCGAGGTCATCGACCTGCTCGGCAGGCTCCGCGGCGGGCTCGACCAGCGGCGCCGCAAGGAACTGATCGAGCGCTTCGACCTGGACCCCAGGAAGAAGGGCCGCACCTATTCCAAGGGGAACCGGCAGAAGGTGGCCATCGTCGCCGCCCTGGCGTCCAATGTGGAGCTGCTGATCCTGGACGAGCCGACCTCGGGCCTCGACCCCCTGATGGAAGCCACGTTCCAGTACGCGATCCAGGAGGAGCGAGAGCAAGGCCGGACGGTGCTGCTGTCCAGCCACATCCTCGCCGAGGTCGAGGCACTGTGCGACCGCGTCAGCATCGTGCGCAACGGCCGCACCGTGGAAACCGGCACACTGGCCGAGCTGCGGCACCTGACCCGCACTTCGATCACGGTGGAACTCGCCGACCGCACGGGGACGACCAACGGGCTCGGCTCGCTGCCCGAGGTCCACGACCTCAGGGTCGACGGCGGCCGCGTCCGGTTCGACGTGGAAACCCGCTCGCTGGACAAGGTCCTCCGGCAACTCTCCGATCTCGGCGTCCGCAGCCTGACCAGCCAGCCCCCGACGCTGGAGGAGCTGTTCCTCCGGCACTACACCGCGGAGGCGAGCACCCGATGAACGCACTGGCCGGGACCCGGCAGCTGCTCCGGCTGGCACTGCGCCGGGACCGGATCGTGGTTCCGCTGTGGGTGATCCTCCTCGGCGTCCTGCCCGCCATTACGGCGAGTGCCTACGCGACGCTGTACCCCGATGCCGCCAGTCGCGCCGCCCTCACCGCGGCCACCGGATCCAACCCGTCGATCCGGCTGCTCTACGGCCCCGCCTTCGACCTGTCCACCGCCGGCGGTTTCACCGCCTGGCGCTTCGGAGCCTTCCTCTCCCTGTTCGTCGCGCTGGCGTGCGTCTTCACCGTCACCAGGCACACGCGGCAGGAAGAGGATTCGGGGCGGCAGGAACTGCTGTCCTCCACCGTGACCGGGCGCTCCGCGGCATTGACCGCGGGTCTGCTCACGGGCGGGCTCGCGGCGCTGGCGACCGGGCTCGTCGCCACGCTGTCCCTGGCGGGCGGGAAGCTGCCGCTCGCGGGCTCGGTGGCATTCGGCGCGAGCGTCACGCTCGTCGGCTGGGTGGCGTGCGCCGTCGCCGCCATAACGGCTCAGCTGGCCGAGTACTCGCGGACGGCCAACGGGCTCGCCTGCGCCACGCTCGGCGTGATGTTCCTGCTGCGCGCCGTCGGCGACTCCAGCCGGGACATCGGCTGGCTGTCCTGGCTGTCGCCGCTCGGCTGGTCGTCGCAGGTCCGCCCGTACGCCCACGAGCGCTGGTGGGTGCTGCTGCTGCCGCTGGCCACCACCGCCGTCCTCGGCCTGGTGGCGTACCGCCTGCTGGCGCGCCGGGACGTCGGCATGGGCCTCCTGCCCGCCCGGCTGGGACCGGCGGCGGGCGCACCGGGCCTGGATTCCCCGCTCGCCCTCGCCTGGCGCCTGCACAGGGGCACGCTTTTCGGCTGGCTCGCCGGTTTCGCGCTCGCGGGCGCGCTCTTCGGCTCGATGGCGGCGGGCATCGGCGATGTGGTCGGCGACAGCGCGCAGACCCGCGAGATGGTCCAGCGCATGGGTGGCGGCTCGGGCCTGGTGGACGCGTTCCTCGCCGTGATGGCCGGGATGTTCGGCATGATCGCGGCGATGTACTCGGTGCAGGCGGCGCTGCGGATGCGTTCGGAAGAGGTGGCACTGCGGTTGGAACCGCTGCTGGCGACCGGAACCCGGCGGCTGCGCTGGGCGGCAAGCCACCTGGTGTTCCCGTTCCTCGGCAGCGGCCTGCTGCTCGCCGTGGCGGGTACGGCCCTCGGGCTGCTGCACGGTCTGCGCGTGCATGATGTGAGCGTCCAGCTACCGAGAGTGCTTGGCTCGACGGTCGCCCAACTGCCCGCCGTGTGGGTGGTCGCCGGGATCTCCTTGCTGGTGTTCGGGTTCCTGCCCGGGGCCAGTGTCGCCGCCGGCTGGGGCGTGGCCTCGGCATTCCTGCTGGTTTCCCTCTACGGACCGGCGATCCGGCTGCCGCAGGCGGTACTCGACCTCTCGCCGTTCACCCACGTCCCGAAGTTCCCCAGCGCTGCCTTCACCCCCGGCCCGTTCCTGTGGCTGAGCGGAATGGCGCTCGTCACACTTTTCGCCGGTTTGGCAGGTTTCCGGCGCCGGGACATCGGGTAATCACGGGTCACGGGGGAGAGAGCCCGGGCTGGTCGGGGGCCCGGGCTCTTTTCATACCCATACTTCCTCTCGTCCGGGGTAGCCGGAAATCATGAGCGAACTCGAGGGCGTACCCCGGCAGATCTTCCTAGCGGGGCAGTGGCGGGATTCCGCCGACGGCAGCCGGTTCCCCGTGCAGGACCCCGGCAACGAGCAACGCCTGTGCGAGGTTTCCGACGCGCAGGACGCCGACATCCGCGAAGCCATCGACGCCGCCATCGGCGCGCAAGAGGCCTGGGCGGCGACCGCACCGCGCGATCGGGGCGAAATCCTGCGTCGCGCCTGGCAGTTGATGACCGACCGCACCGACGACATCGCCCGCCTGATGACGCTGGAAATGGGCAAGAGCCTGGAGGAATCCCGCGCCGAGGCCGCCTATGCCGCCGAGTTCTTCCGCTGGTTCTCCGAGGAGGCCGTGCGGATCAACGGCCGGTACGGGCGCAATCCCGCGGGCAGCGGCCGCACCCTGGTGACCAGACGGCCCGTCGGCCCCTGCCTGTTGATCACCCCGTGGAACTTCCCGCTGGCGATGGGCACCCGCAAGATCGGGCCCGCGATCGCCGCGGGCTGCACGATGATCGTGAAACCGGCCCAGCTCACCCCGCTGTCGATGCTGAACCTGGCCGCGATCCTGCGCGAAGCGGGACTGCCCGACGGCGTGCTCAGCGTGCTGCCGACCACCTCGGCAAGCCGCGTGTCCGGCCCGGTCCTCGCCGATCCCCGGATCCGGAAGGTGTCCTTCACCGGCTCCACCGAAGTCGGCCGCAAACTCGTCGAGTTGTGCGCCCCGAACCTCCAGCGCATGTCGATGGAACTCGGCGGGAACGCGCCCTTCCTGGTGTTCCCGGACGCCGATCTCGACCGCACGGTGGCGGGGGCGGTGACCGCGAAGATGCGCAACAACGGGGAATCCTGCGTCGCCGCCAACCGTTTCCACGTGCATTCCTCGGTGGCCGACGAGTTCGTCCGGCGCCTGGCGGAAGAGATGTCGGGCATGAAGGTGGGGCACGGCACCGAGGACGGGGTGCGCGTCGGTCCCCTGATCAGCGCCGAGCAGCGCGACAAGGTGAGTGAACTGGTCGAGGACGCGCTCAATCGCGGCGCCCAGGCGGTCGTCGGGGCGAAAGCCTTGCCGGGTAAGGGTTTCTTCTACGCACCGACGGTGCTCACGGAGGTGCCACCGGACGCGCGCATCCTGCGGGAGGAGGTCTTCGGCCCGGTCGCCCCGGTGACCACCTTCGACACCGAGGACGAGGCCGTCCGGCTCGCCGACGACACGGAATTCGGGCTGGTCGCCTACCTGTTCACCCGCGACCTCGACCGCGCCGTCCGCGTCGGGGAAAGGCTGTCCACCGGGATGGTCGGCATCAACACCGGGCTCGTGTCCAACGCGGCCGCCCCCTTCGGCGGGATCAAGGCCTCCGGTTTCGGTCGCGAAGGCGGCGACGAAGGGATCGACGAGTACCTCGACGTGAAGTACCTGGCCCTGTCCGTGACGAGCTAGCCCGTTGTGTCGAAGCGGTTTTCGTGGCCGGGCGGGTGGGCCCGGAGGCCGTCGGTGATCACGCGGCCGAGGTCTCCCGGCGACTGGCGAAGGATGGCGACGTACCCGGACAGCAACGGAACGAGGTCCTCCGCGGTGATGTCGTCCCGCACGGCGCCCGCCCGCTGTGCCCGCGCGAGCAACTCGGCCAGCCGGCCCCGGAAGTCCGCGCGCTGCTCGGAACTCGGCTCGACCCCACCGGCCGCGGCGAGCGCGTCGCACAGCGCCTTGTTCAGCACCGCCCGCTCGGCGACCAGCCGGAAGTACTCGAAGAACGCCTCGCCGGGATCCGTCGCGCAGAGCCGCTCCCGTGCCTGTTCGGTGAGTTGCTCGATGCTGTCCAGCACCACCGCCTGGAACAGGGATTCCTTGCTGGGAAAGTGCCGGTAGACCGTGCCCGCGCCGACCCCGGCCCGCCGGGCGATCTCGTCGAGCGGCACCGAAGGCCCCTCGTCGGCGAACGCCTCCTGCGCCGCCGCCAGAACCCGCGCGCGGTTGCGCCGGGCGTCGGCGCGCAGGGTCGGTTTCGCGGGGCTGTTCATCCACCCGATTCTAGTGTCACGGGCCGGAACGCCCGCGGGAAACGTGACGGCGCGCTCAGTTCCCGGCCTGCACGGCGGGATGGCTGACCAGCGAGACGAGCCATTCCCACACACCGGGCACGAGCAGGACGCCCAGCACCGCGCAGACCGGGAACACCACGAGGTTTTCCGCCCGCTTGCCGGTGCGGAACCGCAGGAACGACGGCGGCCGCAGTTCGTACCAGGTCTCCCCCGCGATCGGGACCGGGAACAGGAACGGACATCCGGCCACGGTCAGCGAATCGCCGAGGCAGTGCGTCACGCAGCCCAGTGCCACGGCCAGTCCCACCCAGCCGGTCAGCTGTTGCAGCTCACCGGCGGCACTGGTGGTGGTGGCCCACCACACCACCGCACCACCACCGACGAACAGCAACCAGTCGCCGAGGGCGTCGGCGGCCAGCACCATGCCGAACAGCACGATCCCGGCCACCGCGTACCAGCCGCCCGCCCGCGAGCCCCACGTGGCCAGCGCGCCCATGGCGGCGGCGAACAGCACGGTGTGCGACAGATGCCGGTGCGTGCCCTTGACGCGCTCGTCGCGCGGTCCCTTCGTCACCTGGTACACCGCGGCCGACGTGCGGCGCAGCAACCAGGACAAGCCGCCCGTCACCGGGCCGAGCAGCTTCGACGCACCGGCGCCGGGGTGGTCGAGATCGGGCAGCAGGGCGAAACCTGCTGTGGTGGCGGCAAAAGCCGCGGCTTGGTGCACGGTGCCCGCCCCGATCACGGGAGCGATGGCGAGTCCGGTACACCAGCCGGTCAGTGCGTGCGTGCGGCCCATCATGGAAACGATCTTGGCAATAAGGTGTCCCGAAGACCAGGACGGGGCGCGGAACGACCGTGCGGGCCAGGAGGGTGCGGATGAGCGAGGAACTTCGGCGGTTCTGGGCCGAACGGTTGCTGAGCACCCTCACCACCCTGCGCGGCGACGGTTCGCCGCACGTGGTGCCGGTGTGCGTCATGGTGGAGGAGGACCTCACCGTGGCGCGCGTGATCTGCTCGCGTGGCAGTGCCAAGGCCCGAAACGTCCGTGCGGCAGGCGAAGGCGGAGCGCGCGCGGCGGTGTGCCAAGTCGACGGGAGGCGCTGGTCCACACTGGAAGGCGTCGCTGTGGTGCGCGAAGACCCCGAGTCGGTGCGCGACGCCGAGGCGCGCTACACCGCCCGGTACGGCAAGCCCCCGCGGCCGAACCCGCAGCGGGTGGTCATCGAGATCACCGTGGACCGCAGGCTCGGCCTGTCCTGAAACCCGCGCGTCAGCCGAGGGCCTGCCACCAGGGATCGACCTGGGGCACGCCGTCGACGTCGATCCGCTCCCCTGGGCGGGGCACGGCCAGCGCGACGTCGTGCGCCTTCGCCTCCCGCCACACGCGTTCCACGGGTTCGTCCCACGCGTGCAGTGCCAGGCGGAAGGTGCCCCAGTGCACCGGGATGAGCAGGCCACCGCGCACGTCGAGATGCGCGGCCACGCCCTCCTCCGGTGTCATGTGGATGTCCGGCCACGCCGGGTGGTACGCGCCGATCTGGACCAGCGCGGCGTCGAACGGACCGTACTTGCGGCCGATTTCCGCGTAGCCGGCGAAGTAGCCCGAATCGGCGGTGTAGAACACCCGGCGCTTCGCCCCGGCGATCACCCACGACGCCCACAGGGTGTTGTTGCGGGTGAAGGCGCGGCCGGAGAAGTGCTGCGCGTCGGCCGCGGTGATCCGCAGCCCGGCGATCTCGGTGGTCTCGTGCCAGTCGAGTTCGATGATGCGCGCGGCGGGCACTCGCCAGCGCCGCAGGTGCGCGCCCACCCCGAGCGGGACGACGAACGGCGCCTCCTGCGTCCGGGTCAGCGTCCGGACGGCGCTCGCGTCGAGATGGTCGTAGTGGTCGTGCGAGACGATGATCGCGTCCAGCCGCGGCAACTCCTCCAGCTTGTGCGGCGGCCTGTGCATCCGGCGGGGTCCGACGAACCGCGACGGCGAAACCCGCTCGCTCCACACGGGGTCGATGAGCACACGCGCGCCGTCGAGTTCGACCAGCGAGGAGGCGTGGCCGTACCACGTGACGTGCAGCCCCTGGTCCGGGCTGTCCGGACGGGGCGGCACGAGCGGGATCGGCCCGGCGGGGCGGCGGCGCTGACCGCCGAACAGCATCTCGCGCAGCAGGTCCGTGCCGGTGGCGGTGTTCGGCATCACCGGCGGGGCGAGATTGCGGAACCGGCCGTCACGGAACTGGGGCGACCGGCGCATCACCTCGAGATCGGGCCTGCCCCCGAACGCCAGGGGTATCTCCCACAACGCCCAGCCAAGGGCGCCGATCAGCGCCGGAACCGTCCACCGGAATTTGCTCGCCATGTCCTGAGAAACTACCCACTGCGAACGGAAGTTCCCCACACGTCGTGGACCCAGAGGGTGACCCCCAGCCGGTTATCCTTCGTGTGGGGTCCCTCACTGCGCGGGGACCCCACACCGGCAAGCTCAGCGCAGCGGCGCGAGCGGGCCGTCCGGATTCGCCGGGGAAACGCAGCTGACCAGCGGGTCGACCAGCGAGCAGGCCGACGGCCCCTGCACCAGGTGGTAGCCGGACGGCACCCCGGCGTTCGCGATGACCTGCCGGTACACCGGCACCGCGTCGGTGGGCCTCCGGGTCAGCGCCGGATCGGCAAGAGCGTCCACTGTGTACAGACCGAACCGGGGCCGGTAGCTGCCCCATTCGTAGTTGTCGGTGATGCTCCAGTAGTTGTAGCCGATCACGTTCATCCCGTCGGCCTTCGCCCGCTGCACCCAGAAGATCGAGTCCTGCAGTGCGGCCGACCGCGTGTACCCGTCGGCGCGCGGCTGCGCGTTGTCGGTCGGCATGCCGTTTTCCACGATGTACAAGGGAAGTTCGGGGTACCGGCCGGCGTAGTAGCGCAGCGCGTCGTAGATCCCCTCGGGCTGCAGTTTGATCTTCCAGAACTCGCCGGAGATCCCATTGACCGCGGTGAGGTTGTCGAGGCTGACGCCGTAGTAGTAGTCGAGACCGATGAAGTCGACCTTGTCCTTGATCTGGTCCATCACGACCAGATCGGTGGCCGCGTTGAAGCCCGAATAGAAGGACTGGTTGCTGGTGACCTTGCCGCTCGGGTCGAGCCGGTGGATCAGGTCGTAGGCCTGCCGGTGGGCCCGCACCACGTCGGCCTGCCAGGCCGGGATCTGGAACACGTTCACCGCGCCGATCCTGAGTTCCTGGGTGAGGAAGGCGACCGGCTCGTTGAAGGTCACCCACAGCACGCCCAGCTCGCGGTAGCGCTGCACGATCCTGCTCGTGAAGGCGAGGAAATCGTCCACGGTGCGGGCGTCGGCGAACCCGCCGCGGTCGGCCACCCAGCCGGGATACACCCAGTGGCTGAGGGTGATCATCGGCGTCATCCCGGCCTGACGGATCTGCCGGATCACGTCGTCGTAGTAGGCGAGTTCCTGCTCGTCCCACACGCCGGGCTGCGGTTCGACCCTGGCCCACTCGACGCTGAACCGGAACGTGTTCACCCCCATCCCGGCGGCGAGCCTGATGTCCTCGGGATAGCGGTGCCGGAAGTCGACGCCGTCGGCGTACCGGTCCGCGCTCGCGGTGCGGGCGACGTACCGCGACCAGTTGCTGTCCGGCGCGCTCCCCTCGTTCTGGTAGCCGGCGGTGGCGACGCCCCAGTAGAACGCGCGTGACCAAGCGGCGGCGCCGGCACTCGGCGAGCCCAGCGACGCGGTCAGCACGACAACGGCGGCGAATACCCACACCCGGCGCATTACGCGAAAGATATTTGCGTTTTCGACCACGCAAGGTCAACGACCGACTCCGCTGCGCGTTACCCGTGGAACGCCGCGAAGAAGCTCTGCCGGTCAGGGGCGAGTTTCGCCGGTCAACCAGGCGAGGTACTCGGCGCTGCCGCCTTCGATGGGAGTCGCGATGATCTCCGGCACGTCGTAGCCGTGGTTCTCACGGATCAGCTCCACGAGCGCCCCGGCCCGGTCCGCGGCCGTCTTGATCTCGACCCGCCATTCGGTGTCGGTCCGGATCCGGCCCTCCCATCGGTAGACGCTGCTGATCGGGCCGATGATCTGCGCGCACGCGCCGAGCTTCGCCTCGACCGCCTTCCCGGCCAGCTCACGCGCGGTCTCCTCGCGGTCGGTGGTGGTCGAAACGATCACGTGCTCCGGCATGCGCAGCAGGCTACCGCCCCCGGCGCGCACCCGGTGGAAGGAAACCTCCCCCCGGACGGGCGACGAAGCCGTGTCACCGATCGGCGATGCGGGTACTACCGCTCTCATGCGATTAGGCGTGCTCGACATCGGATCCAACTCCGCGCAGCTGCAGATCGTGGACGCGCACCCCGGCGCCCCGCCCCTGCCCGCGCTCGCGGTCAAGGAGCCGACGCGCCTGGCGGAGCTGATCGAGGAAAACGGCGCGGTGGCCGAGGAGGGGGTCTGCCGTGCGATCGACGCCGTCGCGGAAACCCTCGCCGCCGCGCGGCGACACCGGGTCCAGCAACTGTTCCTGTTCGCCACCTCCGCCATCCGGGACGCCACCAACCGGGACGAGATCCTCGACCGGATCGAGGAACGCACCGGCGTGCGCCCGCAGTTCCTGACCGGCGAGGACGAGGCCCGGCTGACCTATGCGGCGGCGCACCGCTGGTACGGCTGGTCCTCGGGCCGCCTCCTGCTGCTCGACATCGGTGGCGGCTCGCTGGAGATCGCGCTGGGCCGCGACGCCGAACCCGACCTGACGCTGTCCCTGCCGCTCGGCGCCGGACGACTGACCCGCCGGTTCCTGCACGACGACCCGCCGACGCGGGGCCAGGTGAAGGAGTTGCGGCGCTACGTCCGGAGCATGCTCCGCGAGGTGGCCGACCGGTTGCGCTGGGAGGGCGTACCCGCGCGAGCCGTGGGCACCTCGAAGACCTTCAAGCAGCTCGCCCGGCTCGCCGGTGCCCCGCCCCAGCGCAAGGGACCGTTCGTGCGACGCAGCCTGACCGCCGAGGCGGCCGGGGACTGGATCCCGCGCCTGGCCGGGATGTGCGCGATGGAACGCGCCAAGCTGCGCGGCGTTTCGGCGCCCCGTGCCCGGCAGATCCTTGCCGGTGCGATCGTGGCGAAGTCGGCAATGGACACTTTGGACATCAAAGGCGTGGACATCTGCCCGTGGGCCCTGCGTGAGGGCATCATGCTGCACCACCTCGCCTCGCTCCAGGTCCACCGCGAACTGCTGCCGCTGCAGGCGGTCAACGCCGTCAGCCCCTCCCGCGACGCCGCGGTGCTGCATCCGGTGCCCGACCGGTTGAACGCCTGAGCATGTGTCGCCCCCGGTCGGCCGGGTAGCCCGTTGGCGGGACCGAGCCGAAAGCCCGAGGAGGAAAACCATGGCCGAGACGGTTGGCGACTACCTGTTGCGACGGTTGCGCGAATGGGGCGTGGAGCAGGTGTTCGCCTACCCCGGCGATGGCATCAACGGCCTCGTCGCCGCGTTCGGCAAGGCCGACAACCAGCCACGGTTCGTGCAGACACGCCACGAGGAGATGGCGGCGTTCGCCGCCGTGGGCTACGCGAAGTTCAGCGGCCAGGTCGGGGTGTGCATGGCCACTTCGGGCCCCGGGGCCATCCACCTGCTCAACGGGCTCTACGACGCGAAACTCGACCACGTGCCGGTGGTGGCCATCGTCGGGCAGACCGCGCGCAGCGCGATGGGCGGCAGCTACCAGCAGGAGGTCGACCTGCAACCGCTGTTCAAAGACGTGGCCAGCGAGTATCTGGTCGAGGTGAACGTCGCCGAGCAGCTTCCGAACGCGTTGGACCGCGCGATCAGGACCGCGCTGGCCAGGCGGGCACCGACCGCCCTGATCATCCCGTCGGACCTGCAGGAACAGGAGTACCACCCGCCGAAGCACGCGTTCAAGCAGATGCCGTCGAGCGCGCCGTCGTGGCCGCATCCGGTGGTCGTCCCGCCGGAGGACGAGTTGGCCCACGCGGCCGAGGTGCTCAACGCCGGGGAGAAGGTCGCGATCCTGATCGGGCAGGGCGCGCGGAACGCGGCGGACGAGGTCGTCCGGATCGCGGAGCTGACCGGGGCGGGTGTGGCGAAGGCCTTGCTGGGCAAGGATGTGCTGCCCGACGACCTGCCCTACGTCACCGGCGCGATCGGCCTGCTGGGCACGCGCCCGAGCTACGAGCTGATGCGAGACTGCGACACGCTGCTGATCGTCGGCTCGAACTTCCCGTACAGCCAGTTCCTGCCGGAGTTCGGCAAGGCCAGGGCGGTGCAGATCGACATCGACGGCAGCATGATCGGGATGCGTTATCCGACCGAGGTGAACCTCGTCGGCGAGGCGAAGGCGACGCTGCGGGCACTGCTGCCGATGGTGCAGCGCAAGGAAAACCGCTCCTGGCTCGAGACGATCGAGAAGAACGTCCACGACTGGTGGTCGACCGTGGCGCGGCAGGCGATGCTCGACGCCAAGCCGGTGAACCCGATGCGGGTGGTGCACGAACTGTCCGAACGCATCCCCGAAGACGCCGTCGTCACCGCGGACTCCGGTTCCTCGACGAACTGGTACGCGCGGAACCTGCGCTTCCGCGGCCGGATGCGCGGCTCGCTGTCCGGCACCCTGGCCACCATGGGTCCGGGCGTGCCCTACGCGATCGGCGCCAAGTTCGCCCATCCCGAACGGCCGGTGGTCGCCCTCGTCGGGGACGGCGCGATGCAGATGAACGGACTGGCGGAGCTGATCACGATCGCCCGGTACCGGCAGCTGTGGACCGATCCACGCCTGATCGTCTGCGTGTTCCACAACAACGATCTCAACCAGGTGACCTGGGAGCTGCGTGCGATGGGTGGCGCCCCGAAGTTCGTGGAATCCCAAGCCATTCCGGAGGTCTCCTACGCGGACTTCGCCCGGTCGCTCGGGTTCGAGGCGATCGCGGTGGACCGGCCGGACGAACTCGGCGCCGCCTGGGACCGGGTGCTGGCCGCGGACCGGCCCGCGGTGCTGGACGTCCGGTGCGACCCGGAGGTGCCGCCGATCCCGCCGCACGCCACCTTCGAGCAGGTCAAGTCGGCGGCGGAGGCGCTGCTCAAGGGCGACCCGGACAGCTGGCACATGCTGACCCAGGGCATCCGGACGAAGGCCGAGGAGCTGCTCCCCAGCCGCTGAGCGCCGTGAAGGGTCCCTTCACAGTCGTATCGACCGTGAAGGGAC
>NZ_VJWX01000138.1 GCF_007713715.1 Amycolatopsis rhizosphaerae
GGTCCAGCGCGGTGATCACGGCGAGCGCGGGAGCGAGGAACCGGCCTTGCTGGAAGGTGTTCTGGCTCAGCAGGAAGCCCAGGGGCCCGACCAGGCACACCAGGTACAGCGTCCAGTTCCGGAATGGTTCGGCCAGATCGTCGCGGGCCTGGCCCGCCACCACCTTCATCAGGCCCGCGGTCACCCCGTAGAGGACACCGGTCGCCACCGCCAGGCCCAGCACCCGCACCGAGGCGGAGCGGCTCAGGGTGCAGACCACCAGTGCCACCACGGTCAGTGTGGCCAGCGCGATCGCCAGCGGCAGCGGGTGGGTGCCCGGCCGGATCGCCTCGGCGTTGCCGCTCGGGCGGGCGATCACCAGGAAGGCGGCCAGCCCCGCGGCACAGATCAGCGACCCGGCCACCATCACGGTGTCGGCCGGATGGCGTTCCAGGCGTGCCGAGAACACCGCGGCGAATATCAGCGAGGTGATCAGCAGCGGCTGCACGACCAGCAGCGGCGCGAACGCCAGTGCCACCAGTTGTAGTGCCAGCCCGGCCCCGGTGGCCACCATGCCGATCAGCCACAGCGGGCGGCGGGCCAGGCCGCGCAGCAGGCCGGGGTCGAGGATCCGGGTGACCTCGACCTCCTTGGTGGCGCGGGCCTGGGCGGCGCTGGCCAGCCCCATCGCCGCCGCCCCGGCCACCGCGGCCGGAACCGCCAGTACCAGCCAGGTTCCGGCCGACGACCCCATGTCTTCCTCCCCGTCCGGGGTGGCTTCGCGCCTCTTTCCGTGGCCGACCCTACCCACGCCACCGTCACCACTGCCGTCGCAAAACGCCGCCGGGAGGGGTTCGCCGGGGCCCTGGGCGGTCAGTGGGACGAGCGCCGCCGTACGGCCTGGTTGATCAGTTCGCCGCTGCGGTCGAGGCAGTCCGCGCAGATCACCGCGTCGCCCTCGGTGGTGTTCATGCGGCGCAGGGGTCGGTGGAAGCCGAAGAAGGTGCGTCGTTCCCGGCGGCCGCAGAACTCGCACGCCTTCTCCTGCGGATCGCTGGAGAACCGCAGCGCGCTGCCACCGAGGCTGCGGCGCGGTTGTCGGTCGCGGACCAGCAGCAGGCCGGCCTCCAGGCAGTCGGGGCAGATGGGCCCGTGCGGGCCGGGCGCCCGGTACTGGCCGGGGAGGGGACGGCGCCCGCAGAACCGGCACGGGGCCAGCCGGGCGTCGACGTGGTCGTTGGTCATCGTCACGTCCTACTCTCTGGCGGCCTGGCGGTCACGCAGACCGACCGGATTCCACCGCCGCGGTAAGGCAAACCTCCGGCGATTCGGCTACGAACAGCAACAATTTGGCGTGATTTCTTCGCGGAATCACACTTTTGGGGTAGTTTTCCGGCCATGTCCTTGTGGGGGGTCTCACTGCCGTGGCGCCGCGCGCCCCGTTCCGCGCTGTCCAGTCCGCTCACGGTGGTCGTGGCCGCCGCGACCGCGCTGCTCGCCTGTTTCCTGGCCGCGTCGGCCGTGCTCATCGCCTCCTCGGCCGGTGCCGCCGCGACCGACTACCAGAGCCGCCTCTCCTGCCTCGACGCCTACGGCCCGGTGTTCTCCCGGGCGGCCCTCACTCCGGAGACGGCCGCCGCGGTCACCGACACGGTTCGCCGCCAGGCGGCGGCGCACGGCTTCCCGCAGCCGGTCGCGTCGATGTTCGTCGGGATCCTCCCCCGCTCCTCCTTCGGGCCCGCGACCGGACGCAAGGTCATGCTCGGCTACCGCGACCAGGGGCTGGCACACCTGCGGCAACTGGCGGGCGGCGGCGCGGCGGGCCTGTGGGTCGGCGACGACCTCACCCGGTTCTCCCCGGTCAAGCCCGGTGATCCCGTCCAACTGCTGGGGAGGGACGTGGCCCCGGTGGCCGGGGTGTACCACGCGCTCAGCGTGCCCCCGCCGCGCTGGTGGTGCTCGCAGCAGAACAACGCCACCGTCTACGTCTACGCCGACGACCCGCTGAGCACGATCGTCTTCGCCAGTGACGAGAAGACCTATCGCGACACGCTCGCGGCGATGAAGGTCCGCGGCACCACGCTCCATGTCTCCTTCTACCTGGATCCGCCTCGCACCCCCGCGCAGGCGCGCGACTACCTCAACCGTTCCGCGGTCCTCATCGAGGCGGTCCGGGCCGATCTGGAACGGCAGGGCCTCGGCGACGTCGTGGCGATGACGCGCCCGTTCGAACGCTCCACGCAGATCGCCGAGCAGGCCGGGTCGAACGTGCTCGTGTCGATCCTGCCGCTGGCCGGAATCAGCGTCCTGGTCGGCCTCGGCGGGATCGTGACCGTGGCGCTGCAGTGGTACCAGCGGCGCTACCCGCAGGTCCGCCTGCTCGCGGCCCGCGGCACCGGGCCCTGGGCGCTGGGCGGGTTCGCGGTGGCGGAACTGGGCCTGCCGATCCTGGCAGGCGGACTGGCAGGCATCGCGCTGGCCCGCTTCTCCCTGCCGCTGTACGCCCCGCCCGCGCATCTGGACGCGAGCCCGCAGCTGGTGGCCGCGGGGATCGCCGGTGCGGTGCTGCTGATCGCGCTCGCGTTGCTGGCGGCGGTCGTCGCGCTGCGCGCCCACCGTGAGTTCCAGGTGGGCCGCGTTCCCGGCAAGGCCCGCCGGTGGCGGCTGCTCGCCGTGGTGCCGTGGGAGCTGGTCACCGCGGGCGTCGCCGTGCTGGGCTGGACCAGGTTGTCCGGGTACGGGGCGTCCTCGAGGCTGGGCAGCCCGCTACCCCAGATCGACCCGCTCGCACTGACCTACCCGGTTTTCGTCGTGCTCACGGCCGGGCTGCTGTCGGCGCGCGTCGCGTGGCTGCTGCTGCGCGCCTCGCACCGGCTGCGGGCATGGTCCAGACCTTCACTGCAGCTGGCGGTCCGGCGGCTGGCCGGGGCTCGCGCCCCGGTGACCGGGGTGCTGGTCATCGGGGTACTCGCGATCGGCACCCTGGCCGCGGGCAACGGAATCGCGGCCGGGCAGCGCGGCGCACTCGACAGCAAGTCCGGGGTGCTCGTCGGCGCCGTCACCCGGGTGGACGTGGAAACCAAGGTCGGCCTCGCCGGTGCGGCCGCCCTGCCGGAGAGCCTGCGGGGCACCGGCACGATCGTCGGCCAGACCAGCGGCACGGGCAGTCTCGTCCTCGTGGTGGACCCGGCCACCTTCACCGACGACGCCTACCTCGGCGCACTGCGCGACCGGGTCCGCGCTCTGCTGCCCGCCCTGCGGGCACCGGTACCGGGCGGGCTGCCGGTGCTCCGGATCGGGCACACCGCGTCCCAGTCGGCGGATCTGCCCGGCCTGCCCCCGGCGGTGACCGTGGCCGACCTCCCGTGGTTCCCCTTGCTGGGCAGCAGCCCCGGATACGTGGTGTCCCGCGACGCGCTCACCCCGGCCCAGCTCACCGCGCTGACCAACTGGACACTGTTGTCGACCGCCCCGGCCGACCAGGTTTCCGGCGCGCTGGCCGCCGCCGGGCTGAGCCAGTCCAACCGCGTCAGCCAGGACGGAGCCCTCGACGCGTTGCCGTTCTCCGTGGTGGAGTGGAGCTTCTCCTTCGTCAGCCTCCTGGGCGGGGTGCTCGGCGTGGTGGCGGTACTGGGGCTGCTGGTGGCCGTCGAGGTGCGGCGGCGGCAGAACGCGCTGGCCGGGGCGCTGGTGCTGCGCATGGGCATGGCCCCGCGCTCCCTGTTCGGCAGCCACCTCATCGAACTGGGTGCGCTGGCCGGGCTGGCCGGGCTGGCCGGGATCGGGTGCGGACTCACCGTCGCCACCCTCGCCGTGCCCGGTTTCGACCCGGTCCGGTGGCTGGCGCCGCGTCCGGCGCTGCCCGACCAGACCGGATTCGTGCTCGCCGTGGTGGCCACCGGGCTCGCGGTGGTGCTCCTGGCGGGCTGGCTCGCGGTGCGCTCGGTGCGCACCGCCCGGACCGCGGAGCTGCTGCGTGGCTGAACCGGCCGTGGACACCACGGTGGACACCGTCTTCGAACTGACCGGGATCGGGGTGGACTACAGCACACCCGCGGGGACCGTGCGCGGCCTGCAGGAGGTGACCCTCACCGTGCCGCGCTCCGGGATCACCGTGTTCGCCGGGCCGTCCGGTTCGGGCAAATCGACACTGCTGCGCGTGCTGGGGCTGTTCGAACGGCCCGCGCGCGGCACACTGCGCTTCGGCGGCACCGACACCGGCGTGCTGTCGCACGCCGCGCGACGCGCGTTGCGGCGCCGGCATCTCGGGCTGGTGTTCCAGAACCCGCCGGAGAACCTGCTGGACTTCCTGTCGGTCGCGGACAACCTGCGCGCGGCCGCCCAGTCGGCCCGCCGTCCGTGCGATCCCGAGGCGATCCTCGCCCGGCTCGGCCTCGACGGCACCGGCGACTGGCGGGTCTCCGCCCTGTCGGGCGGCCAGCAGCAGCGGCTGGCGTTCGGATGCGCACTGGCCCGCGGGTCGTCGGTGATCCTGGCCGACGAGCCGACCTCACAACTGGACGAGGCGTCGGCGGATCTGGTGATCCGGACGCTGCGTTCCCTGGCCGAAGAGGAGTTCGCGGTGCTCGTGGCCTCGCACGACGACCGCGTGATCGAACTGGGCAGCCGGGTGGCGCGGCTGCGCGACGGGCGCCTGGAAGGGATCGAACGACGATGAACGCCTCCGCTCCCGCCCTGCACGCGCTGGACCTGCGGCGCCGCTTCACTCACCCCAGCGGCGACGTGGAGGTGCTGCGAGGGCTGGAACTGTCGGTGCACGCCGGGGAACTGGTGACCGTCGCGGGACGGTCGGGTTCGGGCAAAAGCGCCCTGCTGGCCCTGCTGGGCGGTTTCGACTCGCCGGACTCGGGGCGGGTCCTGCTCGCCGGGCAGCCCCTCGGAGACGCCCCGCCGTGGCACACCTGCGCCGTGCTGCCCCAGGCGCTGGGCCTGGCCACCGAGCTGACCGTGACCGAGAACGTCGCGCTGCCGCTGCGGCTGAATCCCGGCGGTCCCCGGGCGGAAAGCGAAATCGACGCGCGGGTGAGGGAGTTGCTCGATGGGCTCGGCGTGGCGGCGCTCGCCGACCGTTACCCCGGGGAGGTGTCGTTCGGGCAGCAGCAGCGGGTCGCGCTGGCGCGCGCGGTGAGCGCACGCCCGAAGGTCCTGCTCACCGACGAACCGACCTCGCATCTGGACGGCGGCAGCATCCCGGCCGTGCTGCGGCTGCTGCGCCGCTGCGCCGACGAGGGCACCGCGGTGATCGTGGCGACCCACGACGAGGAGGTGCACGCGATCGCCGACCGGCGGGTGCGGCTGGCCGACGGCGTGCTGTCGGCGGTGTGATGGCGGTGCTCCCGGGCCCGTAGACTACGGCGTGATGCGTCGGTACCGGTGGTGGATCAGTGCGGGTGTGCTCCTCTTCGTGGCCGTGCTGGTCGGCATCTTCGTCTTCTCCGGTCCCGGCAACCCGCCCGCTCCCCCGCGGCGGCAGGGCCCGCCCGGCACCGGGCCCCTGACCATCGTGACCCTCGGCGACAGCACCCTTTCCGGTGAGGGCATCGGGAACTACACCCCCGACACCAACGGCACCAACGGCGACTGGTGTCACCGCTCACCCGAGGCCACGGTGTTCGAAACCGCTCTCCCCGGCATCGAGGCGAAGGTCAACCTCGCCTGCTCGGGCGCCCCGGCGGCGCAGGTGGCGCTGGGCGACGCACGGCAGTGGACCGAACCTTCCCAGGCCGGGCAACTGGCCCAGCTGGTGAAGAACCACCGTGTGGCGGCGGTCGTCGTCGCCATGGGCGCCAACGACGACCCGCACTTCTCCCAGCTGATCTCCCAGTGCTTCCAGTCCTGGCTGATGTCGGGCAACGGGCCGTGCAGCGGGCCGATCAGCGCCACCTGGGACGACCGCGTCAACGCGATGGTGCCGAAGGTCGTCAGCGCACTCGGCGACGTGAAGAAGGTGCTCGCCCAGGCCGGTTACCAGCCCGAGGACTACCAGCTGGTGCTGCAGTCCTACGCCGCACCGATCGGCCCCGATCTTCCCGCGGATCTACAGAGCCTCAACGGCTGTCCTTTTCGCACCGAGGATCTGCGGTGGGTGCGGGACGACGGGGTGCTGAAGCTGTCGGCCGGGCTGGCCAGAGCTGCGGCACGCGCCGGTGCCCGCTTCCTCGACCTGTCCCGGGCCGGGCGCGGCCACGAGGCCTGCAGCGGCGGGGCAGACCCGAGCACCGAATGGTTCAGCAGGCTGGTGTTGCGCCTCGGCGACCTCAACTACGCCGACCGGGCCTCGCACGCCTTGCAGGAATCCTTCCACCCCAACGCCAACGGCCACGCCCAGATCGGCCGCTGCCTCACCGAGTTCCTGGCCACCGAGCTGCCCTCGGCGGCCTGCCTGCCCGGCGCCGGCGGTGATCTGCACCCCGCCGCCACCCTCGCCGGCGTGCCCTGACCCGGAAATCCACAGTGGACGCTTCCGCCGTCCCGATGGTGGAACGAGCGACGATCATCGGCGGTGCGCAAACCGGGTGTCGGCGTTGAGTCCGGGAACGGGTTCCGGAATGATCAGCGGAATCCCCGCGTGAACCCCCCGTCCGACATTGGAGAACGTGGTGCCGTCGTCGTCCGCCTCGAACGTCCCGCCGACCGAGGCCGCGCCCGGTTTGACGCTGGCTGATGGTCGTTACCGGCTGCTCAGACCGTTGGGGCGCGGCGGTTACGGCCGGGTCTGGCTGGCTCAGGACCGCGTTCTGGGTGTCGAGGTGGCCGTCAAGGAGGTGGCCGTCCCGCCCGGGAGCACGGCCGCGGTGACCGCCGAGGTGATCGAGCGCGCCACATTGGAGGCCCGCCACGCCGCGCGGTTGCGGGACCACCCGAACATCGTCACGGTGCACGACGTGCTCGTCGAGCGCGGCACACCGTGGACGGTCATGCAGTACGTGCCCGGCCGGTCGCTGGCCGACGAGATCGAGTCGAACGGGCCGGTGCCCCTCCCGGTGGCCCGGCGGGTGGCGGTGGCGATGTTGTCGGCGCTGTCGGCGTGTCACGAAGCGGGGGTCATCCACCGGGATGTCAAGCCGCACAACATCATGCTGGCCGAGGACGGTACGCCGATGCTCACCGATTTCGGCATCGCCAAGGCCACCGGACAGGCGGGCATGACCGAGGAAGGCATGGTCGTCGGCTCGGTCGCCTACATCGCGCCCGAACGGGCCAAAGGGCAGGACGCGACGGCGGCCTCCGACCTGTTCTCGCTGGGGGTCACCCTTTACCACGCCGTGGAGGGGGCTTCGCCGTTCGACCGGGGGTCGGGAATGGCCACCCTGGCGGCGGTCCTGCTCGACGACCTGCCCGAACCCGTCAACGCCGGGCCGCTCACACCCCTCATCCAGGGTCTCACGGCCAAAGACCCCGACGTGCGGTGGACCGCCGGACAGGCCACCGCACTGCTGGACGGGCAACCCCCCACCGCGGCACCGACCGCGCCCCTGCCCGCCGACCGGGAGTCGCCCGGCGGGCACACCCCGACCAGACACGAGACCGCGATCCTCGAGCACACCACCAGCCCGCACCGGCCGACGGGACGGCACGCCGTCGTGGCCGTGACAGCGCTGGCCGCCGTATTCGTCGCGCTCCTCATCGGCGGCCTCATCCGCTTCGTCAGGGGTGACGGGGTCGCCGTCTTGCACACCCTCGGACTCGGCTTCCAGGGCGGGATCGCCCTCGACGCCGTGCTCGTCGGCGCGTTGTTCGCCGCCACCACTCGGCTCATCCCGACGCGCGCGGGCCGGATCGTCGGCGCCGCCGCGTTCCTGCTCGGCGCCACCGCCACCGCCCTCACGCTGCTCGCCGCCCTGGCCGCCTTCGGGGAAGTCAAGCGGGTGCCGGGCAGGAACGTCCGGTTCGTCATCGGCAGCAAACAGGACGTGCCTGTCCTGCTCCTCACCCTGCTGGTCGTCGCGGTCCTCCTCTCGGCGGGCCGGGTCTGGGCGGCCAGGAGGGCGCGGCGCCGACCCGGGCCGCGCCACCCGGGGCGTCCCACCGTCGTCGCCGTCGACGCCGTGGCGTTGGCCGGGGCTCTGCTGGCCTGGGCGCTGTGGCCCGCACCGCTGGCCCCAGCGCCGCCGTCGATCGCCCAGCTCGGTGTGCTGACCGGTCCCGTGACGACTTACTACGTGGAGAAGGTCACCTTCAGCGCGGACGGCCGCAGCCTGGCCACCGTCTACGACGACCAGACCGTGCAGGTGTGGGATGTGGCCGCACGACGGCCGGTCGGCCAGCTCCTCGGACCGTTCGGGCGCTACAGCTGGGGTGCCGACGCGGCGCTCGGCGCGGACGGCCGCACCCTGACCACGACGAAGGTCGAGAACGGGGACTGCGTCGTGCAGTCGTGGGACGCGGCCACCGGCCACCAGACCGGCCGGCTCGACGTCGACCTGACCATCGACGGCAAGTGGCGCGGCCCCATCCAGAAGGCGGCCCTCAGCGCGGAGGGCCGCGTCCTGGCCGTCACGCCCGAGCAACGCGAGTCCGCGAACTCCTCCACTTACCCCAGCGTGCAGTTGTGGGATGTGACCGGCGGCAGGCATATCGGCTCGGCTGGTCTCACCTCGGACGAGGGCCCGGACGTCAAGCTCAGCCCGGACGGCCGCATCGTCGTCACCCTCGCGGCCGACCCGGTCGAGGGCACCCACCTGACGCTGTGGGACGTGGCCGGCCAGCAGCGGATGGGCGACATGATCACCCTGCCCGCCGGTGAGGAGCTGAAAGATTACGCGTTCAGCCCGGACGGCCGGTTGCTCGTGACCGCGAGTTCGTCGGATTCCGACACGACGACGGTACGGCTGTGGGACGTCTCCAGCCACAACCAGGCACGCCAGCCCATCACCATCCCCTGGACCATCGCCACGGTGGCGCTCAGCCCGGACGGTCACACCCTGGCCGCGGTGGGAGGCGCTCTGGGGCTGTGGAACACCGACACCGGCAGGCAAATCGGCGGCGGCACGCCCGGCACCGGCGCCGCGCTGGCGTTCAGCCCGGACGGCCGCACCCTGGCCGCCAGGGGCGACCATGGCACGCTGCGGCTGTTGAGCGTCCCCAGCAGTTGACCGCCGCACGCCGCCGTGCGGGGAGCGGGCGGTGGCGTCATGATGCTGCGGTGCCGAAGACCAGCGACCCCAGGGGCAGGGAGTTCGTCCACGCCTGGCTCGCCCGGATCCGCTGGCTCATGCTGGTGCCCAGTGCGGTGCTGATCCTCACCAGCGTCGCCACGATCATCTGGGCCACCGCCAAGGCGGGCAAGTTCGTCACCGAGGCGCTGCGCGGCGCCGCGGACACGGCGCTGCTGGCCGATCTGCTCGGTGCCATCGACACCTACCTGATCGCCACGGTGCTGCTGGTGCTCGGCTTCGGCCTGTACGAGGTGTTCTCCAGCCCCCAGACCGACACGACGGACCAGAGCGAACTCATCCGCACCGGGGTGCTGACCAAGCTGGAGATCAAGGTCGCCAACGTGCTGGTGCTGGTGCTGGCCGTGCGCTTCGCCCAGGAACTGCTCACCGGCGCCCCCGGGCGGGAGCTGCTGTGGACCGCCGGATCGATCGGCATCATCGCCGTCTCGCTGGTGCTGTTCATCCGCTTCGCGAGCGACCGGTAGCTCTCACCCGCGCAGTTCCTTCAGGGGCAACCCCGGGAGACCCCTTCGATCTTCCGGACCGCGTGGCGGGCGAGGAGGGCGAAGTCGCCGTCGCCGCCGTCGTCGCACAGGCGGAGCGCGGGCAGCGCGGGCCGGGCCGCCGCCCCCATGGACCCGAGGTAGTCCAGCACGAGCAGAGGGGCCTGGCGAATCTGTTCGACCAGGACGGGCAGGGCGCCGTCCGCGTTGCCGGTGATCTTCCACAGCGCGTGGGCGGCGGCAGCCCGCACCGTGCCCGCCACCGCCGCGGTGTCCCGTAGCCGTCGCAGGACGGGAACGGCGGGCTGGGCCGCGTGCGGCAGTGCGGCGATCCACTCGCAGGCCGTGATGTCGCGGCGCGGATCGTCCGGGTGTGGGGTGTGGTCCGGCTCGTGTCGCCGCGTCAGGGCGTCCAGCTCGCTGCGTACGACGTCGTGGTCCTTGGGGTGGGAGAGCGCCAGGATGTGACGCATGCGCGCGAGCCTGCCCTCCAGGCTCTGCTCGTCGGCCGCCCGAGCGCGCCAGTCGCGCAGGAACCCGGCGGCCTCGCGCGCCGCGGCGTGATCGTCGGATTCGGGGTTCCCGGCGGCTTCGATCCGGGCGTTCAGCCGCTCCAGCGCGATGGCGACCGGCAAGGCGATCGGGTCCCCGCTCGCGTGCCAGCCGCGGACCTGGGTCAGCAACGCGGCGAGCTCGGCGGCCGGAGTGTCTTGGTCCACGACCCGCGCCCCGATGGCGGGCCACAACTCCTCGGCGAAGTTTCCCGCGTAGCGCAGCACACGGCAGTCGAGGGTGCCCTGCCGCATCCTCTCCCGCAGGTGCGGCAGGCACCGGGGGTCCTTGCGCCGGAGCAGCGAGATCAATGCCCGGGCGGACAGGTCCGGGTCGTCCAGCACGCCCAGCAGGGCGTCGGCGTAGCCGTCGTGGGCGTAGAGGTGGTGGGTGCGAATGGCTGCCCGCCGCACCTCGGAGTCGGGGTGCCCGAGTAAGTCCGCGACGGCCGCCGCGTGATCCGCGTAGCAACCGTCCTTCTCGAACAGCCGGTCCGCCGCCTCGATCAGCACTGGCGCGGCCGAGGGGTCGAGCCGCCCGTCCCACAGCCGCGGCAGCATGCGCGACAGCCAGCGGCTGCGCACGTCGGGGGTGTCCGCCAGCCAGCCGTCGACCCGGTCCACGGTGTTGCGCGGCGACGGTTCGCCGTTCCACCGCGGGTCGCCCCAGGCCAGTTCCGCCAGTGCCGCACCGGCCTGTTCGTCGGCACACAGGGTGAGCGCTTCGACCACCTCGTCGTCGGTGACCGGGAACGGAGGCAGGGCCAGGCCGAGGGCGGCCCCCAGCGCCTCGGCCGGGCCGCCCTCCCGCATACGGCGCCGCAGGTGGTCGCTCACCCGGGGGTCGTTCGCGTACCGGCCCGAAGCCAGCAGCAGCCCGAGCCGGACCGGCGCGTCCGGGTCCCTCTCGCTGCGCTGGAGCAGCGTCGGCACCACAGCGTCGGGCTGCGCGTCCGCGTAGGCCAGCACCACGGCCATGATCCGGCGCACCGCCAGGTCCGGGTGGCTGAGCCGCTCCAGCAGCGCGGACAGCCCCTTGTCGATCACATTGGCCAGCCGCTGCCCCCACTCGCCGCCGCTCAGGAAGTCGACCTCCACGTCGTCGGACACCCCCAGGTCGGCTTCCAGTGCCTCAAGCGCCGCACTGCTGCGGTCTCCCGGAGCGTCGAGGTCGAAGTCGAAGTCCCGGTAGACCATCGAATGCCCGTCGAACCAGACGGTGTTCTGATCGATTTCCCCCACGGGCATCCCTCCGCTTGCTCCTGGTGAGGCTAAAGGGTCGGCGGCCGCCCTTCGAACGGCGTCGACAGCACCACTGTGGTGCGGGTGGACACCTTGGCCGCCTCCCGGATCCGGCGCAGCAGATCCTCCAGTCCGCGCGGCGAGGGCACCCGCACCAGCAGGATGTAGGACTCGTCCCCGGCGACCGAATAACAGGACTCGATCTCGGTGATGTGCTCCAGCCGCTGCGGATAGTCGTCCGGCGCCGCCGGATCGTTCGGCGTGAGCGAGATCAGCGCGGTCAGCGGCAGCCCGATCAGCTCGCCATCGAGCTGCGCGGCGTAACCGCGGATCACGCCGCGCTGCTCCAGCCTGCGCACCCGCTGATGCACGGCCGACACCGACAGTCCCACCCGCTCGGCCAGATCGGTGAAGCTGCACCGGCCGTCGGAGGCCAGTTCCCGCGCGATCGCCTGGTCCAGGGGCTCCAGCCCGCCCGCGGCCGTCATGCGTCGAGCACGACGAGCTCGTGCGGCCGGGTGTTGAGCGATTCGGCGCCGTCCTCGGTGACCACCACGATGTCCTCGATCCGGGCACCCCACCGGCCCGGCAGGTAGATCCCCGGCTCGACGCTGAACGCCATGCCCGGCTCCAGCGGCAACGCGTTGCCCGCCACGATGTAGGGGTCCTCGTGCACGTCCAGCCCGATCCCGTGGCCCGTGCGGTGGATGAAGAACTCGCCGAAACCCGCCGCCGTGATCAGGTCGCGGGCCGCGGCGTCGACCGCCTCCGCGGTGACCCCCGGCCGCACGGCCTCCACCGCCGCCCGCTGCGCCCGCCGCAGCACCTCGTAGGTCTCGGCGACATCGCCGTCCCTCGGCTCACCGACGGCGTAGGTGCGGGTCGAGTCGGAGTTGTAGCCCTCCGCGACCGGGCCCCCGATGTCGATCACCACCACATCCCCGCGCTCGATGACCCGCCCGGACACGTCGTGGTGCGGGCTCGCGCCGTTGGGGCCCGAACCCACGATGACGAAGTCCGCCCGCGTATGCCCCTCGGCCAGGATCGCGGCCTCGATGTCGGCGGCCACCTCGGCCTCGGTCCGGCCCGGACGCAGCCACTCGCCCATCCTCGCGTGCACCCGGTCGATCGCCGCCCCGGCCCGGCGCAGCGCCTCGACCTCAGCGGCGTCCTTGCGCATCCGCAGCTCCCGCACGACCGGCCCGGCCAGGGTCTGCTCCGCGGCGCCCAGTGCCGCACGGAACGCCAGCACGTGCAGCGCGGCGGTGTTGTCGCTCACCGCGACGCGCCCCGGCTTCTCCAGGCGCGCGGCCACCATCTGGTACGGGTCCTCACCGTCGACCCACGTCACGATCTCGATGCCGAGCTCACCGGCGGGCACGTGCGCGTAGCCCGGGGCCTCCAGCTTCGGCACCACCAGTGCGGGCGAACCCTCACCCGCGGGCACTACGAGCGTGGTCAGTCGTTCGAACGACCCGCCGGACTCGCCGAGCAGGTACCGCAGATCCGATCCCGGCGCGATCAGCAGGGCGTCGGTCTCGGCGCCTGCCGCGGCCTTCCGTGCCCGGTCCAGCCGGGCACGCAGGGTGGCGGGATCAGGGGACGGGTGCTGTGGTGATCGGCTCGACATGCCCTGAGCGTATCGGGAGTGCCCTGGTGACGCCCCGCCACCGCCGCACCGGACCGGCGGGCGGCGGTGTCCGCGGCTACGCTGGCCGTGCCCGCGCCCGGCACGACCACAGGGAGCCGATGAAGCACCGCACCGCCACCGCGACCGCCGCGCTCCTCGCGACCGCACTGCTCACCGGCTGCCGTTCCCCGGCCGCGGTTTCCCAGCCCCCGGCGCCTTCCACTTCGCCTTCGCCTTCGCCCTCCCCCGCGGCGGACCCGTGCGACGCGGCGATCGGGCAGATGACCCCGCGGCAGCGGCTGGCCCAACTGGTCGTCCTCGGCGTCGCCTCGACCGATCCCGCCGCGGCCGCGAACCTCGTCCGTGACGAGCAGGTCGGCGGCATCTTCATCGGCGGAAACGCCACCAGCCTGCTCACCCACGACGCGCTGACCCCCGTGCACGCCGCAGCCCGCTGGGGCCTGTCGGTGGCGGTGGACGAGGAAGGCGGCCGTGTCCAGCGCATCGGCCGGCTCGACGGCTCGCTGCCCAGCGCCCGCACGATGGCCCGCACCATGACCGTCGAACAGGTCCGCGCCGCGGGCGCCACCCGCGGGCGTGAACTGCGGGCCCGCGGGGTCACGGTGGATTTCGCCCCCGACGCCGACGTCAGCGCCGAACCCGATGACGGCCCGATCGGCGACCGGTCCTTCAGCGCCGACCCCGCCAGGGCGCGCGCCTACGCACTCGCGTTCGCCACCGGCCTGCGGGAAGGCGGCGTGACACCGGTGCTCAAGCACTTCCCAGGACACGGCCACGCCAGCGGCGACTCCCACGACGGCACGGTGCGCACACCGCCACTGGATTCCTTGCGGCACAACGATCTCGTGCCGTATGAGAGGATCGCCGACTACGGCCCGGCGGGGGTGATGGTCGGGCACCTCACCGTTCCCGGGCTCACCGCGGGCCTGCCCGCCTCACTGTCCCCGGAGGCCTACCGGCTGCTGCGCACCGGCTACGGCTTCACCGGTCCGGTGATCACCGACGATCTGGGCGCGATGGCCGCGGTCACCGACCTGTACCGGCTGCCGGACGCGGTCGTGCACGCCCTGGCGGCCGGTGCCGACCAGGCACTGTGGTCCGGCGGCGGCGACCTCGCCCCCGTCCTCGACCGCCTCGAACGCGCCACGGCCGACGGCGAACTCCCCGCCACGCGGGTGCACGAGGCACTCGACCGCGTGCTGACCGCCAAAGGCACCTGCCACTGACCCTGGTCCCGGTACGCTCTGAAGCGGCCCGGGCGCGCCCGTTTCCCTCGCGCGCGCCCGGAGAACTGGGGAGGTTCCGATGCCCGCTTTCCGCGAGTTGCTCCGCCCGGCCGAACACCGCCCGCGACGCTCTTCGGCACTGACCACCGCGGTCATCGCGCTCCTGCTGCCCACCCTCGCGATCGGCGCGTACCTGGCGGGCGCGTCCGGCCCCGGGATCACCGGTCTCCAGCTCGCCGGGACCGGCGCGCCGCGGCCATTGCCGCCCGGGACCGCCGCCGCGGTGTGGTGGCACCTCGTCCTCGTCCTCGGCTGCGGCGCGGGTGGCCTGCTCGGCACGACCGCGGCGATCTGGACCGCCTGGACACCGCGCGCCCAGACCGTCGCCCGCTTCGCCCGGTTTTCGGCCCTGATCACCCTCTTCGCCGCGCTGGCCGCCGACGTCCTGACGCTGGTCGCCGTCCCCAATCC
>NZ_VJWX01000139.1 GCF_007713715.1 Amycolatopsis rhizosphaerae
TCCCTTCACAGTCAAATCGACTGTGAAGGGACCCTTCACGGCTTGGCCGGTGTCTACGAAGCGAGGGTGGCGGCGAGATCCGCCGGGGAGGTGACCGGGCGGTCGCAGACGTAACCGCGGCAGACGTAGGCGGCCGCGGCACCGTCCACGAGCGGGCGGTCTTCCAGGAGCGGGGCCGCGTCCGGCTCCCCGGCCAGCACCACGGCACCGCCGGGCACCAGTTCCGCCGCCACCCTCCGCAGCTCCACCCGGGACTCGGCATCCGGACCCGTCACGGCCACCTGCACCGGCCCGGAGGCCAGCGCCTCCGCCACCGACAGCCAGTTCCCGGCGAACCGCGGCATCCGCGTGGCCAGCTGCCCCACCCGGTTCAGGGCCTGCTCGGCCGCTTCGCGGTAGCGGCCTGCCCGCTCGTGCCCCACCAGCAGCGACGCGGTCAGCAGCGCGGACGCGAGCGCCGAAGAGCCCGACGGGCTGGCGTTGTCGGCCGGGTCGGACGGACGCTGCACCAGGGACTCGGCGTCGTCCGCGGTGTCGTGGTAGGCACCGGACGCCTCCGCGACCGCGAACCGGGCGAGGGCCAGATCGAGCAGCGAAACCGCCTCGCTCAGCCACCGCGCACCGCCGGTGGCCTGGTGCAGGGCGAGCAAGCCGTCGGCGAAGCAGGCGTAATCCTCGAGCACCCCCGCGGCGTCGCCCACCCGGCCATCCCGCGAACTTCGCCGCAGCCGCCCGTCGACGAGGTGCACGTCGAGCACCATGACGGCGGCGGCTTCGGCGGCCTCGACCCAGGCCGGCTCGCCCAGTGCCACGCCCGCCTCGCACAGCGCGGTGATCGCCAGACCGTTCCAGGCGGCGATCACCTTGTCATCCCGGCCGGGCTGCGGCCGCTCGTCGCGCGCGGCCAGCAGCGCCCGCCGCACGCGCTCGTACCGGTCGCCATCCGCCGGATCACTGCGCAGCTGCAGCACGGAACGTCCCCGTTCGAAGGTGCCGGTTTCGGTCACCCCGAACAGCTCCGCCGCCCAGGCGCCGTCCTCGTCCCCGAGCACCTCGCGCAGTTCTGCCGGTGTCCAGACGTAGGTCAGCCCTTCTTCGCCAAGTGTGTCGGCGTCCAGCGAGGCGGCGAACCCGCCTTCGGCCGTCCGCAACCGGTCCAGGAGGAAGCCCGCCGTCATCCCGGCCACCAGCTCCGCGCGCGCCGACCCCGTCCGCCGGGCGAGGTGCGCGTAGACCCGCAACAGCAAAGCGTTGTCGTACAACATCTTTTCGAAGTGCGGCACGACCCAGGCCGCGTCCACGGAGTATCGTGCGAACCCGCCGGCCAGCTGGTCGTACATGCCGCCGCGGGACATCGCCTCGGCGCATTCTTCGACCAGCGCCAGTGCCTCGGCGGAGCCGGTGCGCTCGTGGTGCCGCACCAGGAACTCGAGCACCATCGACGGCGGGAACTTCGGCGCGCCCCCGAAACCGCCGCGCGTCCGGTCGGCCTCGGCGCTCAGCTTGGCCACCGCGTTCGCGAGGACGGTTTCGTCGACGGCGGCTTCCGGCAGCGGGCCGGTCTGCCGGGCCAGTTGCTCGACGATCTGCCCGGCGCCCGCCCGCAGCTCGTCGGCACGCTCGGACCAGGCCTGCGCCACCGCGACGAGCAGATGCGGGAAGGAAGGCACCCCGGGCCGGGGCTGCGGCGGATAGTAGGTACCGCAGTGGAAGGGTTTGCCTTCCGGGGTGAGGAAACAGGTCATCGGCCAGCCGCCCTGACCGGTCATCGCCTGGGTCGCGATCATGTACACCGCGTCGATGTCCGGCCGCTCCTCCCGATCCACCTTGATGTTGACGAAGTTCTCGTTCATCAACCTCGCGGTTTCGGGGTCCTCGAAGGACTCGTGGGCCATGACGTGGCACCAGTGGCAGGCCGCGTACCCGACGGAGAGCAGGATCGGCACGTCACGCCGCCGCGCCTCGGCCAGCGCTTCGGGCCCCCATGGCCACCAGTCGACCGGATTCCCGGCGTGCTGCAGGAGATACGGACTGGTGGCGGTGGCGAGTCGATTGGCCATGGCCTCAGGGTGTCACGCTCGCGACACCCCGGCCCGCCAGCCCTCGCCGCGGCTATGCCTGGTCGTTCTTCCCGTTGTTCCCGGCCTCCGCCTTGGCTTCGGCCTCCGAGTCGATCTTCGCCTGGGCGGCACCCGCGGACACCTCGGCCTTGTCGGGAGGACCTTCCTTCGCGGACGCGTCCCCGTCGAAGCTCGCCGGAATCCGCTTGAGGTGCTTGGTCATGGACCGCACCAGGAACGCCACCGCGACCAGGAAGATCAGCAGCAGCAGGAAACCGACCGGAGAGGACTTGCCGAAGTCCTCTCCCTGACCGCCGTTGTCGCCGCTGCCCGGCTGCTGCGCCAGGACCATCGCGGTCGTGGCGACCGGCCCCGTCACCGGCAACACGAAACTCATGTCGTCACCTTCTCCCTCACACCCGCGAACAGATCGTCCTCCGGCAGCGTGCTGTCCACCAGGGCGCGCACCAGTTCGTACTCCTCGGTGGGCCACACCTCGCGCTGGATCTCCAGCGGGACCGCGAACCAGCGACTGTTCGGGTCGATCTGCGTCGCGTGGGCCTTGAGCGCCTCGTCCCGGACCGGGAAGTAGTCGGCGCATTCGATCTGGGTGGTGACCCGTTCCATCACGTCGGCGCGGTCCGGATCCCACTTCTCCAGCCACTCGCCGTACGGCGATTCGAGACCGGCCGTGAGCAGCGCGTCGTGGAACTTCTGCATGCGGGCGCGCGAGAAACCGTGCAGGTAGTACAGCTTCAGCGCCTGCCAGGGCTCGCCGACCTCGGGGAAACGGTCCGGCTCGGCCGACGCGTCGTACGCCGCGACCGACACCTCGTGGCAGCGGATGTGGTCGGGGTGGGGGTAGCCACCGTTCTCGTCGTAGGTGAGCACCACGTGCGGGCGGAACTCCCGGATCGCCCGCACCAGTTCGCGCACCGGCTCTTCCAGCGGCACGGTGGCGAAGCTGCCTTCGGGCAGCGGCGGCATCGGATCGCCTTCGGGCAGCCCGGAGTCCACGAAACCGAGCCAGCGGTGCTCGACACCGAGGATCTTCGCGGCACGAGCCATTTCCTCGCGCCGGATCTCACTCATGTTCTCCAGCACCTCGGGCCGGTCCATGGCCGGGTTGAGGACGCTGCCCGCCTCACCACCGGTGCAGGTCACGACCATCACTTCGGCACCCTCGGCGACATACTTCGCCATGGTCGCCGCACCCTTGCTCGATTCGTCGTCCGGGTGTGCGTGCACCGCCATCAAACGAAGGCGCGACCCGGGCTCGGCTGTCCGCTCGTCAGATCCCACCATGCCTGCAACGACCCCTTCTGCACAGCTATTCCACGCGTGACGGATACTCGGGTTGGTTCCATTGTCCCGCCGCCACGACCAGACCGTTCAGGAGGCCCGTCTTTGACCGCGCAGACGCTTCCGGAGGGCCGGTACGGCCCGGCGCGCCGCGGCCGGATGCCCCGGTGGCGGAAGTGGTTGTTCAGCACGGTGGCACTGGTGGTCAGCGGCGTGATCGCCTGGGTGGCCTACGTGAACCTCGGCCCGGCACCGATCTCGGCCGATCGCTTGGCCTTCGAAGAGAAGCCCGGCAACACGATGTCGGTCACCATCAACGCGACGCGGGACGATCCGTCCCGGCCCGGCGTGTGCATCGTGCGGGTGCGGGACAAGTCCGGCGCCGAGAGCGGCCGCAAGGAAGTGCTCATCCCGGCCGGGGAGAACCACAGCCGCCAGATCACCCTGGTGTACAGCACCGACCGGCCGGTCACCGCCGATGTCTTCGGCTGCACCTACGACGTTCCCGCGTATTTGTCAAGCAGCTAGCGGCCAACGGGGTGAAACCCTCGCTCAGCGTTCGAGACGGAACGAAAACGACGACGTCGGTCACGCTCCGCGTGCTATCCTGGACTACCGGCACGGCCCCGACGGGCCGTGTTTTTCCTTTATTTCAGCCTCACCGGCCCAGCCTGGTGAGGCCGCCGGTTTGTATACCCATGCCCGGCAGGCACGACGAGGAGATGGTGACCGTGAGCGACACCCAGGTGACCTGGCTGACTCAGGAAGCCTACGACAGGCTCAAGCACGAGCTCGACGAACTCATCGAGAATCGTCCGGTCATCGCCGCAAGGATCAACGACAGCCGGGAAGAGGGCGACCTCAAGGAGAACGGGGGCTACCACGCCGCCCGTGAAGAGCAGGGTCAGGCGGAGGCCCGCATCCGGCACCTGCAGGAACTGCTTCGCGCGGCGAAGGTCGGCGAGGCACCCGCCAACGACGGCATCGCGGAGCCCGGGAAGATCCTGACCGTCCGTTACGAGGGCGACGACGAGGACGAGCGTTTCCTGCTCGCCACCCGTGAAGAGGGCGCCGAAGGCGAACTCGACGTCTACTCCCCCGAATCACCGCTGGGCAAGGCCCTGCTGGGCGCCAGGGAGGGCGAGTCGCGCGAGTACGACCTGCCCAACGGCAGCAAGCAGAAGGTCACGTTGATCAAGGCGGTGCCCTACACCGGCTGAGCAGCCACCACGACCTCCGGCGGGGGCACGGACCACAGGTCCGGGCCCCCGCCGTTCGTCGGGGCCGGGAAAACCGACGGCATCCCGGCCCGGGGAGTACTAGCGTCGAGTCATGACGCTTCCCGTTTGCGCTACCTGCGGCATGCAGTATGCCGCGCCACGTCCGGACTGTCCGATCTGTGAAGACGATCGGCAGTGGGTTCCCGCGACCGGTCAGCAGTGGACAGATCTCGAAACGCTCCGTGCGGGCGAATACGCCGCCCGCGTCGAGGACCAGGGCCCGGGCATCATCGGGTTGGGCTGCGAGCCGAGATTCGCGATCGGCCAGCGCGCACTGCTGGTCAAGGCGGAATCCGGCAACTTCCTCTGGGACTGCGTGCCCTACCTCGACGACGAGCTGATCGGGAAGATCCGTGATCTCGGCGGGATCACCGGCATCGCGATCAGCCACCCCCACTACTACGCCACGGTCGTCGAGTGGGCCCGCACCTTCGACGTACCGGTGTACCTGCACGAGAACGACCGGCAGTGGCTGGGGCGCCCCGACGACGCCGTGCAGTGGTGGAGCGGCACGACGAAACAGGTCGGCGACTTCACGCTGATCAACCTCGGCGTGCACTTCCCCGGTGGCACCGTGCTGCACTGGCCGGGCGGTGAAGGCGGCGCGGGCGCGTTGCTCTCCGGTGACATCGTGGCGGTCGTGCCCGACCGCAAGTTCGTCGGCTTCATGTACAGCTACCCGAACCTGGTCCCGGAGCGCCCGGCGGTGGTCCGTCGCGCCGCGGAACTGCTCGCCGGCTACCCGTTCAAGGCGATCTACGGCGCCTGGTGGGACGCGGTCGTCCGCGAGGACGGCCACGAGGTCGTGCAGCGCTCCGCGAAGCGCTACCTGGAGTTCGTGTCGTAGGCGATCCGTTCGAGCAGGGGCCGGACCCGGGGTGGGATCGGTGTGGTCAGCGCGAGCGAGGTGTTCGTGCGCAGCACCCCGGGCAGGCCGACCACCCGGTCGATCACCCGCTGCAGATCTTCGTGGTCCCTGGCCACCAGCCGGACGAACAGGTCACCCTGCCCCGTGGTCGCGTGCGCCTCGCAGACCTGGTCGATCGCGGCGAGCCCCTCGGCGACCTCGGTCCGGCTGCCCTGGGCGATCTCCAGTACCGCGAAGGCGGTCAGCCCGTAGCCCATCGCTGCCATGTCCAGCTCGGGTGGGAAGCCGCCGAGGACGCCCTGCTCGGTGAGCCGGTCGAGACGGGCCTGCACGGTGCCCCGGGCGACTCCCAGCCGGCGCGCGCACTCCAGGACACCGAGGCGCGGCACGTCGGTCAGCAGCAGCAGAAGCCGGGCATCCAGCGCGTCCAGTGGGCCACCTCCTCTCCCGCGATGCCTGCCGGAAATCCTAACCGCCGGAGGAGAACGTCCGGCCCGCTAAGGACTGTTTCCTTCCGCGGGGGTCAGGGTGTACCCGGCGCGCCGGAGTTCGGCCGTCACCTGGCGGCAGTGCTCGGGACCGCGGGTCTCCAGGTTCAGCGAGACCTCGACCTCGCCGAGGGCCAGCTTGCCCGAGACGCGGGAATGCTCGATGTCCACGACGTTCGCGCCGAGTTCGCTGATCAGCGACAGCACCGAGGCCAGCACCCCCGGGCGGTCCGGCACCCGCAGCCGGAACGCGAGATAGCGCCCGCCCGCGGTCATACCGTGCTGGATGATCTGCAACAGCAGCAGCGGATCGATGTTGCCGCCCGACAGGATGCCCACGATCGGCCCCGGGAAGGCACCCGGGTACTGCAGCAGCGCGGCGACCGCGGCCGCCCCAGCCGGTTCGACGACGAGCTTGCGCCGTTCGAGGCACAGCAGCAGCGCCCGTGACAGCGACTCCTCCGAAACCGTCACCACCTCGTCGACCAGGGCCTTCACGTGGGCGTAGGTGAGCTCTCCCGGCTGCCCGACCGCGATCCCGTCGGCCATGGTGTGTGGCTCGGGGATCCGCACCGGACGGCCCGCCGCCAGCGAACGCGGGAACGCGGCGGCCCCTTCGGCCTGCACCGCGACCACGCGGGTGCCCGGGTGCGCCGCCTTGATCGCGACCGCCACTCCCGAAACCAGGCCGCCGCCTCCCGTCGGCACCAGCACGGTGCCCGCCTCCGGGACCTGCTCCAGCACTTCCAACCCAACCGTGCCCTGACCGGCGATCACGTCCGGATGGTCGAACGGGTGGATCAGCACCGCGCCGCTCTCTTCGGCGAAGGCGATGGCCTCGGCGAGCGTCTCGTCGAACACATCCCCGCGCAGGCGCACATCGGCCCCGTAGCCCCGCGTCGCGGCCAGCTTGGGCAGCGGCACGCGAGTCGGCATGAACACCGTCGACTTGATGCCGAGCAGCGAGGCGGCCAGCGCCACTCCCTGGGCATGGTTGCCCGCGCTCGCCGCCACCACGCCACGCCCGCGTTCGGCCTCGCTCAGCCCGTGCAACCGGTGGTAGGCGCCGCGGATCTTGAACGAGCCGGTGCGCTGCAGGTTTTCACACTTGAGATGGACCGTGCCGCGATGAGCCTTCTCGAGGTCGCGCGCGTGTTCCATCGGAGTGACCCGGACGACACCCGTAAGGAGTTCACGCGCCCGGGTGATCCGGTCCACCGTCACCAATCGCATATGCGGGATCATGCCACCCCCGTCCGGCCGCCTTGGGTACCCTGGAGCCGGTCATGACCGGGAATCGGGGAGTAACCATGCGAAGGCGGAACGTTCCGGGCGGCGGCTCCGGCCGGCGTGCCTCGCGTTCGGCCGGGGTGCTGCCACTGGTCGCGGCGATCACCTCGGCACTCGCGCTGACCGGTGCGGCGTTCTACACCGTCGACAGGGCGGGCTGCGCCGATCCGGCCCAGTACATCCGCCACGACAACCACATCGAACTGGTGGGCGGCTGTGTGAGCGGCTCCGATCTCGACCAGCTCCGCACCACACAGCCCCATTCGTCGGGCCAGAACGCCGAGTACAACAACTACCGGCCCTGAATCCCCGGCGCTATCCCAGCGCCCGGCGGAGATCCTCGATGAGGTCGCGCGCGTCCTCGATCCCCACCGACAGCCGCACCAGGTCGGCGGGCACCTCCAGCATCGAGCCCTCGGCACTCGCGTGCGTCATCCGGCCCGGGTGCTCGATCAGCGACTCGATCCCGCCCAGCGATTCGGCCAGGATGAACAACTCGGTTCCCGCGGCCACGTCGAGCGCCGCCTGCTCACCGTCGGCGTGCCGGAAGGACACCATCCCACCGAACCTGCGCATCTGCTTCGCGGCGGTCTCGTGCCCCGGGTGGCTCTCCAGCCCCGGGTAGTAGACCTGCGCCACCTTCGGGTGCGCGGCGAGCGCCTCGGCGACCAGTTCGGCATTGTCGCAGTGCCGCTCCATCCGCACCGCCAGCGTCTTGATCCCGCGAAGGGTCAGCCAGGCGTCGAACGCACCCGGCACCGCACCGGCCGCGTTGCGCAGGAAGAACAGCTGCTCGCGCACCTCGTCTTCGTTGGTGAGCACGGCGCCGCCGACCACATCGGAGTGGCCGCCGAGGTACTTGGTGGTGGAGTGCACGACGATGTCCGCGCCGAGCGCGAGCGGAGTCTGCAGGTACGGGGTGGCGAAGGTGTTGTCCACCACCAGGCGGGCCCCGTTGTCGTGGGCCACTCCGGCGAGCGCCGAGAGGTCGGCGATCCCGAGCAGCGGGTTGCTCGGCGACTCGCACCAGATCAGCTTGGTCTCCGGCCGCACCGCGGCCCGGACCGCGTCCACGTCGGCGAGGTCGGCGACGGTGTAGGTGACCCCCCAGGCGGTGAGCACCTTGTCGATCAGGCGGAAGGTGCCCCCGTAGGCGTCGTTGCCGAGCACGAGGTGGTCGCCGGGGCGCACCGTGCTGCGGAGCACCGCGTCGGAGGCGGCCATGCCGGACGCGAACGCGAGGCCGTGCCGGGCACCTTCGAGCGAGGCGAGCTGCTGTTCGAGCGCGGTGCGGGTCGGGTTCGCCGTCCGGGAGTACTCGTAGTCACCTTCCCGGGTGCCGCCGACCCCGTCCTGGGCGTAGGTCGAGGTCTGGTAGATCGGCACGATCACCGCACCGGTCCGCGGATCGGGCTGCTGACCTGCATGGATGGCGCGGGTCTCGAAACCCAACCCGGAGGTGTCGTCAGTCATGTGCTCAGGTTACGACCAGCCACCCCTCACCCAGCGCGCGGTCGCCGGCACGCTCGCCAGCACCAGCGTCGCGCCCGCGGGCAGGCACAGCACGGCGGTGTACCCCACCGGGATCGTGCCGTCCGCCAGGCCGAGGAAGTAGATCCCGAACGCCCCGAGAACAAGCACCGCCAGGTAGAGCAGGATCGCCAGGATCGCGCCGGTGACGGTGAACCCACGGCCGAAGGGCTTGGCCAGGAGCAGCCCGACCCCGCCGGTGATCAGTGTCCCGGCCACGATCAGGTGCAGCAGGAAGGTGAGCAGCGCGTGCGCCAGGTTGCCGTACCCGGCGAGCAGCACCGCCCCGCCGGCGACACCCACGAGGTGGAAGAGCCCGCCGAGCAGGGCGAGCACGGCGGCCGGGATGCCGGTAGCACCCCCGCGGGAGGGCTGTTCGGTCATGGCGTGTGACTACCAGCTCTGTCGCGGATATCCGGCGGACGGGTACGGCGACTGCACCGCCTCGTACCGGAGGTAGCGGAAGGTCGGCGGCAGCGCGGCCAGCACGAACACCAGCGGACCTCCGGCGATCCCGGCCACTCTGACGAACGCGTCGTCCATCTGGAACCGGAAGACGTACCGGAAGAACTCGGCGAGCTGGTCGGGGGCCAGCAGCATCGCCTCGGTGAGCACCGCGGCGATGGAGACCAGCGCCCCGAGCATCAGCAGTACCGCGCCCGCGAGGACCCGGAAGAACGTGAGCAATGTCCCGATCAGCAGCAACAGCGCGGCGCCGAGGTACAACCCGAGCACGATGTTCGCCTTCTCGGGCAGGTCGGCGATGCCATAGGCGATGAACTCCTTGACCGGCAGATAGCCGAGCGTGCCGCACAGGACGAGGCCGAGGAGCCCGGCGAGGATCGCGCTCACCCCGCTGGGACGCCGTTGCGGAACCGGCGCGCTGTCGGGCGGCATCGGGTAGCCGTACGGGTTCGTCACACTGCCCCCAAGGCGAGCTGCGCGGTAAGTGGGCCCGGTAAGTGGGCCCACTGTAGCGGCGTGACGTCACCGTCAGGGCGGATTCGGCCCGAAAAAAGCGATACCCCCGGCGAGCGCCGGGGGTATCGCTTTGCTTTTCAGCCGGTCACCACTGCTGCGGCGGCTGGCCGTACGGGCCGGGCTGACCCGGCTGCCCGAACCCGCCGGGCTGACCGTAGGGGCCTGGCTGACCCGGCTGACCGGGCTGCGGGAACCCACCGCTGGGCGGGTTCTGCCCCCCGGGCTGGCCGAAACCACCCGGCTGCCCGAAGCCGCCCGGCTGCCCGAATCCGCCGCTGGGCGGGCCGAACTGACCCGGCTGGCCGAAGCCGCCCGGCTGACCGCCGAACCCGCCGGGAGCACCCGGGCCACCGAAACCACCCGGGGCCGCCGGGCCACCGGGACCACCGAGGCCGACGAACTGCGCGGTTCCCGGGATGAGCCCGATCACGCCCACCGCCGCGATGACGATGCCGAAGATCAGCTCCCAGATGATCCGGCCCCCGGTACCGCCCTTGGCCAGGATGATGATCGAGAAGATCAGCAGGAGCGCGGCACCGGCCACGATCAGCCAGGTGGAGATCTTGTTCTTCAGGAAGAGCAGCACCGCCCCCGCCACCGAGACCAGCCCGCCCAGCGTGAGGCCGATCACGTAGATCCAGAGCTCGGTGAGGCCCGAACTGTCTCCACTGCTCGACGGAGTAGCGGCATAGGCGTCACACATGGAGGCGTCCTGGCCGATCTGCTGCATCTGGGCCTTGCACTGGGCCAGAGCTTGCTGGGCGATCTGAGCGGCGTTGTCCGGCCCCGAGCTGGCGCTGCTCAGATCCGACATCAGCGTGAAGCCGATGATCGCGCCGATCAGCCCGAGCAGGGCGACCAGGCCGGCGGCGATCCAGCCGAAGATCTGGTTGTTGCCACCCGCACCGCCGCCCGCCGGTGCGCCGTACTGCGGCGCGCCGAAACCCTGCGGAGGCGGGCCGCCGAAGCCACCCGGCTGGCCCGGCGGGGGGAAGCCCTGCGGCGGCTGCCCGTACGGGCCGGGCGCGGCCTGGGGCTGGCCGAAGCCGCCCGGCTGGCCGTACGCGGCCTGCGGCTGTCCCATTGCCCCCATTGCCGCCGCGGGGTTATCCGCCGCGCTCGGCGGCGGCGCGTACGGGATCGCGGGCGGCTGGGCCCCGGGCGGAACGAGTTGTGTGGACTCGGCCGCACCCTCCGCGCCGGAAGCCGCGTTCGGGTCACCGGGCTGCACGACCTGCGTCGGCTCCGGTGCGTCGCCGAACGCAGCGGGCTGCGGCTGGCCAGGCTGGACCACCTGGGTCGGTTCCGCGGAACCGAATGGACTGTCGGACGGCGGCTGGGAACCACCCGGGCCCTGAGGCGGCTGGCCGCCGCCCCAGGGCTGGTTCGGCGGTTGCGGAGCGCTCATGCGGGTCTCGAACCCCCCTTGAGAGAACTGATCAGGTCGAAGTACGCGCTACTGGCGGCACACGCTATCGGATCACGGGACGTGCTGCGCGTAAAGGCCTGGGCAAACCCGATGTGCTCAGCTGTTGCGACCAGCCAGGAAACCGAGGAGATCGTGTCGGGTGACCACGCCCGCCGGCTTGCCGTCGAGCAGTACGAGCGCCCCGTCCGCCCCGGAAAGCGCCTTCATCGCCGAACTTACCTGCTCGGTCGCACCGATGGTCGGCAGTGGTGCGGACATGTGCCGGTCGAGCCGGTCGGCGAGGTTCGCCTTGCCCGTGAACAGGGCCTCCAGCAGGTCCCGCTCGTTGACCGCGCCCACCACCTCGGCCGCCATCACCGGCGGTTCGGCGCTCACCACGGGCATCTGGCTGACGTTGAACTCGGACAGGATCGCGATCGCCTCGGCCACCGTCTCGTTGGGGTGGGTGTGCACCAGGGCAGGCAGGGCGCCGGTCTTGGCCTTGAGCACGTCGCCCACGGTCGCTTCGGAGGTCTCCGGGCCGAGGAAGCCGAACGAGGCCATCCACTGGTCGTTGAACACCTTGCCCAGGTAGCCGCGGCCGCCGTCGGGCAGCAGCACCACGATCACGTCCTCGGGCCCGCACCGCTTCGCCAGGCGCAGGGCCGCCGCGACCGCCATCCCGCAGGATCCGCCCACCAGCAGCGCTTCCTCCAGTGCCAGGCGGCGGGTGATGTTGAAGGACTCGGCGTCGGAGATCGCGATGATCTCGTCGGCGATGGTGCGGTCGTAGGTCTCCGGCCAGAAGTCCTCGCCGACGCCTTCGACCAGGTAGGGCCGTCCCGTGCCCCCGGAGTACACCGAGCCCTCGGGGTCCGCGCCGATCACCTTGACCCGGCCGTCGGAGACCTCCTTGAGGTAGCGGCCGGTACCGGAGATGGTGCCGCCGGTGCCCACCCCGGCGACGAAGTGCGTGATCCGGCCCTCGGTCTGCCGCCAGATCTCCGGGCCGGTGGAGTGGTAGTGGCTGAGCACGTTTTCGGGGTTGGCGTACTGGTTCGGCTTCCACGCCCCGTCGATCTCCCGCACCAGCCGGTCGGAGACGTTGTAGTAGGAGTCGGGATGCTCCGGCGGCACCGCCGTCGGGCACACCACGACGCGGGCGCCGTAGGCCTTGAGCACGTTGCGCTTGTCCTCGCTGACCTTGTCCGGGCAGACGAACACGCACTTGTAGCCCTTGCGCTGCGCGACCATGGCCAGGCCGACACCGGTGTTGCCGGAGGTCGGCTCGACGATCGTGCCGCCGGGACGCAGTTCGCCGGAGGCCTCGGCGGCCTCGACCATGCGCAGGGCGATCCGGTCCTTCACGCTGCCGCCGGGGTTGAGGTATTCGACCTTGGCCAGCACGAGCGGCTCGAGCCCCTCGGTGAGCGAGTTCAGCTTGACCAACGGGGTGTTGCCCACCAGGTCCACAACATGCTCGTAGTAATCCACGAGTTCAGCGTAACGGCAGTTCGCGGGCCGCCCGCCGGAACGCGGGACACCCGGTCAAGGTGGTCCCCGTCGCGTTGAGGTTTGCCGTACGCCCGCGAGGGGGCAGGATAGGGCCTAAGCAACCGCTTAGCCCGACCCGAAGGAGTGTCCTGCCATGCCTGAAGCCGTCATCGTCTCGACCGCGCGTTCGCCGATCGGTCGCGCCGGCAAGGGATCACTGGTCAGCATGCGGCCGGACGATCTCGCCGTCCAGATGGTCCGTGCCGCGCTGGACAAGGTCCCGCAGCTCGACCCGAAGGAGATCGACGACCTGATGCTGGGCTGCGGCCTGCCCGGCGGCGAGTCGGGCTTCAACATGGGCCGCGCCGTCGCCGTCGAACTCGGCTACGACCACCTGCCCGGCTGCACCATCACCCGGTACTGCTCGTCGAGCCTGCAGACCACGCGGATGGCCCTGCACGCGATCAAGGCCGGCGAAGGCGACGTGTTCATCTCGGCCGGTGTGGAGGCCGTCTCGCGCTTCGCCAAGGGCAGCTCCGACTCCTGGCCCGACACCCACAACCCGCTGTTCGCCGACGCCGAGGCCCGCACCGCGAAGGTGGCCGAGGAGGGCAGCGACACCTGGACCGACCCGCGCGAGAACGGCCAGGTCCCGGACGTCTACATCGCGATGGGCCAGACCGCGGAGAACCTCGCGCGGCTGAAGAACGTCTCCCGGCAGGAGATGGACGAGTTCGGCGTCCGCTCGCAGAACCTGGCGGAGAAGGCCATCGCCGACGGGTTCTGGGCCAAGGACATCACCCCGGTCACGCTGCCGGACGGCACCGTCGTGTCGAAGGACGACGGCCCGCGCGCGGGCGTGACCCTGGAGGGCGTGTCCGGTCTGAAGCCGGTGTTCCGCCCCGACGGCCGCGTCACCGCCGCCAACTGCTGCCCGCTTAACGACGGCGCGGCGGCGCTGGTCATCATGTCCGACACCAAGGCCAAGCAGCTCGGCCTCACGCCGCTGGCGCGCGTGGTGTCGACCGGCGTCTCCGGCCTTTCGCCGGAGATCATGGGGCTGGGCCCGGTGGAGGCTTCGCAGCAGGCGCTGCGGCGCGCCGGCCTGTCGATCTCCGACATCGACCTGGTGGAGATCAACGAGGCGTTCGCGGCGCAGGTCATCCCGTCCTACCGGGACCTGGGGATCGACATCGACCGGCTCAACGTCAACGGCGGGGCGATCGCGGTCGGCCACCCGTTCGGCATGACCGGTGCCCGCATCACCACCACGCTGATCAACTCCCTGCAGCACCACGACAAGCAGTGGGGCTTGGAGACGATGTGCGTGGGCGGCGGCCAGGGCATGGCCATGGTCATCGAGCGCCTCAGCTGACCCGGCCACCGGTGGGGCACCGCTTCGGTGCCCCACCGGTGCGTGTCAGGCCGCGGACTTCTTGGCGAGACACATCGTCGTCGGAGGCTGCGGGTAGGTCAGCGCGCCGTCGTACTTGGTCCCGGAACAGGCCGATTCGTCCGCCTTTCCGTCGACCACCTTGACGATCTCCGCCTCGGCCGAGGGGTCCGTGCAGGCCACCCTGCGGTAGCCCTCGGTCGTGTTGCTGGACAGGTTGGTGAAGCAGTCACCGTCGTGGGCGTTGAGCATCAGGCACAGCTTGTACTTGTTGCCGCGCTGCCGGTAGCTGTACTCGTCGTAGTTCTCACCCGGGCACTTGCCGGTGTCGCTGTCCAGCCGCACCCCGATCCTGACGTTGGCCGAGGGATCGGTGCAGTCCACCTTCGTCGGGTCGGCGCCGCTCTTGAACTCCTTGACGTTCAGGCAGTCGCCCGCGGACGCGCTGCTCGGCGACTTGGTGTAGCTGATGATCGCCCACGTGCCGACGGCCGCGAGCACCACCACGACGAGAACCAGCCTCAGCCAGAGACGCTTCGGCTTGCCTCCCACGGGGGTGCCGGGCGGCGGGCCGTAGGCCGCGCCGGGGGGCGGCGGGTACGCCCCGGGAGGCAC
>NZ_VJWX01000013.1 GCF_007713715.1 Amycolatopsis rhizosphaerae
GCGTTGGTCGACGCCTTCGGCAGGGAGAACATCTACTCCCCGGCCGCCGACCCCCGCCTGCGCTCACCGCTGATCGCGTTCCACCCGTTCCGGCGTCGCGAGGATGCCTGGAACGTCAAGAAGTTCATGACGTTCGTCGACCGGCTCGAAGGCGAGCACCGGATCTGGATCCGATGGACCGAGTTCGATGTTCCCGGCTCGCCCCACCAGCACTACGCGGCCCGCGTCTGCACGCACCTGTTCAACGACCGCGACGAGATCGATCGCGCCGTGTCGGTCATGCGCGATCTGGGACGGGAGATGTCGTGACCACGCCGGCAACCGGAGACCTGCACCTGCCTGCCCCGCTCATGCCCGGTGACCTCGATCCGGCTCGGTCCCGGCCCGCCGCGGACGTGGTCAACCGGATGACCACACGGACGTTGTTCGGGTACCGGGCCGAGCCCGACCAGCGGGACTGGCGGGCGGTGGAGCCGGTCGGAGATCTCGCCATGGCCGTACCGTCGACCTACAACGCGGGTCTCGGCGCGAGCCTGCGGTCCTACGTGGTCCACCTCCGTCCGGGAGTCCGGTGGGACACCGAGCCGCCACGTGGGGTGACCGCCCACGACGTCGTCCGTGGATTCGCCCGAGCGTGCAGCCCCACCGCGCGCCCCGCCGGGATCGAGTTCCTGCTGTCGGGTGTCCGGGGGATGCGCGGATACGCGGATCGCTATGCCGGCGCCGTCGCAGGCCATGAACGCGACGTGGCGCGGCACCGAGCCTTTCGCGCAACGAACGCGATTCCGGGCGTATTCGCCCTTGACGACGAGAGCCTGGTGATCGAGTTCGAGCGCCCCGCCCTGGACGCCGTCGACATCCTCGCCCTGCCGTGCCTCGCGCCGGCTCCCGTCGAGTACGACGCCATCGTGCCCGGCGACGACGACTTCGTGCGGTACGCGCGCTCGACCGGGCCGTACCGGATCGCCGGACTGGATCCGGACGGCGGGGTCCTGCTGGAGCCGAACCCGGTCTGGGACCCCGCCATCGATCCGCTGCGCGAGCGTGCCTTCGGCGGGGTGACCCTCCGGCCCGGTGCCCCGGCGCCGGACGTGGCACCGGATACCGAGGTGCCCGAGGTACTGCACGCCTGCCTGCTGCCCAACGCCGGCCCCGGCCGTCCGCTCGCCGACCCGGCGCTTCTCCGGCTCGTCGCCTCGGCCGTCGCCCCCGAACTCGTGGCCGCGGCGGCCGAGGCACACCTGCCCGGCGTCCGGGCCGCCACCCGTGTGGTGCCCCCCGGTAACAGCGGGAACCCGGGTGACGGCCCGGATCGGGAACGCCTGGACCCCGACCCGCCGAGCGGACCGGCCGACGGCACGACACTCGTGCTCGTCCGCCCGGACACCACCTTTGCCTCCGTTGTGGCGGACGCCGTGGCGGGATGCCTCGAGCGCGCGGGAATTCGGGTCACGGTCCGGGCGATCGGGGCGGCCGCGCATGCCGAGTTGCTGTACGGCGACAGTGATGGCGACGGCGAGCATGACCTGCTCTTGACCGGGTGGGCCGCCCGGTGGCGCCATCACAACTACCGTGCCTACCTGCAGCCTCTGCTCACCCGGCGGACCGGACGCGTCGATGGCACCGTCTTCGACGTCCTGATCGACGAGGCGCTCGACGCGGACTCCGATCCGCGGGCCGCCAAGGCGGCATGGGCGAGGGTGGAGGAGGCGGCGATGACCCGCGCGGCGGTGATACCGCTTCTGCACGGGCCGCCGCTGGCCGCGCGGAGGGTGCCGGGAATGGGCCAGGTGACACCGATGTACTCACTGGGGATGGCCGCTGACCCGGTCGCGCTGCGCCCCGAGGGATCACCCGCGGCCGATCGCCTCCCCGTGTGATCCGTGCACGGGCTGGTTCCTCCGGGGTCCCCGGCTGCGTCAGTGGGCCAGCCAGACATTGGCGGCGTCGTACCAGCGGTCGATGTGCGGCATCGGGATCGCGTTGCGTACCCGAGGGCTCGTGACGTGCAGGATCGTCGGCTCGCAGACCAGCAGGGGCACCACGGCCGCGGCGTCGCACACGGCCCGGTCCACGGCATGCCACAACTCCGCCGACCGATCAGGGTCGGGCTCCGAAAGCGCTTCGGCGATCATCGCGTCGACGGCGGGATCGCGGTAACCGCCGTAGTTGCAGCTGCCGGCCCCGGACGGGGACTCGAACAGCGGCTGAACGCAGGTCCGCCCATTGTTGCCGAACCAGTCCGGCGTCCAAGCGGCCGCCGTGACGTCCCAGTCACCGGCGAGGGAACGCTCGGGGTCCTGCAGAATCCGGTAGTACTCGTCGGCGTGCTCGATCCGGACCAGTTCGATGTCGACGCCCGCCGCGCGGAGGTCGTCGGAGTACCTGTGCGCGATGTCGCCGTGCGGAGTCTCCATGCGGTACAGAACACGCAGCCGCATCCCCTCGCAGCCGGCGGCGTTCAGCAGCGCCCTGGCCAGTTCCGGATTCCCGCCGTCGGTGGTACCGGACGGCGGTGGCCGATACCCGACATTGCCGGGCGGGATGACGCCGTGCGCGGTACGGGTGACGGTGCCCAGGTCCATGCGATCCATCACTTCGACCAGCGCGGCCTTGTCCACGGCGACGCCAAGAGCCCGCCGGACGGCCGGGTCCCGCAGTTCTCGCCGCGGCCCGCGCACGTTGAACACGAGATACGGGTTGAGAGCGAAGCCGACGTGCCGGTCGGCGTCCGGGGACAGGCGGTCGTGGCTGATGACCGGTGCCCCCCACGACAGGTCTGCCCGGCCGCTCGCCACCTCGGCCCGGACGACGTCGTCGTCGACTCGGGCCATCCGAACGTCGATACCGTCGACCCAGGCCGCCCGCAGGGGATCGGACGCCGGGTTCCAAGCGGGGTTGCGCCGCATCGACAGCTGCTCGCCGGGCCGGTAGCGGGTCAGCCGGTAGGGGCCGCAGGATCGTACGACGTCCGCGAAACCCGGGCCGCCGGGTACCACGGCGTCGTACTCGGCGGGAGCCGGTGAGGCGTAGAGCGTGGCGAGGATGTTGACGATGTCGTTCGCCGGCCGCACCAGCTCGATCTCCAGCGCCCGCTCGGCCGGCACCCGCAGCCCGCTGATCTCGTGGGTGTTCTGGTAGCGGGCCGCGGTCTCCGGGCCGGCACCGTCCCGGTCGATCGCGGTCCGGTAGCCGTCGGCGAACGCGGCCATCCCCCGCACCGTGCTGGTGAAGTAGCCGAGCGAGCCGGTTCCCGTCACGGGGCAGGCCAGGCGCTTCAGACCACGAACCACGTCGGCGGCGGTGACCTCGCGCGGTGGGTCGGTGTCCCAGTACACGCCGGGCCGGAGCTCGATGCGGTGCACCAGGCCTCCCGGATCGATCCCGCCGTTGTCCCGTGCCGGCACCGCCATCGCCAGGTCCGGCACGGGAGTCAGCGCGTCCTCGCCGGCGGTGGTCGGGTAGGTGAACAGCTGCCGGGTGAACAGCCTCAGGATCTGGTGCGAGAACGCGTAGCTGGCGCACGCCGGGTCGATGTGGTCCATGCCGCCCGGCCCGAAGTACCGGAGGATTCCTCCCCGGCGGGGTCGCCCCTCACCGGGAAGGATCAGCTGCGGCACGGTCGCCGGGGTGGTGTGGATCATCTGGCGACCCCGCGCTCGTTCCGTTCGCCCCGGCTCTGCCCGGCCCACCAGTCGTTGGCGCGAGCCCAGGCGACGGTCTCGGCCAGGCCCTCCTCGATCTCGGTCGTCGCCCGCCAGCCCAGTAGCCCGGCGATCCGGGACGTGTCCGGGACACGGCGCGGAATGTCCTCGTACACCGTCCCGAACGCGGTGCGGGTGTCCAGCAGGACAGGTTCCACGGAGCAGCCGACGGCGACTCCCACGGCGCGGACGATCTCGGCGACCGTGGTCTCACGTTCGCTGCCGACATTGAGGACCAGTCCCTCCGCCGCCCGCGACCCGGCGACGGCAAGGGTGGCCGCGACGGCGTCCCGGACGTAGGTGAAGCACCGTGTCTGCTCACCCCCGTCGTAGAGCAGCGGGGGGTCGCCGTGCAGCAGGCGGTGCACGGTGTTGCTCACGACGTAGGCAGGCCGCTGGCGAGGACCGTAGACGTTGAAGTACCGCAGCACGGTGGCACGGGTGCCGTAGCGGCGGGCGTGGGCGAACGTCATGTGCTCGGCTGCCGCCTTGCTGGTGGAGTACGACCACCGGTCGGCCGTCGTGGGGCCGAGCACCCGGTCCGAGTTCTCGGCCCACGGCGTGTCGGGGTTGCGGCCGTAGACCTCGCTGGTACTGGCGAGGATCAGCTTGGCGCCGGTATCCCGGGTGGCGTCGAGGACGGCGCGCGTCCCGGTCACCGCGATGTCGATCACGTCGAGCGGGTCGTAGAGATACTGGTCGACTCCGACCAGCGACGAGAGATGGATGATCAGGCCGGTGCTGGGCGTGATCTCCCGGCGGACGAGGTCCGCGTCGCGCACGTCGCCCCGCACATGGCGCACGCTTCCGGCCCGGACGGCGAGGTCCGGCGGCGGGTCGGCGGGATCGAGGACGGTGATCCGCCGCCCTCGCGCGGCGAGTGCCTCGACCAGGTGGCTGCCGATGAAGCCGTGCCCGCCGGTCACGAGTACGTGTTCGGCGCGGGTCCCGAGCGGGGTTGGTGTCTCGGTCATGTCACCGGCCGATCCCTCGGTACCGCAGGTCGTGGTCGTGCAGTGAGCTGATCTCGTCCCGCGTGAAGTACCGGCGGCCGTCGAAGACGAGGCACCCGGCCCGGGTGGCGGCGCGCAGGCCAGCCGCGGTGAGCCTGCGGTACTCCCGATGTCCGGCAAGGAAGGCGACGGCGTCGGCCCCGGCCAGCGCCGCGTCGATCGAGGGTTCCGGTTCCTGGCCGAACAGGTCGCGGACCCGTTCCGGCTCTGCCAGCCCGTCGTGCAGCCGGACGGTGCAGCCGGCGCGGCGCAGGCACTCGACGAAGGGGGCGACAGGAGTCCGGCGCAGGTCGCCGGTGTCGCTTTTGAACGCGAGCCCGAGCACCGCGACGGTGGCGCCGGCCGGGTCCGTCCCGAGTTTGCGCAGCTCGTCGGTCAGGCTCCGGGCCGCGTGGCCCGGCATGGCGTCGTTCACGGCCCGCCCGGTCACGATGGTGCGCAACTCGACACCGCGGTCGGCAGCGGCCCTCACGGCCATGACGGGGTCCTTGGGCAGGCACGAGCCGCCGACGCCGACGCTGGGAAGCAGCACGTTCATCCGGCCCGCCCCTTTCGGGATGGTGTTGGCCGCGGTCACCACCTCCATCACGTCGATCCCGAACGCGTCGCAGAACAGCGCCAGCTCGTTCGCCATCGCGATGTTGTGGTCGATCCACCAGTTGCTCGCGAGCTTGACCGCCTCGGCGACGTCGGCGTCGGCGACCGGGTGGACGGGGACCCCGAGGTGGCGCCGCCAGAACGCGCTTGCCGCCTCGGCCGATGCCACATCGATCCCGCCGACGACGACGGCGAGTTCCCGCAACTGTTCGATCGCCTGTCCCTCGGCCAGCCGCTCCGGGCAGTGCGCGAGGCCGACGTCGACGCCCGGCCGCAACCCGTGCCCCGCCAGCAAGGGCGCGACCACGGTGCGGGTCGTACCGGGCGGCACCGTGCACTTGACGACGACGAGCTGCCCGGGGCGCAGCCGGGGGGCGAGGTCACGGCACGCCGCCTCCAGCTGGCTCGAATCGAGTCGGCCGTCGGCATCGATCGGGGTGCCCGGCGTGAGCAGGACGACGTCACAGTCGGCGGCCGACGACAGGTCCGGGGCCACGGTCAGCCGCCCGCTCGCGAGACCCTCGCGCAGCAGTTCGTCCAGACCGGGTTCGGCGATCGCGCACCTGCCGGCGCGCAGCCTTTCGACGTGAGCGCGATCGACGTCGGCCGCGACGACCCTGAGGCCGCGCTGTGCGAGCAACACGCCAAGGCACAGCCCGACATAGCCCGCTCCGACGACGAGCACGGACGGGTCGCGATCGTGCGGCAGGAAGCGCATGGTCGTACTCCAATCTCGACGCGGTCACCGCACTGGGTGCGCCGGCGCGAGCTCGGCGGTGATCCGCTGCGTGACGACGGCCGGAGGGATGGTCGGCGGAGGTGTGCTCACCATCCGGCGCGGACGGTGTCGATGATGTGCGCGCGTTGCTCATCGGTCAGCCACCAGCCGACCGGCAGATAACAGACCCGTCCGGCCACGGAGTCGAGCCCGGGCAGGGGTTCGCGGGCGGCGGCCACGGCAGGGTGTTCGTCGTTCCGTCGCACGATGATGCTCGTCTCGATCCCGGCCTCGCCGAGCCGGCGCATGAATCCCGGCCGGTCCTCGACCTTTACCGGGTAGGCCCAGAACGTCGGTTCCCGGTCGTCGGGCCGCGCGGTGTGCGCGAGCCCCGGCACGTCCTGGAGTTCCTTGTCGTAGTGGTGCGCGTTCGCCCGGTGCCGGGCCAGCAAGTCGTCGACGATCTCCAGGTTGGCCGCACCGATCTCGGCGTTGAGCTCGTTCATCGGGAATCGGAAGCCCCACTCCGGGACGACGTACTCGCCCCGGGCGCGGTCGTCGGCACGGTCGATCCCCAGCCAACGGGTACGGAGGGCACGCCGGTGCAGTTCCGCTTCCGGAAAGACCATCAGGCCACCGCCGCCCGCGGTCAGCAGCTTGATCGTCTGCAGGCTGTACACGGCGGTGTTGCCGTGGTTGCCCAGCGGCTTCCCACCGAAGGTCGCTCCCCAGGCCTGGGCGCAGTCCTCCACCACGGGAGGCCGGAAGCCGATGCGCCGTTCCGCCCGGTCCAGCACGGCGTCGAGCTTGCGCAGGTCGACCGGGAAGCCGAGCCAGTGCACGATGACGATCGCCCGCGTCCGTGGGGAGATCCGCCGTTCCAGGTCGTCGAGGTCGATGTTCAGCGTCGCCGGGTCGGTGTCGACCCACCGGATTTTCAGGCCGTTGCCCAGGATCGGCCAGTTGGTCCCCTCGAAGGTGAGCGGGGTGGTGAGCACCTCGTCCCGCTCGGGGCTGGGGTCGTGCCGGTACGGGTCGCGGCCCACGAGCAGGTACAGAGCCAGGTGCAGACCGGAGGTCGCACAGTTGACCGTGGCCACCCGGGAATTGCCGATCCGGCGCCCGAGTTCGGCCTCGAGTGCGTCGGCACGTGGTCCGTGTTCCAGCCTGCCGCTCCGGATGACCTCGGCCACCCGCTCCGGGGCATCGGGAGCCATCGCCACCTTGAAGACCGGGATCATGAGCACCCTCCGCCAATGTAAGTATCAACAAACATACCTAACTCGTCCACCGCGGGGCAACGCCGCAAGCTGGTCTACGATTCGGTTGTTTTTCATAGACCTATCTGTCACGGTAAAACCCGGTTGAATCACGGAAGAGGAGGTTCCGATGACCGCGGCGCAGGCCACGCACGTACCACTGGGTCGCGCCGGGCTCCGCGTCAGCAGACTGTGTCTCGGCACGGTGAACATCGGGGGGCGGGTCGACGGACGCGAGGCGCTGGCCTTGCTCGACGGGGCGCTCGACGCGGGAATCGACTTCGTCGACACCGCCGACATCTACGGCTGGCGGATCCATCAGGGACACACCGAAGAACTGCTCGGCGCCTGGCTCGCCCGGCCGGGCGTGCGAGACCGGGTCGTGCTGGCGACGAAGGTCGGCAACCGGTTCGGCGCCGGCCCGAACGACGAGGGGCTCTCCGCCCGCCACATCGTCCGGGCGTGCGAGGCCTCGCTGCGCCGGCTGCGCACCGATCACGTTGATCTGTACCAGATGCACCGGCCGGACCCGGCGACGAGCTGGGAGGAGATCTGGGAGGCGATGTGCCTGCTCGTGGCCCAGGGAAAGGTCCGTTACGTCGGCTCCTCCAACTTCGCCGGATGGCAACTGGCCTCCGCGCAGGAAGCGGCACGCTCACGGCACGCGTTCGGGCTCGCGTCGGAGCAGTGCCTCTACAACCCGCTCGTCCGGCACGCCGAGCTGGAGATCATCCCGGCGGCACGGCATTACGGGATCGGTGTGCTCGTGTGGTCACCCCTGTACGGCGGGCTGCTCTCCGGGGTGCTGGCCAAACTGGCCGACGGGACGGCCGTGAAGTCGGCCCAGGGTCGCGCGGCGATCGCACTCGATGGGCACCGCGCCGTCATCGAGCGATTCGAGCAGCTCTGCGCCGAGCGCGGTCGCCCGCCCGCCGAGGTCGGGATGGCGTGGACGCTCGCCCGGCCCGGCGTGACGGCGATCGTGATCGGGCCGCGAAATCCCGCTCACCTCAAGGGGGCGCTTGCCGCACTGCGGGAACCGCTGGACCCGGATCTCGGCGAGGCCCTCGACGAGTTGTTCCCGCCGATCGGTCAGGGCGGACCGGGTCCGGGCGCCTGGCTCACCTGAGGCGCGAGAAATTCCCGTCGGCTGCCCCGGGTTCCGCCGCTTACGGCGCACTCTCAGAGCTCGGCGATGATCCGCCGCGCCGTCTCGGCGGGCGAGGGCAGCGAATGCATTTCGTCGCGCACCACCGTCATCCGCTGGACGAGCCGGTCGTCCTTGATCAGCTCGGTCAGCAGCTCGGGGCTGACCTCGTCGGCCGAGCCGACCAGGCCGATTCCGAGTTCGCGGACGGCGGCACGTCCGGAGTGCTGGAACATGTCCCTGGAATCGGGCGCGAGGAGCTGCGGCGTGCAGGCCTCGATCGCCGTCATGATCATGCCGCCACTGCCGTGGTGCACCACGGCAGCGCACTGGCGGAGCAGCCGGTGGAGCGGCGTCCACCCGACCGCGTGGACGTTCGGGGGCAGCGGCCGGAGCGGGCCGATGTCGAGGTCACCGAGGGCCAGCACGAAATCGGCGTCCACCCGGGCGGCCGCCGCGACGATGGACTCGACTGCCCCGAGCCCGAAGGCCTGCAGCTCGATGGTGCCCATCGACACCGCGACCCGGGGCCGGTCCCGGTTGGGGGCGGTGGGCCAGCGGTCGCCGTGGACCTCGCCTCCGCCGTAGGGCACCCACCGCATGAACCAGCCCTCCGGCGAACGGTCGAGGATCATGCTCGGCGGGAAGGACTCGATGATCACGTCCGGTTTCGGCAGCGGCCTCGGGAGGTCGTACCGGTCGAAGAAGTCGCCGAGGAACCCGGCGACCGCATCGTGCATTCCCGCGGTCGCGAATGCCCCGTGGTTCCGCTGCACGGCGGGCACGCCGGCCCTGGCGGACGCGAAAAGGCCGGCCGTCGCGCCCTGCTCGTAGACCACCAGGTCGGGTCCGAAATCGTCGGTGAGCGCGATCAGGCCGTCGATCAGCGGACGGTTCACGGCGGCGATCTGGACTCCCCACTCGGCGAGGGCGACAGCCGGCCGCGTCGCTACGGTCGCGAGGAAGTCGGGATCGTCCTTGGCCACCTGCTCGAAGGCCTCGACGGAACTGAAGTGGGGCGCGACGTCCACGACCTCCAGGCCGGACCCCGCCGCCCGCTCCGCGTGCTCGGCGATGGCGATGACCACGTCGTGACCGTTCGCCCGGAACGCCCACGCGAGCGGAATCAGCGGGAAAAGATGTCCGAGGCCGGGCGACGAGACGAACAGAACATTCACCGGATTGCTCCTGACAGGGGAAAGCCGGCGTGGAGCCCGGCCCGTCGCCCCGGACGACAACAGATCGAAAACTATACAAGACAATAGTGTTGACCCAGTGAGCCTGTCCATACCTTGCCACTACCCGGCAGTCACTATAGACTTATTAATGATTGCAACCCGACGGGATGGCTCTATGGCAATCTTCGGAGAAGTGAAGCGCGGCAGCGTTGAGGCCGACGGATCCTTGGTGATCCACGGCGCAGCCTTCCAGCTCGGATCGCCGGAGTGGGTTATCGAGTGGCTCGAGAAGCAGGAGCAGGCGTTGCCGACGCCGTGGTTCCGGGACGAGACCCCGCAAAAGCTCGTGGAGGTCGCGCCGTTCGCGATGGACCGTCATCCGGTCACCGTCGGCCAGTACACGACTTTCGTCGAGGCCACCGGCTACCGGACGGTTGCCGAGCGCCGCGGCTGGGGTCTCGTCTACGGCGCGGACTACTGGCAGCAGACCCCCGGCGCGTCCTGGCGCCGTCCGGCCGGCGGTGCGGTCGACTACCACCCGCCGGACGACCACCCCGTCGTCCACGTCGCGGTCGAGGACGCCGACGCATTCGCCGCGTGGGCAGGCAAGCGGCTGCCCACCGAAGCGGAATGGGAACTGGCTGCGCGCGGTCCCGGGTACCGGCTGTGGCCGTGGGGCGACGAATGGTCGCGCGAACGGGCGAACACCGTGGAGCTGTGGATGGGCGAAGCCACCCGCGGCGCCGCCGAATGGCGAGCGTGGTGGAGGGCGCGTCAGCGCGACCGGGGCCCGGTCCCGCTGACTACACCCGTCGGGGCCCTGAGCCCGCACGGTGACAGCCCGTACGGGGTGGCGGACCTGGCCGGGAACGTTTACGAGTGGACGGCATCGCCGAGCCGGCTCTATGGCCCGTCGCCCGACTGCGACGATTCACTCCTGAACGTGATGGGCCGCTACCGCGTCATCCGCGGCGGATCGTGGATGAATCTGCGCTTCCAGACCCGCACGAGCGAGCGGCTGCACGGTGACCCCACCGGATGGGCCTGCTTCGCCACCGGATTCCGCTGTGTACAAGACCTCTGAGGATTTCCGATGCCGCATCTCATCGTCCCCGCCAGCTGGCACAACGCGACGTCGGGCAAGGCCCGCCTGGAGCTGCCGGCGGTCAACCTGCGCGAACTGCTGGATGCGTTCGTGCGCTCGCACCCGAAAGCCGGCTACCGCCTCTACTCCCCCGCCGGCGCACTGCTGCACTACCACATCTTCGTCGTCGACGGGGTGCAGGTGCCTCGCACGACGCCCCCCGACGACGTGAACCTCACCCACAGCAGCCGCGTCGAGATCATTCCGCCGCTGGTGGGGGGCTAGGCCGCCGATGAGTCCACGCCACATTCTCGTAGTCAACGTGCAGGGACACGGCCACGTCTACCCGTCGCTCGGCGTGGTCGGCGAACTCGCCCGGCGCGGGCACCGCATCTCGTACCTGACGGGACCGGCCTTCGCCGAGGAAGTCACCGCGGCAGGCGCCACGGTCGTGCCGTACAAGTCGGAGTTCGACGAATTCCACGTGCCCGACGTCGTCGGTCGGGAGGACGCCGAGACACAGCTGCACCTGGTGTACGTCCGGGAGAACAGGGCCATCCTCCGTGCGGCCGAGGAAGCGCTGCGCGACGACCCGCCCGACCTCGTGGCCTATGACGTGATGCCGTTCCTGGCGGGACGCCTGCTGGCCAAGCACTGGAACCGGCCGGCCGTTCGCTTCAACGGCGGCTTCGCCGAAAACGAGCACTACTCGATGTTCGAGGCGCTGTGGGCCAGCCACGGTCACCGTCACCCGGCCGACGTCGAGGTCGTGCACACGGTGCTGGTCGACCTGCTGGCCGAATACGGCATCGATACGCCGGTGAAGCAGTTCTGGCGCGAGATCGAGGATCTCAACATCATCCATCTGCCGAAGTCCTATCAAATCGCCCCCGAGACGTTCGACGAGCGGTTCGTTTTCGCCGGGCCGAACTTCGGCGGCCGGACGAAGGACGCGCACTGGCAGCCGCGCCGCCCCGGCGCGCCGGTCCTGCTCGTCTCGCTGGGGACGCTGTTCAACGAGCACCCGGACTTCTTCAGGACGTGCGCGAAGGCCTTCGCGGACACCCCGTGGGAGGTGGTCATGGCGATCGGCCGCTACCTCGACCCGGAGACGCTGGGACCGTTGCCGCCCAACGTCGAGGCCAAGGCGTGGGTACCGTTCCACGCTGTTCTCGAACACGCGACGGTGTGCCTGATCCAGGGCACGACCGGCGCCACGATGGAAGCCATGGACATGGGCGTGCCCGTGGTCGTCATGCCGCACTTCGCGACCGAGGCGGTCCCCTTCGCCCAGCGCACCGTCGAACTGGGCCTCGGCTACGAACTGCCGTCCGACCGGATCGACCCGTCCGGCGTCCGGGCGATCGTGGAGCGACTTGCGGCCGACACCGCGGTGAAGCAACGGGTGCTGCGCATGCAGCGCGACGTCAGGGAGTCGGGCGGGTCGGACAGGGGCGCCGACGAGATCGAGGCGTACATGACGCGCTGCGGGCTCTGACACCGCACCGCGAGACACCGGCCGGCGAATCGCCTTCCATCGAGGAAAAGAGGGCTTGGACAATGACGCTTCGAGACGTCAGCGTGCTGCTGCTGTACCCACCGAACCAGAACCTGCCCGGAACCGTGTGCAAGCCGAACGGCTCGCTCGCCTATCCGCATTTGGGTGGGGCGCTGCGGCACCACGGGGTGCCCGTGCGTGTCTTCGACGCCTGCGTCGGCGACGGTCCCGACGATCTCGACGACATTTTCGCCAACCCCTCGATGTTGTCGAGCGGCCTGCTGCGGACCGGCGTCGGCGACGAGCGGATTCTCGAGGTCGTGGCCGAGCACGACATCATCGGCATCACGTCGATCTTCACCGACCAGGAGTCGATGGTTCTGCACTGTGCCCGGCTGATCAAGGCGGCCTATCCGGGCAAGATCCTCGTCTCCGGCGGGGTGAACGCGCGCTCACGGCTGCCGAAGTTGTTCGAGGCCGGCTTCGACGTGGTGTGCCTGTCCGAGGCCGAGCACACCCTCGTCGAAATCGTCGAAGCCGCACGGCGCTCGGCCCGGCCGAGCTTCTCCCACATCCACGGCGTCGCGTTCCACGACGCCGACCGGATCCGACTCAACCCGGCCCGCTCGCAGGACATCGTGCAGGACCTCGACACGCTGCCCATGCCGGCGTGGGACCTGCTGCCCAATCAGCGCTACTGGACCCTCGCGCGGCCGCATTCGGGGCTGTTCGAGCCCGGTGCCGAACTGCGCTACGGCACGATGATGACCTCGCTCGGCTGCCCGTTCCACTGCGCGTACTGTCACATCGCCGGTGAGGAGGAGGGCAGCCTCAGCGGCCCCATCGGGAGTTTCCGGGTGAAGTCCGACGAGCGGGTGCTGGCCGAGATCGAAACGCTGAAGGGCCTCGGTGTGACGGACGTGTTCATCGAGGACGATTCGCTGCTCGGGCAGAAGAAACGCGGCCTGCGACTGCTGGAGAAGATCCAGGGCGCGGGCGTGACCGTCTGCGATCTCAACGGCATCAACATCATCCACCTGCTCAAGCGCTGGAAGCCCGACCACGAAGTGCTCGAGGCGTTGGCCATGGCGGGCTTCACGCAGCTCAACATGCCGTTCGAGACGGGCAATCTGCGGATCATGCGCAAGTACGCGAGCAACAAGCTCAACGTGGAGAAGGCCGATCTCCGCGGGCTGATCACCGCGATGAAGGAGTACGGCTTCAAGCTCTACGGCAACTACATGATGGGGTACCCGGACGAAACGCTGGAGGAGATCGAGACCACCATCGCCCTCGCCCGCGAGCACGTCTCCCACGGCCTGGACGCGGCGAACTTCTTCCTCGTCGTGCCGATGCCCGGCACACCGCTGTTCGACATGGCGATCGCCGGCGGCCACCTCAGCCCCGATTTCGATCCCGACAGGATGAACATCTACCACGCCACCATGACCAACACGGTGGTTCCCGGGAAGGTACTGGAAGAGCTGCGTGCCCGCGCGTGGGACGAGGTCAACTCCGCGAAGTGGAAGACCGCCAAGAAGGCCTGGGCGGCCACGGTGGTCTGACGGCAAGAGGTGCGCCGCGTCGTCTCTCGGGGATACCGGCTCCGCCGCCGGTAAAACACTAGGCGGTGTATCGAAGTCGAGCGTCGGTCAACACAAGTCGGATTTCGCGTCTTGAAGCGGCGACAGCCGCTTGCGCCACGCTGCCAACTGGCACCGCCGCGGGTTCTCAGGCGGTTCCTGGGGAGGAAAGCTCCGAGGTGGTGAATTGGCATTCATGAGGAGGAGATCCCACAGCCAGGGACCGCCTGAGGTTCCGCTACCCGCACCGCTACCCAAGCCACTTTGATACACGCCCTAGCCGAGCGGTATCCCCATCGAACGCGCATACCTCGCGCGTGCCCTTGAATTCCGCTCCAGCCAGTCCACCAGGGCACGGAATCCCTCGGCCAGGCCCCGGCTCGGCCGCCACCCGAGCCGGCGACGGCTGCGCGCGCAGTCCGCCACGCACAGCATCGTGTCCCAGGTTCGCGGCGCCATCGTCGACCAGCGTGGTTGCTCGTCGATGGCGAGTTCGCCCCGTGCCAGGTCGACGAGTTCGGCCAGCGACGTGGGTGTTCCGCTGCCGATGTTGAAGATGCTGCCGTGCTTGAGATGTGTGGCGCGCGCCGCTCGCACGAATGCCTCACAGACGTCGTCGACGAACACGAAATCCCGGACGGTCTTCGGGTCGGTGAGTGGGGGCAACCGCCGTCGCAGCCCGAACATCGCGAGGGCCGGCATCAGGCGGTACGGGTCCTCCCAGGGACCATACGCGGTACTGAGGCGCAGCGTGACGATGTGGGCTCCGCGCTCCATCGACACGGTCCGCGCATACCGCGTCGCCGCGGCCTTGCTGATGGCGTAGGAACCGAGCGGCGCGACCGGTTCCGACTCGCGCGCGGGATGGTCCTTGAAACCGTACTCGGCCGTGGAGCCCGCCTGGACGAACGCCTCGAACGCACCCGCGCCCGCCAGGTCGACGAGTCCGGCCGTCGCGTCCGTGTTGGTGGCGAAGATCGCGGCGGTGTCCGTCTGCCGGGAGTACGCGCCGTGCGCGGCGAGGTGGAACAACCAGTCGGCCCGGACCGCGCCGATCGTGGTCCGGACCGCCTCGGCATCGCGCAACTCGAGCCGGTGGAGCGTGATGTCGCCACGGATCTCCTCGATCCGCCACGTGTCGGTGCCGGGCCGCACAACAGCGTGCACCGAGTGACCGTCCCGCAGGAGCCACCGGCAAAGGTTCGCACCGACGAAGCCACTGGCTCCGGTGACGAGTACGCGCCGTGCCGACGGAGGGAAGCGTTCGAGCGCAGGGACGGCCAAGGGGTCACCGGGCGGGCCGACGGCACCCCTGCTCACGGCCGCGCGGATGCCACCAGCGACGTGACGGTACGCGCGATGGCGGTGGCCGACAGGCCGAACTGCTCCTTGAGGAACGCCACGGATCCCGTCGTCCCGCGTGGCAGATCGTCGAGGCCGCAGCGTCGCAAGCGGGTCGACAGTCCACGCTCCGCGATCACCTCGGCAACGAGCGTGCCCAAACCGCCGTCGACGAAGTGTGACTCGACGCTGACGGCGAAGGACACGTCGGAGAGGAGGTCGGCGAGGTCGTCGACGGGCGACGGGTTGAAGCTCTCGACGACCGCCACCGTCGCCTCCACACCCGCCGCGCCCAGTTGCGCGGCCGCGGCCAGCGCGTCGGTGGCGGTCGAGCCGAGCGCGATCAGTGCTATGTCGCTCCCGGTGCGCAGCCTGGTCAGCCTGCCGAGCTCGAAGTCCGTGGTGAGGCCGGGGACCGGTGCACCACCTTTGGAGAGGCGGTAGTAGATCGGCCGCGGTAGCGCGTACGTCTGCTTGAACGCGCCACGCGCGTGGGCGGCGTCGGCCGGGACGACGACGGTCAGCCCCCGTTGCAGGCGCAGGATCCCGACGTCCTCGAGCCCGTAATGGGTCGCGCCGTTGTTGCCGTACTCGAACCCACCACCGACGCCGACGATCCGCACCGGGAGCTGGTGCAGGACGGGGCCGTTGCGAATGAACTCGTACGGTCGCATCGACGCGAACGTCGCGATCGAGTACACGAAGGGGATCATGCCTGCTTCCGCGAGGCCGGTCGCCACGCCCACCATGTTCTGTTCCGCGACACCGATGTTGAAGAAACGGTCCGGGAACCGCTCGGCGAACGGCTCGAGCATGTTGAAGCCCAGATCGCCGGTGAGCAGGACGACACGGGGATCCTGTTCCGCCAGCTCGGCGAGCGTTTCGACGAATGCGGCTCTCATCGTCCCTCCGAAGGGGTGCCGGGTCCGGTCGCCGCGGTGGTGACCTCGGCGGCCGCGGTGGCGTACTGCTCGTCGGACAGCGGCCAGTAGCGCCAGCCGACGCGGTCCTCCATGAACGAGACGCCACTTCCCGCGGTGGTGCGCGCGAGCAGCACTTGAGGGCGCGACGAGGTGCCGTCGATCGAGTCGAGCGTCGCGCGCAGTGCCGCCACGTCATGGCCGTCGACCTCGTGGACCGACCAGCCGAAGGCCTGCCAGCGTGGTGCGAGGGGCTCGAGGTCCAGGATCCGGTTGGTCGGCCCGAACGCCTGTTGTCCGTTGACGTCGACGATGGCCACGAGCGAACCGAGACGGTGGTGTGCGGCGAACATCGCCGCTTCCCACACCGTTCCCTCGTTCAGCTCCGCGTCGCTGAGCAGCACGAACGTGCGCCGGGCCGATCCGGCCAGGCGAGCCGCGAGCGCGGAACCCGCCCCGTAGGACAACCCATGCCCGAGCGAGCCGGTGGAGAAGTCGATTTCCCCGAGCACGTGCTCGGGATGTGCCCCGAGCGCGGTCCCGTCCGTGCAGTAGCTCTCGAGCGCCGCCCGATCGATCCGTCCGGTCTCGTACAGCGCCGCGTAGAGCGCAAGCACGGCGTGGCCCTTCGACAGGATGAACCGCTCGCGGTCCGCGCCCTCACCACGCAGGATCCCTCCGAACAAGACCGCCATGATGTCCGCGATCGAGAGGGCGGAGCCGATGTGGCCGAATCGCGCACGATGCGACTGTTCGAGAATATGGAGCCGAATCCGATGCCGCATCGAGAGGTGCGCGGGGTCCTGCGCCGTGGTCGGCGGGCTCTGGTACGACGTCACCTTTCGGGGCGGTGGTTCATCCGGCGATCCGGTTTGTGGGCGGCGAAACGACGCAGTCGACATTTGAGCTGAATTCTCCGTTCCCGGGAAGCTCGCCGAAATGAAACACGGTCCGTTCCCGACGCGACCACCCACCGCCGCCGCGCGGCGAAATCAGCGCCGCGCGGCGGAATCGGATTCGGGGCCCGCCGGCTATTCGGGGGTGTAGAACTTGAGCGTCTCCTCGGCGGCCCTGGCCACCGCGGCGGAAGGGGCGACCTGTCGTTCGCCGAGTGTGGCGGCCCAGGCGTGAACCGACAACCTGGTGAACTCCATGGCCTCCTCCGACTCGAACCACCACTGCTTGTCCATGGGTTCGCCGGCGAGGTACTGGCCGAAGCCGACCAGCGCGGGATCCCACCCCACACCAACGGCCAACACGTGCGCGACCGCGTCGTCGCCCTCACCGGGTCCCGCGTGCTCCAGCTCCAGCGTGGTGCGGGCATCGCCTTCAGGCGTAAGGGTTACCACGAGCTCCTGGGCCGGGTGGCCCTCCGCCACCCACGTCAGATGCAACCGACTCGGCCGGTCGCACTCCAGGATCTCGCCTCCGGCGTGGCCCTCCAACTGGAACCTGCCGCCCTTCTCCAGGTCCCCGGACACCGGCAGGAACCACCGCTCGATCCGTTCCGGCGAGGTGATCGCGTCCCACACCTCCTCGACACTCGCGTCATACGTGCGCCGTACCACCGCGGCGTATCCCGCACCACCCGAAACCGATCGGGGCCGCACATCACGCGTGGTCGCCGCAATCCAGTCGTTGATACTCATTGGTTCATCCCCTCTAGATATCGACGGGTCCTGCGGCGACGATAGTCACAGATCACGTAGCGATTGTCATGTCGGGTCGGTTACTCGCCGAGCGGCCGAGTCGCGCGAGTACCGCGTCGGCGGCCCGGACGGCGCCGCCTGCGCCACGGATGTGGCGCTGCATGTCCTGAACCCTCGCGAGAGTGTCGGTGTCCCGGGCCAGTTCCTCCACGGTGTCGCGCAGCGAAGTCGCATCGAATCGATCGGGCGCGAGAGAGCGTCCCAGCCCCAGTTCCCCGACCCGTCGCGCCATGGGCTCGACCTCGAACGCGTAGTGCGGAACGGTCACCATCGGCCTACCCCAGTGGAGCGACTGCATAACGGTTCCCATCCCGCCATGCGTGACGCAGAGCTGTGCGTGCTCAAGGACGGCGAAGTGGGACAGCCAGCTGTGTGCCTCGACGTTGTCCGGCAGCGTTCCCAGCGCGCCGGGTTCGACGCGGCTGCCCAGTGTCATGACGACATGCCAGCGGGTGTTCGCGAAGGCCCGCAGACAGGTCCGGAACCACTCCGGATGGTCGTTGAAGCTGGTACCCAACGAGATCAGCAGCACCGGCCGGTCCGCCGGAGGTGTCCAACGGTCGCCCCGGTCTTCCAGCGCCGGCCCGACGAAGACGAAACGGTCGTCGAAGGTGTCTCCGGCGAACTGGAAGGCCCGTGGGATGAAGACCAGGTTGAGGTCCGCGATGCCATACCAGAACTCCTCGAGTTCCGGCCGCATGTCCCGGGCCTGGAGGACGTCCGCCAGTTCCGCACGGAAGCGCTCGAACGTGAGCGGGCCGGGAATTCCTGAGGCATCGACCATTTCCTGGTAGTACGAATAGTGGTCGTTGGTCGCGAAGCCGACGCTGAGCCGCACCGCCTCGCGGTTCCACCGGCGGGCCAACAGCCGCCCGGCGATGAACGGCGCGTCCTCGTAGAGGATCACGTCCGGCGGGGCCGCGTCGAATGCCGCCTCGGCTGCCCGCTGTATCCGCAGGTTTTCCTTCAGATACAGAAGATGCGGCAGTACGGGATCGCCGGCGCCGAACACCTCGGCCGGGTCCAGGCCCGCGACTGCCGACTCGTAGGTCAGTACCGACGCCCCGAACGAGGTTGTGGCGTCGGCGAACTCCTTGGTCGTGAGGTGCACGACCCGGTGCCCCCTGCGGGTGAGCTCGCCGACGAGCGAGAGGGTCGGGTACACATTGCCGGCGTGGGGTCCGGTGAGGAGCAGCGCCGTAATCATACTTTCAAAATATATACCAATACGGCAGCGAGTGCCACTCTCGCGGGCGGGCGGGACGACTCGCGCTCGCCCCGCCCGCCGCTCGGTCAGCGATTGGTCGTCCGGCCGTACTGCCGCACGGCCAGCGGCACGAAGACGAGCAGTATGCCCGCGACCCACAGCAGGCTGTACACCACCGGCTCGCGCAGTGGCCACGCCTCCGGGACCGGTGTGGCCGCGCTGATGTTGCCGAACAACTCCCGGGTTGCCTGCGCTATGGCCGAGACCGGGTTCCATTCGGCGAAGGTCCGCACGACCGCCGGCAACGGTTCGGCAGGCACGAACGTGGTCGCCAGAAGCGTCAGCGGGAAGACGATGACGGCCGTCGCGCTGTTGAAGACCTCGACGCTGGGCACGAGCAGGCCGAAGTAGGCCATCACCCAGGAAAAGGCGTAGGCGAACAGGAGCACGAGCAGCACGCCCAGCACCGCCTCGAGGAACGAGGACCGGATCCGCCACCCGACCAGCAGGCCCGTGAGCATCATGACGCCGATCGACAGCGCGTTGGGAACGATGTCGCTGGTCGTACGGCCCACCAGCACCGCCGACCGGGACGCCGGTAACGACCGGTACCGGTCGATCACACCCTTCTGCACGTCCTCGGCGACGCCGAGACCGGTGAAGGTGGCGCCGAACATGATGGTCTGCGCGAAGATCCCGCCGAGCAGGTACTCGCGATAGTTGCCGCCGGGGATGTGGATGACGTTGCCGAACACGAACGCGAACAGCAGGATGAACATGAACGGCGAGATCAGCATCATGACGATGATCTCGGGCGAGCGCTTGACCTTGATCAGGTTGCGTTTGGCGATGATGGCGCCGTCGGAGATGGCCTTGACTGCCGCGGTCACGACTTGACCTCCTGCTTGGTTCGATCGGCGGTCGGCTCGTCGCCGGACGTCGCGGTACCGTGCCCGGTGAGGGTCAGGAACACGTCGTCGAGGGTGGGACGCCGCAGCGACACGTCGTGTAGCGACACCTGGGCTTCGGCCAGCGATCGCAACAGGTTCGACAACATCTCGGGCCCCCCGGAGCCTGGAGCGGTCAGCCGCCGCGTGTCGCGGTCCACGCGGACCGCGTCGAGACCGGTCCTCCGCAGTACCTGCTCGGCGGCCTCGAGGTCACCGCTGCGCTCGACGACGAGTTCGACACGATCACCGCCGACCGTCCGCTTGAGCTCGTCCGGCGTGCCGTGGGCGATTTCCCGGCCGTCCGCGATCACCACGACGTCATCGGCCAGCTGGTCGGCCTCCTCCATGTACTGGGTCGTGAGCAGCACGGTGGAGCCGCCCTCGACCAGTCTGCGGATCCTGTCCCACAACATGTTGCGGCTGTTGGGATCCAGGCCGGTGGTGGGTTCGTCGAGGAACAACACCATTGGCTCCGCCACGATGGCCGCCGCGAGGTCCAAGCGCCTGCGCATGCCGCCGGAGTAGGTCTTGACGGGCCGGTCGCCTGCGTCGGTGAGTGCGAACTCGTCGATCAGCGCGCGTGCCCGTGCACGGGAGTCCGCCGCGCCGAGGCCGTACAGCCGTCCGACTATGTACAGGTTCTCGTTGCCGGTCAGGTACTCGTCGACGGCCGCGTTCTGTCCCGACAGGCCGATGCGCTCGCGTGCTCGCCCCGGTTCGGTGCGGATGTCGACGCCCGCGATCATCACCTCGCCTTCGTCGGGTTCGAGCAAGGTCGTCAGGATGCGGACGGCGGTCGTCTTGCCTGCGCCGTTGGGGCCGAGCAGCCCGAGCACGGTGCCTTTCTGGACTTCCAGGTCGAGACCGTCAAGCGCGACGACGCCGCCGTAGCGCTTCACGAGCCCGGACGCGCTGATGGTTGCGTTCATGCCGTGCCCCTGTCGTCGATGGTGGTCGCCGCCAAGTCTGGCCACATAACTTCACCAATCATGAGCGAATTTTCGGTGCCGTACACGCGGGCCGAAGCTGCTCTCGCCCCGCAGCGGGTGAGGATTCGTCCAGTGGCGCCTCCGGATTTCGCACTCCACGTTCAGTCCCGCCTGCGGCAGATCAGCTGCCAGAACCGCGCGATGTCGCGGTACGGGACGCGAGCGCACAGGGCCAGTTCGAGTTCCGTCGTCCGGCGCAGCCACTCCGGATCGCGTTTCAGATCGTCGTCGGACACGAGGTCGATCACCGTCCGGAGTCCGAACCGACCGGTCACCGCCGCCCCGGCGGCCCGTACGCCGGCCTCGACGTCCGCCCTCTCCAGCCGATGCATCATCGCGCCGACCGTGACCGAACGACGGGTCGGCGCATCGAGCAGCGCCAGTCCCTGCCCAGGGTTGCCGTCACGGACTGCCGCGGCGAGGACGTCCATCGCGGGATTGGGCGCGATGAGCGACAGCGTTCCGCCGGGGCGCGTCGCGGCGACGAGCCGGCCGACCAGCTCCGCCGGGTCGTCCCGGTAGTGCAGGACGTTGTGGCACAGCACAAGATCCCAGCCGGCGGAGCCGGTGGGGGGCGGCAGGGGACGGTCGTCGAGGTCCCGGTACTCGACCCGGAGCCGGTCGCGATCCAGGCCGCCCCGCTCGGCCGCCGCAACGGCCTCCGACAGCAGAACCGAGGAGCTGTCGATAATCGTCACCCGGTGGCCGGCCTCGAGGAACGGCAGTGAGTCGACGCCGTTCGCGCCGCCCACGTCGAGCACGTCGAGCACGTCGCGGCTTCGTCCCGGCGTGTCCGGCAGCGTGGACAGGATTCGCCGGACCAGGGCGTAGTACACGCGTGCCCACGGCGTTTGCTGCCAGGCGAGCCAATCCTCGGCCGCATGGTCGAACGCCACACGGCTATCCCGCGGTGACAGGGAATCGCTCATCAAGACGCCCCCAAGCGCTACTGTCGGGCAATGGCGCGGTGCACACCGAACCAGCACCTGGCAGCACAGGCAGCCCCTGGCTCAGGAACCCTGCCTGAGCAGCCGAACGTAAGCGACCTCGATGACCTGCGACCAGGCCATTCCGGCGTCGCGGCTGAGCGCGGCATCCTCTTCCGTTGGTTCGTACCACTCGAGCGACGGCTTGTCCGGAAGCTCGCCCGCGAGGTACTTGCCCAGGTATTTGAGCGGGGCTTCCCAGCCGGCACCGACTCCGTAGTCACCGGTCCTGGGATCGCTGGACACGAGCGCCTCTCGCACCGAGGCGTGCTCGAGTTCCAGCTGGGTTCCGCCCTCGACCTCCTTGAGCCGGATCTCGACCTCGTCCGGAACCGCACCTTCAAACGACCAGGTCAGGCGGAGGAGATGCGGTGCTTCGCACTTCAGGATCTCGCCATCCGCGTTCATCTCGATCGAGAAGGAGCCCCCCTCGCGGAGGTCACCGGTCACCGGGAGGAAGAACCTGTTGATGCGGTTCGGGTCGGTGATGGCGGACCAGACCTCCTCGATCGGGGCCGGGTAGACGCGACGCATGATCGCGGAGTGCGCGTCACCCGCACCGATCGTGCGCCGTCCCAGCTCGCGTTCGGTCAGATCCACCGGATGCTTGCTCTCGCTGCCACTGCTCATATCTCTCCATCCGAAGTCGTGTCGGCGCCGTCACACCGAACGTTGGAGCGAACCATATCAGAACTGGCCTATATAAGACCACACTAAATCTCTCGGGCCTCGTCAGTCGCTGCAGTGCCGTATAGCGACGTCGCTGTGTGAGCCTATAGCGATGTCACCCGAACCGCACCGGGCTGCGCCGGGTCGGCGACCAGTTGCCGGATTTTCGCGCTGGTGGCCCCCATGGATACGGCGACATCATCCCGGCCGAGGGTCCGCACGAGCAGGGACTCGCTATCGCATACTTACTCTATTTGGGTGGCAGAGCCGGTTCTGTGGGCGCGTCAGGCAGCGGGCCGCCGCACGGGAGTCGGCTGAGCGGTCAGGACAGCCCGAGCATTTTCGTGATGCGCTCGGCCGCCGCCGGTGCCCCGATGATCTTCACCGCGCCCGTGGTGATCGCCTGGAACGGAGACATCATCCCGGCCCCGATACGGATGAACGTGTCCGTGTCGCACTCGACGGTCAGGTCCGGGTCCGCCACCGGTCCCCGGCTGAAGGCGACCTCGCCGTCGCGCACGGCGATGCTGAACACTTCCTCGGCCACACGGAACTGATAGACCTCCGACACGTCCGGCACCGTGTCCGGGGAGATCATCGACTGCACCGCCAGAAACCCCCACGCCGCACGGGTGGCGCCCGTGCTGTCCTCCTCGCCGAGGAACCGCAGACCCCAGCGGGCGAGCGCCAGCACCGGCTGGCGAAGCTGCTCCCCCACCTCGGTGAGCACGTATTGGCGGGCTCGCCCGTCCCCCGGCACCGGTCTCTGTGTCACGACCCCGAGGTCGATCAGCGTGCGCAGGCGTTCAGTCAGCAGATTGGGCCCCATGCCCGGCAGGTTGTCGTGCAGATCGTTGAACCGGGTGGGACCGATGAGCAGCTCGCGCACCACCAGCAGGGTCCACCGCTCGCCGATCACGTTCAGCGCGCCGGCGAGCCCGCAGAACTGGCCGTAGTCGCGCTTCGAGGACGCCAACACCCCACCTCGCTTCCCCGGAGCATGGTAGCCGCCGGCGGAAACGATCAGCCATTCCTGATCAAGACGGGTCGGTGCGGTTGCCCGAACGCCCCTCGAAGTCATCTCGTGGTACGACGTTTCACGACGGGCTCAGCGCTTGCAGGAGGTCCTCCAGCAGGTCCTCCGGGTCCTCGATGCCGACGGACAACCGCACGAGGTCGTCGGTGATCCCCAGCCGCAGCCGCACGTCCGGCGGTATGGGCCGGTGGGTCGTCGTCGCCGGGCACTGAGCGAGCGAGCGCACACCACCGAGACTCACGGCGTCGGCGAAGTAGCGGCTGCGGCGCAACAGCCCCGCCACGTCCGCGCGGTAACGGAACGCGACGACCGAGCCGAACCCGCTCATCTGACGTGCGGCCACCTCGTGCCCGGGGTGGCCGGGCAGGCCTGGGTAGCGCACCTCGGCGACGTGCGGTGACTCCCGCAGCGCCGACGCGAGCTTGCCCGCGGTCTCGACCTGCCGGGCGGTCCGCAACGAGAGCGTCTTCAGTCCGCGATGGACCAGGAAACTGTCGAACGGGCTCGGCACGCTGCCGGTCGTCGTGCGATGCGTGGTGAACAGGTCGTGCAGGTCGGCGCGGTCGTGCACGAGCGCGCCGCCGAGCACGTCGAGGTGCCCGGCGACGGACTTCGTGGTGCTGCAGAGCGTTACGTCCGCACCCCATCGCAGCGGCTGCTGGAGCGCAGGCCCGGCGAGCGTGTTGTCGACCAGCACCAGGCAACCCCTCGCGTGGGCGCGGCGGCACACCTCGGCGAGGTCGGCGACCTTGAGCATCGGGTTCGTCGGCGTCTCGACCCACACCAGCGCCTCCGCCGCCCACGGGTCGGCGAAGGCATCGGCGACCGCGGCGGGATCGGCGAGGTCGACCGGCCGCACGTCCAGACGGGAGGATGTGAGCAGGGCGTACGTGCCGCCGTAGACGTCGTCGGAGACGATGACCCGCCCCGCGCCTGCCAAGGTCGCCAGTGCGGTGGCGCCCGCGGCCTGCCCTGAAGCGAACACCGTGGCGAACCGGACGTCCTCCAGCGCCGCCAGCGCTCTCTCCAGCGCCTCCCTGGTCGGATTTTCGCCCCGCGCGTAGAAGTACGCGGGCGGATCCTGCACGCCGTGCGCATAGGTGCTCGCGAGATGCAGGGGCGGGACGACGTCACCGGTGCCCTCGGCGAGTTCGTGGCCGGCGTGTACGAGACGGGTGTCGAACCTCATCACGCAACCGCCCGCACGCACCGGCACACCGAGGTCAGGTCCACCTCACCGGCCGGGGTGAGGCGGCGCTCGGCGGCCTCTTCGAGCGCCCGCCGCACGCCCTTCGGGACGCTGTCGGCCAGGCGCCGTAACCGGGGCGGCAGCACGTCGAGGGTGAAGCGGGCGAACGCGTCCGGCGAGTCCAGTGTGAAGCCCACGACGTGCTCGGTGACCTCTACGTCGCGGAACCCGGCCGCGGCGACGGTGTCCCGCAGCACCGCCGGGTCCGCCAGCGCGAACGGGCCAGGACCGCCGGGCGGTGGCGGGTCGAGGGCGAGGTGATCCGCTACGGTGGCGAAGCCGAGGGCGATCATCGGCACGGACGGGGGCCGGCCCCATACGGCGGCGGCCAGCACCCCGCCGGGCACAAGTGCGGCGCGCAGTGCGCGCGCCGTGGCCTCCGGGTCTCCGGTCAACGGCAGCGCCCACCGGCTGAGCACGACGTCCTGCCCACCGGGTGCGGCGTCGGCGTCCCCGACCACGAACTCCACGCCGTCCCGTCCGGCGGCGCGGGTTCTGGCCAGCTCGATCATCGCGGGTGACAGGTCCACGCCGACCACCCGGCCGGTCGGGCCGGTCACGTCCGCGGCCGTCAGCGCCGGGTCGCCGAGCCCGGTGCCGAAGTCGAGCACGGAGTGTCCCGGCCGCACCCCGCCCATGCGGATCAGTAGTTCGGAGACTGCCGAGGCGGCACGTTCGAAGTCGGCGGACCAGCGCGACCAGCCCTCGCTGACGGCGTTCCAGACGGCGGTCTGCTCGGCCCTGATGCGGTCCAGCTCGTCGGTCGTGGGTGCCATGCCTTCTCCTGTTCGTGCGAGCGTCGGACGGTCAGAGGAACCGAGTGGCCGGGTGCTCGGTCGTCCAGAATCCGGGGCGCACGGTCCGGAGTGCCCGCGCCACCGCGTCGACGTCGTCGCGGGTGTTGTAAACGCCGAACGACAGGCGCACGGTGCCGACGAGGTCGAGGGTGTCGAGGAAGGTGCTGGCGCAGTGCACACCCGCGCGGACCGCGACATCGTGCTGGTCGAGGTGGCCGCCGACATCGTAGGGGTGGATGCCGTCGACGACGAACGACACGATGCCGCTCGGGTTCTCCTCCGGCGCACCGACCACCCGCACGCGGGGCAGGCCCGACAACCGCCGAACCGCGAACCGCACCAGATCCTCGTCATGGGCCCGCACCGCCGCCCGCCCCAGCCCGTCGACGTAGCGAAGGGCGGCGGCCAGCCCGATGGCACCCGCGACGTTCGGGGTGCCTGCTTCGAGGCGGTGCGGCACCGGCACGTACCGGACCGGCTCGGTGGCGCTGACGCCCTTGACCGTTCCGCCGCCGACCCGGGTGGGCCGCAGGTCCGCGAGAAGGTCGCTTCTGCCGTACAGGACGCCCGTGCCCATGGGGCCGTAGATCTTGTGGGCGGAGAAGCAGTAGAAGTCGGCGTCGAGTGCCTGGACGTCGACGGGGTGGTGCGGAATCGCCTGCGCTCCGTCGACCAGTGCCGGCACGCCGTTCCCGTGGGCGTCGGCGATCAGTTCTCGCACCGGGTTGACGGTGCCGAGCACGTTGGACACGTGCGAGATCGCGACCAGCTTCACGCGTGGCCCGAGCAGCGCGGCGAACGCCTCGCGATCCACTCGGCCCCGGCCGTCGGTGGGCGCCACCAGCAGGCGCGCCCCCGTCTCCTCGGCGAGCCTGCGCCACGGCAGCAGGTTGCTGTTGTGCTCCATGCCGGTCACCAGCACGGCGTCGCCGGGGCCGACGAGACGGCGGCCGAGCCCGTCGACCACGAGGTTGACCGAGTCGGTGGTCCCGGCGGTGAACACGACCTCCTCCGGCTTGGCGACGTGAAGGGCCTGCGCGACGCAGGCCCGCGCCTCTTCGTAGAGATCGGTGGAGAGACGGCCGAGCGTGTGGTAGCCACGGCCGACGTTGCTGTTGGCCGAGGAGTAGTAGCCGACGATCGCATCCAGCACCTGCCGGGGCTTGTGTGTGGTGGCGGCGTTGTCCAGGTAGGCACCGGGGCGCGTGGCGAAGATCGGGAAGTCGTCGCGCACCGACGCGGGCAGTGCCCCGCCCGCGACGTCGTGGTCCGCGATGTGCGTCATGGAGGTTCCTCCTCGATCGGTCTCACGTGGTACCGCGCCGGGTCCGTCGGCGCCGACTCCACGCCGTCACCTGAAATTGAGCCGTCCCCACCTCGCCAGCATGGCCAGCGGGCCGCGCAGGCGGAGACCGAGAGGAGTCAGGCGGTACTCCCTGTCTCGCTCCACGAGACCGTTTTCGCACAGCCGGTCGAGCTTCTCCCGAAGCAGTGCGCGGTCGAGACCCGGGACGCCGTCGAGTAACTCGTCCTCGTCGGCCGGTGCCACGAGGAGTTCCCGAACCACCAGCACGGTCCACGGGTCACCCACCACGTCGAGGCCGGCGACCAGTGCGCAGAACTCACGATCATCGTCGGTCATGGTCGTCGACTCCTCGCCGCGCGGTCGTAGACGATCGCGTCGTGGATCGGGTGCGGTTCGACCCGCGGCGGGACAAGCGGGTGGCTCATGTCGTCGCCTTCACGCCGTAGGAGGACAGTGCCCGGGACAGTTCGTCGGGGACACGGATGGGCAGCACACCGTTCTCGGTGCGGCGCAGGCACGACACGGCCTGCTGGCCACGGGCGACAAGCCGGCCCTCGCGCCGGAACTCGTAGTCCATCTCGACGCGGTTGCCCCGCGAACCACTGAGGGTCATGCCGATCTCGATCACGTCGAGCGCGAACACTTCGGCGAAGTACTCCATCGAGCAGGACACGGTCACCATGACCAGTTCGCCCGCGCACACGTCGTGCAGCACGCCGGGCGCGTGGTCGGCGAGGAACGCCTCCCGGCAGTGCCCCTGCCAGTGCAGGTAGTGGGCGAAGTAGACGTTGCCGACCACATTGGTCTCGTCGAACATCACCCGGTGGCGGACCACGTACTCACGCATGTCGCCCCCTCCCCGCGGCGATCGCGACGATCGGTTCGCCCAGTCCCGCGACCCGCGGCCTGGCCACGACCACGGCCACGCCTTCGCCGGACAACACCGCGAGGCGGTCATCGGTGACCTCGTTCACTTCCAGCGGTGCCGCTGCGCCGACTCCGAGCCGGGTCAGCGCGGTACGGCCCGCGGCGATCCGTCCGGCCGCGACCTCGACGGGTTCGTCGAGCTTGCGCGCCAGCTCGGCGATCACCTCCCCGTCGGCCCCGCTGGCGAGCGCGAGGCCGGCCGAGCCCCACGCGAGGCCGATCGGCCGGTCCGCACGACCGAGCAGCACGTGCCCTGGTCCGTCCACGGTCACCCAGCCGTCCCGCCGGCTGCCGTCCGCTTCCGCGGCGGCTACGACCAGTTCGACCCGCTGCGCCACGTCCAGCTCGATCAGACGGCGGCTGAACAAGGGGCCGACGAGCGAGACCGGCATCGGCTCGTCCCAGCCGACCGGGCCGATCGCCCGCAGCCGCAGCCCGTCCCAGCGGGCGACCGCGTCGCCGACCGCGTTCACCACGTCCACGTCGAACACGTAGTCGTCGACGGTGTGCGAGCGCTCGACGGCGTGCACCCGCAGTACCCCGCTCGGCTGGCGCCACACGGTGAACCGGTCCGCACCGACCGGCAACGCACGCCGGTGCGGCACGCACGCGAGCAACACGTGCAGTGCCGCGTCATGCGCACCGGGATCGCCGAGCAGCAGGCGCTGGTGGTGGAAGTCGGAGAACCACCTCTCACCGGGCTCGGCCCTGACCCGGGCCCGCACCTCGAATGCCGAGAGGCTGTCGTAGGCGAGCAGGCGACGAAACCGGCCGGTGTGGAACAGCAGCGGCCCGTAGAACGGGTGCGGCCGGTCGTCGTCCGGCTCGAACCCGTCGAGGGGCACGGTCGACGCGGGCGGCGCGGCTGCTTCGTGGACCGCGGCGGTGAACCGGTCGGCGACGAAGCCGTCCGAATCGTCACGCAGGGCGACCCGAACTCCGACCCCGTCGTCGGTCAGTGCCAGGACCCGCACGGTGCGGGAGCCGCGTTCCCCGACGACGACCGGGCTGTGCAGGTTGATGTCGGCGAACGACCAGCCGCGCCGGGAGTGGTCCGCAACCGCCTCGGCCGCCTCGGCCGCCTGGGCCATGGCCTCCAGCCCGAGCACGGCAGGCAGCACCGGCACCCCGTCGACGCGGTGTTCGTCCAGGTAGGGATCGTCGCCAAGGGACAGCGAGGCCACCGCCCCGGCCTCGACGCCCGGGACCCGCACCGGCAGATCCTCGGTGAACCGCAATGGCTCCAGCACGTGCCCGCCCACCGCGAGCGTCGGCCCCGCAGGGAACCGGCCGGTGAGCAGGACCGTGACCGGCGCGTGCCGGTCGGTGAGCACCCGCAGCATCGCGTCCGGTCCGGTGTCCGGGTCGATGGGGGTGATGCCGGCGGCGGCGAGGTCATCGACCACGCCCATGCGCTCCCCCATCCCGGCCCCCGCCCACAGCGACCACTCCAGGTAGAAGTACCGGCGGCCCGGCACGACGGGAGCGCGTTCCAGTTCCGTGCGCAGCCAGTCGTTGGCCACGCAGTACTCAGCCTCGCCAGGCAGGCCCCGCCTGCCGATGATCGACCCGAAGCCGACCACGAGCCGCAGCCTGGGCGCGGCATCCAGGAGCAGGCGGAGGCCCGTCACCTTCGGAGCAAGGGTCCGCCGGAGTGTCTCCGAGGTCACGGCGTCCATCCGTTGCGGTGTGTTGACCCCGGCGCCGTGCAGGAGCCCGCGGACCGGGCCCAGCACGCCGGCCGCGCTGACCGCGCGGGCCACGTCGTCCGGGTCGGTGACGTCGGCCTGGACGTAGTGCGCGGGTACCCCGAACGCGTCGAGTGCCCCGGTGACCCGGGACGTGTCGGGCGCCGATCGGCCCAGCAGCACCAGCGTGCAACCGGTACGGCGGGCCAGCGCGGCGCCACACAGTGCGGTGATGCCGTCGGCGCCGCCGGTCACCAGGCACACGTCGCCCTCGGCGAGCGGCAGTTCGGTGTCCGGTCCCGGCCGAAGCACGTGGGTGGTGATCCGCTCGACCCCGTCCGAGGTCACCCGCAGTTCCTGGTAGCCACCGTCCACGACCAGCCGCGGGTCCAGCGTGTCCACAGTGGAATCGACGACCGTGACCGCGCAGCCGCCCAGTTCGACGGCCGCGCTCCGCCCGATGGCGGCTGCCGCCGGATGGCCGGAGTGGGCGACCAGCAACCGTTGCGGACGGGTCCTCGCGACCAGCGCCAGTACCCGCGCGACCTCCTCCGGGGCGGTGTCCTCGAGCCAGACGGCGAGACCGCTACCGGGCAGGGCGTTGCTGTGCAGCCAGTGACCGGCCGGGGCGTCGACGGTCCACTCGCCGGGCTCGGGCACCGGGCCCACCGGCTCGGCCGGTACCCATCTGTGTTCGAAGGCGCGGACCCAGTCGGCCAGCCCAGCGGGCGGATCGGCCGGCTCCCGCGCCGCGGCGGGTGGCCGGGTCGCCAGCAACTCGGCGATGTCGGCCACCGTGGCGTCCACAACGGACAGTTCGGGTCCTGGCGGCTTGCGATCGAGCACGCCGGCGATGGCCGCGACCACCTGCACGACCTGCAGTGAGTTCAGGTGCAGGTCGGCCAGCAGCGTGCTCTCCGCGCGGATGGCCGAGGGCGGCAGCTCCAGCGTGCGGCTCAGGTGCGCCCGCACGACCTCCAGCGGCGCGATCCCGCCGGCGTCCCGTTGGTCCGCCACGACGGGCTCGATGGGTGCGCTCGCCCGCGGCGGCACGTCCGGCTCCGGCGGCCGCGCGGCGGCCGGACCGGTCTCGCACGGGCTGGCCAGCAGCTCGATCGTGGTGCCGACGTCGAGTGGGCGCGTCACACGTCCCGCGAACCACGCGTCCAGGTCGCCCGCGCCGGAGGCGGCGAGGGCGGCCGTGGCCACGGCGTGGCGCCGCGGGTGCCCGCTGTCGAGTGAGAACACCGGTACCTCCGGCACGATGACACGGGCCAGGTCGGTCAGTGTCGTGCCGGGGCCTGCCTCCACCAGGAGGTCGCAGCGCCGCGCGACCTCACGCGTCGCCTCCTCGAAGCGCACCGGGCTGGTCATCTGGCCGCCAAACAGTGCCCTCAGGTCGGTGTTCGAGGTCAGGACGCGGCCGGTGACCGTCGAGAACACGGGCCGTCCGACCGGGGAGAACGAGACGGCCGCCAGCTCGGCGCGCCATGGTTCGACCACGCCGGTCATCGCCGTGCTGTGGAACCCGTGCGACACGGGCAGCGCGATGGCTGGCACATCCTGGGCGCGGGCCCGGAGCACGAGCTGGTCGAGGTCCGCGACCAGCCCGGACACGGTGGTCTGTGCCGGGCCGTTGAAGCCCGCGATCTCCACGTCCAGCCCTTCGGTGAGCGCGGTGGCCCGCTCCGCGTCCACGCCGATCGCGACCATGCCGGTGCCGGTCCGGCCGTGTTCGGCCATCACACGGCCGCGCACAACGGCCAGCCGGAGGCCGGCGGCCGGATCGATGGCCCCCGCCCACACCAGTGCGCTGATCTCGCCGAGGCTGTGCCCGGTCGCGGCCACCGGCCGGCAGCCGCATGCGTCCAGCCACGCCAGCGCGGCCAGCGACTGGCGCACGATCGCCGGCTGGGCGACGGCGGTGTCGCAAGAGTCGTCCACGAGCCGCACGCCGGTGGCGGCGGGCACGTCCAGACCGTCGGCCCACGTGCCGAGGGCCGCGCGGACCGGCGCGGCCTGGCCGGGCAGTAGCAGGCCCACCCGGGGCGCCGGACCGGAGGTGAGCACCACACCCGCACCTTCGTCCAGCAAGAACCGGCCGTCCCAGGTCCTCAGGTGGTCACGCGCGGCGGTGGCCGCGCCGTGCAGGCGGTCCGGGGTGTCGGCGACGAGCGCGCACCGTACCGCGCCCGCACCACGGCGGGACGCGTGCCGGGTGGCGGCCAGGTCGTGCAGTTCGGCGGAGGACAGCACCGGCGCGAGTTCCGCGAACTCGCCGGCCAGCGCCGCCAACGCCGCGGAATCGCCCGCGTCCAGCAGCACGATGTCGTGCCGGGGCAGGTGTCGGCTGAGCGCGGCCACCCGCCGCGGCAGTTCCCCGGCCGGCCGTGCGGGCAGGCCACGCAGGACGACGTGGGCGTTGACGCCGCCGAAACCCGTCGACGACACGGAGGCCAGCGGTGTGGGCGTGAGCCAGGGTTCCACCTCGTCCAGTACCCGCAGCGGCGTGCCGGCACGGGCCAGCAACTCGTGCGGCCGCTCCACCCCGGTGGTGGGCGGCAGCACGCGGTGGTGCACGGCCAACGTGGCCTTGATCAACCCGGCCACGCCGGCCGCCGCCTTCGTGTGGCCGATGTTGGCCTTGATCGAGCCGAGCGCCGCCCGGGCCGCGCCGTCGCCACGCACCGCGGCGAGCGCGGTGAGCTCGACCTCGTCACCGACCTTCGTGCCGGTGCCGTGGCCTTCGACGAGTTCGACGGAGTCCGGCACCACCCCGGCCATCCGGTACGCCCGGGTCATGGCCAGCTCCTGCCCGTAGGGCCGGGGCCGGATGAGCCCGCCGGAGCCGTCGGACGAGGTTCCCCAACCCGTGAGGACCGCATAGGTGCGCAACCCTGCCCGCTCGGCCTCCTCGGCGCGCATGAGTGCCACGACACCGCAGCCCTCGCCGGGGAGGAATCCGGTCGGCGACTGGTCGTAGACCCGCATCTCGTCGACCGCGAGCGCGCCGGTCCTGGCGAAACCGACCAGTTCGAACGGATCGAGGCTGAGGTCGACCCCGCCCGCGAGCGCGAAGTCGAGATCGCCGGCGAGCAGCGCACCGCAGGCCGTTATGACGGACAGCAGGCTGGATGCGCACGCCCCGTCGACGGTGAAGCCGGAACCGTGGAAGTCGAAGTGGTTGCACACCCTGCCGGCGATCGTGTTCGACAGCGCGCCGGCGAGCGTCTCGTCGCCCGGTGTGGGGAACGGGTCGCACACGAAGTCGCGCAGGAGTGTGAGCGCCCGCGCGCCGCTGTCGCCGTTGATCCCCGCGCCCTCCAGCGCCGCTGCGGCGGCGCGGCGGATGAACGGCCACCGCAACCGCAGCTGCGCGGCCCGGGAGAACTCGCCGGTCAACGAGTTGCCGAAGAGCACACCGACCCGGTCCCGGTCGAGCCCGCCGCCGTCCGTGAACCCGGCGTCGACCAGTGCGTCGGCCGCCGTCTCGAGCGCGAGCCAGTGCGTGTGGTCCACCGCGCGGTGCAGCGGGCCGGGCACCCCGAAGCGCTCGCGGTCGAACCGCCAGTCCCGCAGCAGGCCGGCACGGGTGAGGTAGGTGCGGTCGGGGTCGTCCGCCGCGCCGAGGTAGGTCCGCGACAGGCGGTATTCCGGAATCCGCCGGAACCCGCGCCGCCGCCCGAGCACGGTCTCCCACAGCTTCGCCGGCGAGTCGGCGTCGGGGTACCGGCACGCCATCCCGACGATCGCGACCCCGGCCGGCGAGTTCACGGCTTCCCCGCGGTCGCGAGCGTCGGCGTGGCCGTACCCGGTGACGAGGAGGTACCCGGCCGCCAGGACGCCGCCAGGACGCCGAGTGGCAGCAGCCAGTCGATCGCGCCGGTGGTGAGGTTGGTGAAGTGATAGGGCGGGGCGATGCCGACCCAGGGGAACAGTACGAGGATGACCGCGATGCCGGTGTTCGACGGGTTGAGCAGGTGGCGCGGCTTCCCGTTGACCCGCAACCGAAAGAGGTACTTGCTGCCGTTTGCGACCACGACCGCGAAGATGTACGGCCACAGGGAGGCGTTGCCCCACAACAACATGCCGCAGGCGAGGCCGGTGATGTGCGCGGGCAGCAGGAAGACCGCCAGCGCCTGCGGGCCGCCGCCGTAGGCGGGCCGCACGCCGCGGGCCCACGCGTCGAGCGCCTCGAACCCCAGCGCGGTCGCGTAGCTGACCGCGATGACGATGATCGGCGCGATCGGCGCCTGCTCGAAACCGAGCACGGTGTGGCCGAGGATGTTGAAGACGGTGATCGAGATCGCGAACCGCACCAGTGCCTTGACCCGGCGCTGTTCGGGTGTGGGGCCGGGCCGGGCGCTCGCCGACGGAACGGGCCCGCTGTCGAGCGCCTCGCCCTCGTGCCGGCCGCCGTCCAGACCCGGTGGTGTCGAGGTGGTGGTCATCGCACTTCCGCCGTTCCGTCGGTGCCGAGCAGAATGGTTGAGCGGCCGGGTCGCACCTCGACCCGCGCCTCGTGACTCCCTTCCGCGTCACGCCAGGCGTCCGGGAAGTAGTTGCCGATGAGGAGGTCGAGGTTGCCGTCGATGTCGACCGGCACGCACCCCATCGGGGCCATGGTGGTGTCGTAGGGCAGCCCGACCGGGACGAGCCGGACCGGCGCATAACCGTCCTTTTCAGACGGTCGGGCCGGGAGCAACGTCACGGAGTCGTCTCGCGGGTCGACCAGGCACAGGTCGGCGGGGCGGCCAAGGCCGCGAAGGTCGGACAGGCCTGCCGCCGCACCGACGGAGGAGATCCAGGACCGGATGCCGCCCAGTGCGGGCGCCACCTCCCGGGGGGTGCGGGCATTCGGCGGCCCGGGGTTGACCGGTTCCGCGACGAACCGGTAGTTGTCCGCGAGCGCCCCGGCCTCCTTCTCGCTCAGGGCGGGCCGGACGACCATCAGGCCCGCGGCCGCGCTCAAGGCCACGATGATCCCGGAGGCGAACAGTTGCCGTGCTGTGGTTCGCATGTGGTTCAGTCCTCGCCGTCCGAGCCGAGGCGTTCGGCGGCCAGTTTCCGCAGCCGCTGCTTCCACCGCAGGTAGGCGTGCACGTCCATCGAGTCGGTCAGGTCCGCCGCAGCGGTGTCGCACCACTCGGCCGCGTCTTCCGCCGACGCGCCGAGGAACCGGCCCGTCGCGCGCCGGGTGTGGGCAGGCACGGTCCCCGACCGGTACCGGGCAGCCGCGCCGAACACAACGCCCTGCAGGAAGTGTTCGCGGTACCGGGTGGAGAACTCGGCCAGCCGGTCGAGCGCGTCGTCGTCCGCCGCGCCGGCGTAGGCGACGGCCAGGCCGACGCCGGCCCACACGTGCGGGCGCGCTGCCGGAGCGATCCGGCCGATCTCCTCCGCGACGCCGTCGGGGTCGGCTGATTCCGCGAACCACAGCGCCCGGCCGCAGCCGGCGAGCCTGGCCTCCCAGCGCGGCCCCTGCCGTGCGGCGGCACGGCGCCGCAGTGCCTTCAGCCCTCCGAAGTAGACCTCCCCGAACCCGGAGCCGTCGAGCGCCAGCCAGCGCAGCAGGGGCTGCTCCGGCAGACGTGGCACGACCGTCACCCGCGCCGGCGTGAACAGCCAGCCCGCACCGACGTTGATCAGGTGGACGTAACCGTCCCCCGGCCCCGCCAGCAACCGGCGCACGGCACGCGTACGGCCCGCGGTGAGAAGGTCCGCGAGGCCGGCGAACATGCCGGCGCCCTCGTAGGCGAACCCGCGCTCCTCCTCGGGAACCTGGTCGTGCAGTTCCTCGTGCGGCGCGAGCCCATGGGCCGCCGCGAGGTTGAATCCACGCAGAAAATTCCTCGCGTGTTCTTCGAGAATGGCGCGCGCCGCCGGCCGGTCGACCCGGAACCCGCGTTCCCGGAAATCCGCCATCCGCAGCGGAAGACGAAGCCACGACGATATTTTTGACACCGTGGACGGCGCGTCGTTTCGGATCGACTCTTGCACGAATTCCCCATCCGTCGAGGCGGTTCGCACCTACCGCACATACAGCCGTTCCTACCAGCAACAACTGCCCCTGCTCAACCAGATCGGCCAACTTCACACGATCGTCGCAGAGGGCGACGGAGAGCAATCGGCGAGTGGTATCCAAAAAGGACTCGGAACGTTTTTACGGGCAGGCCGGCGACAAATCATGAAAAATATTAACAACATTTTCCCGCCGGATGCCCCGACGCATCTGTCACATCTGTCGAAAAGCGACCAGGGTCAGCGGTATTCCTTGGTGCATTCTCTGCGACCATCGGCAAATTGTCCGCCACTGTTCCACAAGCGGAACACGTGACACGAATCCCGTGTGGTGCGACGCCACGCCACGCGCCCCACAGGTCACATCGCTCTCGAAGGCCCGGGCGGGCAACCATATTTCTCTCCCAGGCCCAACGACCTCCAAGTGTCCCCGGGGGTGGTCCAACTTGTTCTAGCAGCCCGCCCAGGAGACCACAAGGTCAGGACTCCCACTTTGCCCCATTCAGCCCAGTTCACTATCGATAAATCTAACTACCTGTCCAGCCTGTCATGAGCCACGGCGCTGCCCGCCCCGGCGAAACCCGCCGGTGCGGCGATCACCATAACCGCCGCGGCGACCGGACGGCACGGTCGGCCGTCGAGCAACGTTAGCGCGGCCAACGCGGCCGTCATCAGCACAACCGGAACGACAACGGCCTGTGGC
>NZ_VJWX01000140.1 GCF_007713715.1 Amycolatopsis rhizosphaerae
CCCCCGGAGTGCCGGCACCCGCCACGTAGCGGTACCCCACTCCCCGGACGGCGCGGATCGGCGAATTCGCGCTGTCCCAGCCCAGCTTCCGGCGCAGCCGCAGCACCGCGAACTTCACCCGCTCCGGGCCGATGCCCGACGGGTCGTCCCAGGCGTGCGCGAGCAGCTGCGTCGCCGACAGCACGGCCCCGCGGTGCCGGACCAGGGTGCGCAGTAACCGGAACTCGATGTTGGTCAACTCGGCCGTGCGCGGCCCGGCGGGCGACGCCACCGACACCAGCCGGGTCCGCCCGTCGATCCGCACCACCCCGTCGTCGAAATCGTCACCCCACGATCCGGGCGGGCGGCGCGGTGCGCCGGCGCGGCGCAGCAGCGCCTCCGCCCGGGCCAGAAGTTCTTCGTTCGCAAAGGGTTTCGTCACGTAGTCGTCGGCGCCCGCGCGCAGCCCGCGCACCTTGTCGGTCTGCCCGGCATGCGCCGAGAGCACCAGCACCGGTATCTCGCCCAGGTCCCGGATGTGCTCCAGCACCGTCCAGCCGTCCAGCAACGGCAGTTCGATGTCGAGCACCACCAGGTCCGGACGCTGCTCGCGGACCAGCCGCAGCCCCGAACGCCCGTCCGCCGCACCGCAGAAGGCATACCCGGCCCGTTCGAACAGCAGCCTGAGCGCGAAGGTGATGTCGGGCTCGTCCTCGATCGCCAGCACCTTTTTCACGAGCGGCCCTTCCCGTCTCGATGGTCGGAGGGAAGCACGATCCGCACGGTCGTGCCCACGTCGAGCACGCTGACCACCTCGAGAGTGCCGCCGTGCGACTCCACCAGTTCCTTCGACACCGCAAGGCCGAGCCCGCTGCCCGAGATCCCGGCGAGTACCGCGTTGGATCCCCGTTCGAAACCGCGGGTGATCCGGTCCAGTTCCTCGGCCGGGATGCCCATCCCCGAGTCGGCGACCTCGATCGTCCACCGGTCTTCGGTGCAGGCGGCCTCCACCCGGACACGGCTGTTGGCGGCCCCGTACTTCACGGCGTTGCCGAGCACGTTGCCCAGCACCTGGTGCAGCCGCGCCGGGTCGCCCGCGACTGGTGGCCCGGCCGAGGTCACGCACCGCAACTCGATCCCGCGCTCGGCGGACTCCGGGCCACGGTCGACCACCGCGGCCCGGACCAGCGAGGGCACGTCCACCTCCACGAACCGCAGCGGTAACCGCCTGCTCTCCAACCGGGCAAGCAGCAGGAGATCGTCGACCAGGCGCAGCAGCCGCTCGGCGTTGCGGTTGATCGCCTCGGCCGCCGAACGCTGATCCACGCTCAGCGGGCCGAGCCGTGCGTCCGCGAGCAACTCGGCGAAGCTGAGCAACGCCGTCAACGGCGTGTGAAACTCGTGCGCCACCGTGGCGAGCAGGTGGTTCTGCTGTTCCGCCGGGCAGGGCGGCTCGGTGAACAGCCACAGCGCGCCCAGTTCGCTGTCCGTGCCGGGCAGCGGTTCCCGCGTGGAGACCACCCGGTTCGCCCCGAGATCGAGGACCTCGGAGCCCTGGCCGCGTTCCCGGACCGCCGCGAGCCGCCGGTAGGCGCTCTCCTCGTCCCGGCAGCGCGCCGCGATCGCCTTCAGCGCCGCGTCTTCCGGCGCGCCCCGCCACTGCCGGACCCCGGTGCCGGACAGCTCCCCGAAGGTGCCGTTGGCGAACACCAGACATCCCCGGCGGTCGATGACCAGCGCTGCGGCGGGTGCCGCGGCCGCAGCCGCGGCACCGGGGTCGTGATCGCTCGGTCCCGGCACGGGCGCTCTCCCTCGGTGATCCCTGACAGAGCCCGACCGTACGGCCCTTCCGTCACCACATCCGCACGGCGCGGCTACCGAACGGCACCTCAACGGCACACCGGACAGCACCGGGTCACCTCGAAGCTGGAGACAGGCGCCGAACCGCCGTGAGCCCGAAATCCCCTTTGCCCGCCCAGGAAGGACGGATGATGCCGCGCAAGACGCTGCCACTGGTCCTGGTGATCGTGCTGTGCACGTTCGCGACGGGCCTGCACGCCTCGCGGGGTGTGCGGATCGTGGTGGTGGCGGAGGCGATCCTCGCCGGGACCCCGGCCGCCGCGGCACTGGCCTCCTTCGACGCCAGGGATGCCTGCACCGACCCGGCCTACGCCCTCGCGCCCTGGCATCTGACCGGCCCCTATCAGTGGTACTACAACCCGGCGGGCGCGCCGCCCGAGGTCGCCGACACCGCCCTGCCCACGATCCAGACCGCGACGCAGACCGTGCTGGCCGGGCACAACCGGTGCGGCCTTCCCGCCGCGCTCGGCACCTCGCAGCGCTACCTCGGCACCACCACCCGCACCGCCGGGATCAGCCCGTCCGGGGCGTGCACCGGCGACGACGGCTACAGCGTGACCAGCTGGGGCCGGCTCCCGCCCTCGTACCTGGCCTACACCTGCGTGTACTACAACGCTTCGACCGGAGCGGTGCTGTCGTCCGACCTGATGATCGACAACAGCGTGCACCACTGGTTCACTACCCCGCCCGCCGCCTGCCTCGGCGCCTACGACCTGCAGAGCGTGGCGACCCACGAGCGCGGGCACACGGCCGGGCTCGCCCACGTCGACCAGTCGCAGCACGGGACGGAGACGATGAGCCCGGCCACCCGGCCGTGCGACACCACGGAACGGCTCCTGGCACTGGGCGACCTGACCGGCCTCAAGAAGCTGTATGCCACCTCCGGCTGACCCCCCGGTGATCCCCGCACGGGAATGATTCGCCTGGCGAACGAGTTGCTGCCCTTCGGTGAGGCCGACGGCAAAAGGGGGGCAACGGTGACAACGGTCCAGGGAGTCGGACTCCGCTCGGAACGCGGACCGGTACTGGCTTCGATCATGCTCAGCACCGGGCTGGTGGCGCTCGATTCGACCATCCTCGCCACGGCGGTGCCCTCGATCGTGCGGGACCTCGGCGGGTTCTCCCAGTTCCCGTGGCTGTTTTCGGTCTACCTGCTCACCCAGGCGGTCACCGTGCCGCTGTACGGGAAGTTCGCTGACTCGTTCGGGCGCAAACCGCTGATGGTGTTCGGCATCGTGGTGTTCCTGATCGGCTCGGTGCTGTGCGGCGCGGCGTGGAGCATGCCCACGCTGATCCTCGCGCGAGCGGTGCAGGGCATCGGCGCCGGTGCCGTCCAGCCCATGAGCATCACCATGGTGGGCGACCTGTACACGGTCGAGGAACGCGCCCGCGTCCAGGGTTACGTCGCGAGCGTGTGGGGCGTCGCCTCCGTGGTCGGTCCCACCCTCGGCGGGCTGTTCTCGCAGTATTCGTCCTGGCGGCTGATCTTCTTCGTCAACCTTCCGCTCGGCGCCCTCGCCCTGTGGATGCTCGCCCGGCACTTCACCGAAAACGTGCCCCGCCGCCCGCACCGCGTCGACTACCCCGGCGCCGCCCTGCTCACCGCCGGTTTCACGCTGGTCATCCTCGGGCTGCTCGAAGGCGGTGTCGCCTGGCGGTGGCAGTCCGCGCCGAGCGTGGTGATCTTCGTACTGGCCGCGGTGGCCCTGATCGCGTTCTTCTTCGCCGAGCGCCGGGCCACCGAACCCGTCCTCCCGTTGTGGGTGTTCGGGCGCCGCGTCCTGGCCGGCGGCAATCTCGTCGCGCTCACCGTCGGTGCACTGACCATCGGCCTCAGCTCCTACCTGCCGACCTACGTCGAAGGGGTGCTCGGCACCGACGCCGTGGTCGCCGGGTTCGCCCTCGCCGCGCTCACCCTCGGCTGGCCGCTTTCCGCCAGTTTCGCCGGACGGCTCTACCTGCGCATCGGCTTCCGCGACACCGCGCTGATCGGCGGCGGGCTCGTGCTGACCGGCGCCGTACTGACCGCCACCCTGCTCGGTACGCACACCCCGGTGCCCGCCGTCGCGGGCGCGGCGTTCGTGCTCGGCGCCGGACTCGGCCTGTTCTCCAGCCCCACACTGGTGGCCGTGCAGTCGGTGGTCGGCTGGGCCCGGCGCGGCGTGGTCACGGGGACGAACATGTTCAGCCGCTCGCTCGGCAGCGCGGTGGGGGTCGCGGTCTTCGGCGCCATCGCCAATGCCACCCTGGCCGACCGCTTCGCCCACCCGCCGGCACCGGTCGCCGGACGGCTCCCGGACGGCGTCGACGCGACCAGTCTCGTCCTCGGCGGGCATGCCCAGGCGGAGGTGCCCGCGGTGGCCGGATACGTCCGCGACTCCCTGGCGGCGGCGACTCACCACGTCTTCGTGAGCCTGGTGGTCGTGGCCGTGCTCGGCACCGCGGCGCTGCTGCTCATTCCCCGGCGCACCCAGCCGCTGTCCTTCGACGGGGACTGACCCTGCTCATCCGGATTCTTCGGACTCCCCGGGTTCCTCGAGCCGGAAACCGACCTTCATGCCCACCTGGAAGTGCCCCACGGCACCGTTCTCCAGGTGGCCCCGGATCTCGGTGACCTCGAACCAGTCGAGCTCGCGCAGGGTCTGCGCGGCACGCTCGATCCCGCCGCGGATCGCGTCTTCGATGCTCTCGCCGGAAGAGCCCACGATCTCGGTGACGCGATAGGTGTGACCGGCCATTGTCGAACCTCCTTGAGTCGCTCCTCCTTCGGCGGGCGCCTTCTGGTCATTGTCGGGCCGTCTCTGCCGTCCCGCTCGCGACGTCCACCGGGAAGGGCGCGGCCGCCGTGGTGAACGGGGCGATTCGCTGCCGAAGGAACAGGCACAGCACCGCGGCGAGCACGATGTCCAGACCGTGGCCATGCCCCTCGCCGGAGGTTCACCGGAACGCCGCAGTGGTTATCCTGCGGCTGCCGCCACCACCGAGCAGCCACCGGAACGAGGACGCCGTGAAGCATTCCGTGTTCGCCAGGGTCTACCCCCGGCTCGCCACCTGGGCCGAAGCGGCGGGCGCGGCGGAACACCGCCGGGAACTGCTCGCCGGCGCCACCGGCCGCGTGATCGAAATCGGCGCCGGGCACGGGGCGAACTTCCCGCACTATCCCGCCACGGTGACCGAGGTGCTGGCAGTCGAACCGGAGCCGACCCTGCGGGCACGGGCCGAACGGGCGGCACGATCCGCCCCGATACCGGTGACCGTCGCCGATGGCACGGCCGAGGCGTTGCCCACCGCCGGCTCCTCGTTCGATGTCGCGGTCACGTCGCTGGTGCTGTGTTCGGTGCGGGACGTGCCCACGGCGCTGGCGGAGATCCGGCGCGTGCTGCGCGAGGACGGGGAACTGCGGTTCTACGAACACATCCGCTCCCATGACCGGCATTTCGCGCGGTACCAGCGGTTCGCCGACGTGCTGTGGCCCCATTTCTCCGGTGGCTGCCACCTGGTGCGCCCGACCGACGAGACGATCGCCGAGTCCGGCTTCACCGTGACCGAGGCACGCTACCTCCGCTTCCCGGCACCGGCGGTCCCGATGTCACCGCACGTGCTCGGCAGGGCACGGATCACCGGCGACTGAACCCCGTCATCCCCGCGCGAGCAGCCGTCGCGCGCGTTCGAGCACCGGCAGGTCCACCATCTGTCCGTCCACAGTAGACACCGAATCGGCGGCACCGACCACGCGCCTTGCCCAGTCCAGTTCCGCGTCCGTGGGTGCGAAACCCCGCGCCACCACGTCGATCTGCTTCGGATGGACACAGAGCTTCCCGCCGAAGCCGAGCCTTCGCGCGTGCTCGACGTCCGCCTCGAGCACGGCGGTTCCGGTCAGGTCGGTGGTCACCCCGTCCAGGGGCGGCGCGAGGCCGGCGGCCGCGCTGGCGATCACCAGCCGCGAGCGCGCGAAGGCCAGGGCCAGGGTGTCGTCGTGGCGGACACCGAGTTCGGTGGCCAGGTCGACGCTGCCGAACGCGACCCGGACGACGTTGCCCGCGCGGCAGACCGCCGTGGCGTCTTCGATCCCGGAAGCGGTTTCCACCAGCGGGATCACCGGCAGGCCGAGCGCGGCGATGGCCCGCGGATCCTCGGCCTTCGGCAGCATCACCGGGCACCGGTGCGCCCTGGCGACCTCCAGGTCGTCCTCGTACCACGGAGTGCCCGGCGGGTTGATCCGCACCACGGCCTCGCCGCCCGCCGACAGCCACGAGGCGACGGCGGCTCGCGCCTTTTCCTTGTCTGCTTCGGCGACCGCGTCTTCCAGATCCAGGATCACCGCGCCGGCCCCGGAGGCCGCGGCCTTGCCGAAGCGTTCCGGCCGGTGGCCCGGCACGAACAGGACCGTGACGAGCTGAGCGAGCGCGCTGGTCACGCGAACCCCACTTCGGCCGTGGCGTGGCGGTCTTCACGAGCGGTGGCGACCCGCAGACCTGCCCCTTCCAGGCCCGGGGATCCCAGCAACCGCAGGTGCTCCCCGGCGAAAACCGGCCTGCGGAGCCGGAACGCGACCGACCGCACCGGCCGGTCGCGGACCAGTTCCAGCATCAGCAGCACCAGCAGCGGGCCGTGCACGACCAGTCCCGGATAGCCTTCCACGTCCCGCACGTACGGCTCGTCGTAGTGGATGCGGTGGGCGTTCGCGGTCAGCGCGCTGAACCGGAAGAGCAGGCGGGTGTCCGGCCGCAGCTCCTTCTGCCAGCGCTCGTCGGCCGCGGGAGCTTCGGTGGTGCTCCTGGTCAGCATCGCCTTGCGGCGCTCGTCCTCGCCGGAGCGGTAGACGACATCCTGGTCCTCCACGAGCCGCAGCCGCCCACCCTGGCTGATCTCGTGGCGCACGGTCACGAACACCATCTCGCCGGTACTGCCCTGCTTGACCGTGACCTCGCCCAGCCGGCTCACCCGCTCGGCCTCCACGCCGAGTTCGAGCGGCTCCCGCACCTTCAGCCTGCCCCCGGCGATCATCCGGCGCCGGTCCGGGATCGGCGGGAGGAAGTGGCCCTCGCGGGGATGGCCGTCCTCGCCGAGTTCGCGCTGCAAGGGCCAGTCGAGGAAGTACAACCAGTGCCACAGCGGCGGGAGCGGTCCCGCCGGGATCGGCTGGTCGAGCACCGCCGACATCGCGGCGACCGGTCCGGGCAGCATGTCGTCGACGGTGGTGACCGGTTCCGGCCGCCAGGACTCCAGATGCTCACCCAGCGCCATGTCGCTCCCTCGATTCGGCCGCACAAAGGTCCCGGACAGTCTTGTTCGCAGCGACACCGATCGTCAAGCTTCCCTCTGCGGCAAGGTGTTGACCACGAATGTCCCATGGCCGTACAAATACGCAATGGGCACCCTCGACAGCCTCTCCGCGGACGAGCGGCTCATGGTCGAAACGATCCGCGCCTGGGTCGACGAACAGGTCCGGCCGGTGGTGCGGGAGCTGGAGCACGCCGACACCTACCCCGAGCGGCCGATCGACGAAATGAAGGCGCTGGGCGTCTTCGGCCTGGCCGTGCCCGAGGAGTTCGGCGGCACCGCCGCCCGCGAGGCCGACGCGGGGCGACGGGTGGACATGGAAGCGGGCATGGCCGAGCTTTTCGCCTCCGAAACCGCCCTGCAGATCGTGCTGGACGCGGTGCGCATCCACGGCGGGTACGGCTATTCGACCGGGTTCGACGTGGAGCGCTACTTCCGGGACGCACCGCTGGTGATCGTCGGGGAAGGCACCAACGAGATCCAGCGCGGTGTGATCGCCCGCCAGCTGGTCAGCCGCGGTGGTCTGGAAGTCTGATGCGGGAGAGCGCCTACCTGCGGCTGGCCCGGGAACTGCGGGAAGCCATCCTGCGTCACGAGTTCCCCGACGGCGTGCGCCTGCCCACGGAGGCCGAACTCGCCGGACAGCACGGGGTGAGCCGCCAGACGGTGCGGCGGGCCTTCCAGGACCTCGTCGCCGACGGGATCGTCCATCGCGTGCCGGGGCGCGGCACGTTCGCCGCCCCCGCCTCGGAGCGCTACCTGCGGCAGTTCGGGTCGATCGAGGACCTGATGGGCCTGTCACTGGACACGAGCATGCGCCTGGTGACGCCGCTGCACCGCAGGATCGACGTGGACGCGGCCGGCCGGCTGCGGCTGCCCACCGATGGCGTGCACCAGCTGGCCTTCCTCCGAGTGCACGAGAACGTCCCGTTCTGCCTGACCACGGTGTTCCTGCCGCCCGCGATCGGGAAGCTGCTCGAAGCGGTGCCGGAGGTGTCGGCTCCGGGCGCGCACAGCAGCGCGACCGTCATCGGCCTGCTGGAGGGCAGGCTGAAGGATCCGATCGTGGAGGCCGAGCAGAGCGTCACCGTCGGGCATGCCTCGGTGGAGGTCGCCGAACGCCTCGGGTGCGGACGGGATCGCGCGCTGCTCCGCATCGACCGGCTCTATCTTTCCTCGGCGGGCGTACCGGTCGAGCTCGCGATCAGCCACTTCCTCCCTGAGCACTACTCCTACCGTGTCCGGCTGCGGCGGCACCCGTCCTGAGCTCACCGGATGACCAGTTGGCCTGTGATGAGCAACCCGGCCGCCACCAGGGTCCCGGTGACCAGGAGCAGCTGCCGCCGGGGCGCGATGCCGCTCCGGACGGTGCGCGAGGTGAGCGCGGCGAACAGGGCGGTCAGGAAGGTGAAGCCCCCGGCGGCCAGTTCCAGCGGGGCGCGGACGACCGCGCCATGACGCACCAGCAGCACGGTCAGCACGGCCGCGCCGAGGGCCGTCCGGTGCCAGGCCAGTGCGGTCCGCTCGGGTTGCAGACCGGGATCACGGGGAGTCATAGCGGCCTGATCAGCACGACGAGCAGCACGACGAGGCCGGCCGCCGCGGCCACCCAGCCGATGACGATGGGCAGGCGGGTCGCCGGCAGTGGCTTCTGGGTGCGCATCGCCCACTGCACCCGGGCCCATCTCCGGTAGGAAAAGGCCGACAGCAGTGTGCCCGACAGGGCCAGCAGGGCGGCCAGGCCGGTCCGCAGCCCGGCGATGGTGAACGGCGGGACCAGCTGGGCCAGCACGATCGCGCCGCCCACGAGGGCCAGGCCGGTCCGCAGCCAGGCCAGGAAGGTGCGCTCGTTCGCCAGGGTGAACCGGTAGTCGGGGTCCTCACCCTCGTCGTACCACCGCCGGGGCATTCGCATGGCTGTGCACGCTAGCGGCCGCGGACCTGTCCTGCCCGGCGCCACCGGCGGAACTCACTCCTCGCCCTCAACGTAGCCACGGCTCCGTACCCGGTGCTGGTAGGCCTGGATATGCCGTTCCGGAGCTTCTTCGAGACCGATCAGCTCGAGGTTCTCGTCGGGGTCGTCGAGCTTCATGCGGCGCGCCAGTGCCGACAGCACCCGGCTCTGGACGTCGAGCTTGGCCTGCATCGCCCTGCCGTCCCGGTTCTGCGCGGATTGGATGACGAACACCATCAGGAACGTCACGATCGAGGTGACCGAGTTCAGGATGAGCTGATAGGGCTGGTTGTCCAGGCCGCCTCCGACGTAGAGCAACCCGGCCGACCAGGCCACCACCAGCAGGGTCGCGACGGCGATCACCGGTCCCCACCCCACCCAGGCGGTCACCTTCGTGACAACGCGGCTGCCGAAGGTGCTGCGGTCGGGCACGTGCCGGTGGTTCATTCGCCGGGTGTACCCGGGCAGGCGACGGCGGAACCGTGTGGGACGGCCTCGTCGCGGGTATCCCCAGCCCTGCGTCGGGACGACGGAGGACGACGAGGAGGAGGACAGAGTGGCGCAACAGAAGGATGTCGTGGCCCTGCTCAGGCAGCAGCATCAGGAGATCCGCAGGCTGTTCGGCGAGATCGAGCAGGCGACCGGCACCGAACGGACCGAGAGTTTCCGCAGCCTGGTGCGCCTGCTGTCGGTGCACGAAACCGCGGAAGAGGAACTGGTCCACCCCGAGGTGCGCAAGCTACCCGGCGGGGACAAGGTGGTGGAGGCGCGCCTGAGCGAGGAACGCCGGGCCAAGGAGTTGCTGGCCACGCTGGACGATATGGGCCCCGAGGCGGAAGGCTTCGACACGCTGCTCCGCGAACTGCGTGAAGATGTGCTCGCCCACGCCGCACACGAAGAACGCCAGGAGTTCCCCCTGCTGCACAAGGGTGTCGACGAGAAGCGCCGGATCGCCATGGCCGACACCGTCCGCGCCGCCGAGGCGATCGCTCCGACACACCCTCACCCCGGGGTGGAAGGCGCCGCGGCCAACGTGGTGCTGGGCACGCCGGTGGCGATCATGGACCGGGTGCGCGACGCGATCCGCAAGGCGGTCGGGGGCTGATCAGTCGCTGAGGATCAGTCGCTGAGGGCGTCCAGCGACCAGACCGCCATCAGAGCGGTTTCCAGGGCCGCGTCGAGCAGGTAGGTCCGGGAAATCCGGCCCGAGGGGGCGTAGCACAGGTCGATGGCGAGCAGCGTGGCGGCGGCGCCGAGGCCCAGTCGCCACGCCAGCCTCCGCCCTTTCTTCGTTCCGGCTGCCGACAACTGCGCCCAGTCCACGGCGACGAGCAGCCCGGCGACGGTCTGCTGCAGCCAGCGGTCGGCCTGCGCCCGAAGACCCGCTCAGAGCCCGCCAACGAGGTTGAAGGTGCCGTGCATGCGGGTGAGCAGCGCGCTGGCCCATCGTCGTTCCCTCGTTTCTGCCTCCTCGGCGGCAAGGGCTGTCCGGCAGGGTTTCCGCAGGCCCTGGCCGAGCCATCGATTCGAGCCTGCGCTACCCGGCGCCGCCCGCCGGTGCCCGGTCGTCTCCCCGGACGGGGATGCCCGCGTCAACCCGTTCCCGCTGCGGCACCACCACGTACTTCGGGTCCTTTGTGGACGCTACTCCGGCTTCGAAGACGGCGAAGCGCTGCAGGGCGCTACCGGCCAGCAGCGCCAGCCCGGACGCGACGGCAGCGGTCCGGCTGCGGCGGGCGAGGACGGTGCCTGCCGCACCCCCGGCGGTGAGCGCCTCCGCCCAGGACTTCAGCCGCCCGGCCCGGCCGGTCGAGTAGGCCTCGGCCGAAACCCCGGTTTGCCGGCCGAGCATCCGTGAGGCGGCGGTTTCCAGCAGCGCACCCACCACCGCCAGCCGCCGCGCAGGACCGGCCTGCGCCACGGGTGTCAGTGCCATGCCCAGCCCGCCCCCGCTCGCCGCGGCCGATCCGGTGAACACGAAGGGCAGGCAGGGGTGCGCCTCATGCCAGGCGGGCACCGCGGTCTGCGACAGCAGGACCGCCGTGTAGGACGCGACACCGGGGGCCACGGCCGCCGCCGCCAGCCCAGCGGGACGCGCCATCCGGCACAGCAGCCGGCCCGGCAAGGTTCGACGCAGGCCGCTCGGCACGAGTTCGGCCAGCCCACCGACACCGGCCCCCGGCCCGTAGGCGACCAGGATCCAGGTGCCCACGCTCATCGGAGAACTGGGTTTGGCCACTCTGAGCATGTGGTGGAACCGTTCCGGCCGCCCGAGATCGGCGATCAGCAGCACGGTGCTGACCACCAGGCTTCCCAGGGCGGCGAGTCTGCCCGTCCGGCGCAGGTCGGGGCGACCGGTGAGATCGGCGCCCGCCGCCAGCATCGCCGATCCCGCCGACAGCCCGCCCGTGAACAGGTAGGCCGGGATCTTCCATTCCCATACCGGGGTCTTCAACACGGCCCGGCCGTAATAGGACCGGAATTCCGCCGACGGTACGGCCGCCTGCCCGCGCTGTCCGTTGCGGCTCATCGCTTTCCCCTCCCCAGGAAGACCGACACGGCGGCGGCGACGAACGCCGAAGCGGCCATCCCCGCGTATTTCCACATCGACGCCAGGTCACGGGTCGGCACCACCGGATCCGGTGGCAGTCCGTAGACCTCCGGCTCGTCCAGCAGCAGGAAGAACGCGCCGGCACCACCCACCCCGTCCCCGGGGTCGTGACCGTACAGCCGGGCCTCGGCCACCCCGTCCTCGTGGAGCCGGGCCAGCCGCCGCGCCGCTCGCTCCCGCAGTTCGTCGAGCGGCCCGAACTGGATGGACTCGGTCGGGCAGGCCTTGGCGCAGGCCGGCTCGAGGCCGTCCCGCAAACGGTCGTAGCAGAGGGTGCACTTCCAGGCGCGCCCGTCGTGCTCCCGCCGGTCGATCACACCGTAAGGGCAACCGGAAACGCAGTAACCGCACCCGTTGCAGATGTCCTGCTGGACCACCACCGTGCCGAATTCCGTCCGGAACAGCGCGCCGGTGGGACAGACGTCCAGGCAACCCGCATGCGTGCAGTGCTTGCACACGTCGGAACTCATCAGCCACCGGAAGTCGGTGCGCGACTCGGCCCCGGTCGCGTCGCCCGGCCGCTCGAACCGGGGAAGGCCCAGATCGACCGGCGAGGTGCCCAGTTCCCCGCCGCCCCGCTCGGCCTGTTCGAGGGCGGAGGCCACGGTCCCCGCCGAGACCTCGCTGCCGGAGGGACCGGTGGGCAGGCCACCGAATCCCGCGTCCTGACCGCTCAGCGGCCGCGACTGTTCGATGAAGGCCACGTGACGCCAGGTGTCAGCCCCCAGAGAGCCCGTGTTGTCGAAGGACATGCCGAGCAGACTTAACCCGTCGTCGGGCACGTTGTTCCACTCCTTGCACGCCACCTCGCAGGCCTTGCAGCCGATGCAGACCGAGGTGTCGGTGAAGAACCCGACGCGGGGCGGATGTTCCTCGTGGCCGGCGTCGGCTGCCGGATCGGCGAGCGGCCCGAAAAGGCTGTGTTCGTCCCTCATCGCTCCTCCTCCGGCTCGGTTCGCCCGTCCTCCCGGCACCGAGGACACCGACCATCACCCCGGTGGCCGTCACCTCAGTGGTAGGCCCTGCGGACCCGGTCCACAACTCGGCCGCACCGAGCGCCGCCGGAAGGGGCATCGCCCGCTTGCGCCTTCCGGGCCCTCCTGGCCGCACGGCAGGCTGGAACCGCGCGGCGTCGCGAACCCGCCCGCGACTACCCCGGCCGCGCCCGGCCAAACCTCAGGCGCCCAGTTCCGCGATCCCGGTGTTCAGGATCTCGGCCTGTTCGCGGAGCGTGCGCTCCTCCGGCTCTCCCGTGCCGAGCCGCTGCCGCAGGTCCTCCCTGGTCGTGACGGTCATCGCCCCCGCGTGCCCGGGGAGCTGTTCCGGCGGCACCAGGAGGATCCGCCCGCCCTCCAGAACCAGACTCGCTCCGTCCCCGGCTTCCAGGAGCTTCCGCAGATCCGCGACGGTCACCTTGCTCATGCCCGGCACATACCCGCCACCGGCCCGGGTTATGCGCGGCGACGGACGTCCGCCGGGCACAGCGGAGATAACAAGATCGAGTTATCAAACACCAGAGCGACCGCGGAGTGCTTATTCCACGCGCCGGAATCGCCGTAGAACCGACTGTACCCGGCGCCGGAGATCTGTAAATCTATCTTTCGGTAGATGTTGCGACACCCGGCCGACTCATACGATGACAGCACGGATCCTCGTCTGTCCTAAGACGACGGTGACGCGAAACTCCGTCAGACAAGGAGGAAGCCGATGACACTTTTCCTGACATACGAGAAAAAAGAACGACTTCACAGGGCGGTGGCAGGCGTGCTCACCCGGGTCCGCCGGCTCGCGGCCCGCGGACCCGGAACCGGCATTCAGCGGGATCGTCCCCCGCCGCCGGTGACGCGAACGGCATCAGCGGCCGGTGAAGGCGGCCTTGCCCGGCCCTTCGGCGAGGAACGATCGGACCGCGGACCGCAGGTCTTCGGTGCGGTACAACTCGGCGGCGATCGAGGTGATGTGCTCGTTCGCCGCCGGCACCCCGCCGCGCTCGAAATGCGCGAGGACCTTCTTGGTGGCGGCATGGGCCCGGGTCGGACCGGTCGCAAGGCCGGTGGCGAAGGCGTGGGCCGCCCCGGCGAAGCCCTCGTCGGGCAGGACCCGGTTCACGACGTTCCACCGCTCGAGCGTGGCGGCCGGGTAACGGTCCCCGGTCATCACGAACTCCTTCGCGCGGCCCACCCCCGCCCTGGCGGCGAGCCGCTGCGTGCCGCCCATCGTCGGGGTCAGCCCCACCACCTTCTCCACCAGTCCGAAGCTCGCTCCTTCGGCGGCCAGAATGAGATCACAGGCGACCGCCACCTCGAAGGCCCACGTCAGGCACAGGCCATGTGCGGCGAAGACGGTCGGGAACTCGAGTGCGGCGATGCGGTTCGGCAGTTCCAGCATCCGGTCGAACAGGACCTTCGCCTGTTCCGGGGTCTTCTGCGCGGCGAAGTGGTGGACATCGACCCCACCGCTGACCACCTTGCCCTCGGCCCGGATCAGCAGAGCCCGGGTGTCCGGAGTCAACCGGTCCAAGGCGGCGTCCAGCTCGTCGTGCAGGTCGGGGGTGTAGAGATTCAACGGGCCCGCGGCGATGGTCAGCACGGCCAGCCCGGAGGGCTCGAGGTCCAGGTTCGTCACCCGCGCAGCCTATCCCGGCCTCCGGCACAGCTCTGGTGCCCTGCTGCCCCGGCCAAGGCGTGCAGCAAAGTCGGCGCGCGGGGGAGCCGCTGCCCGCACCCTCACGCCCACCACCTCGATCTCGGCCCTAAACCCGGCTGCCCGCCACCGGTGACCGGCGGCGGAAGGCGATGGTGGCGAGGGCGAACAGCACCCCCCACACCAGGAACCACAGATCCCACACGGCGACATGCCAGGTCAGCGCGGTCCGGTCGATCGCCGTGCCCGGGTCCATGGCGCCCGTCAGCACCAAGGCCCCCACCGCGACTAGCACCCCGCCGTAGACGATGAGGACGAATCCGATCAGTGCCGCGAGGATCAGCAACCACCGCGACCGGCCGCCCGTTCGCGCC
>NZ_VJWX01000141.1 GCF_007713715.1 Amycolatopsis rhizosphaerae
GTTCCCGACCGGCTCCAGCGACCTTCCGCGTCCCGCGCGGAAGGTCGCCGTCACCAGGAACGCAGGGTGACGATCCGCTCCTCCAACTGCTCCACCGAGGCCATCGCGGTCGGCGGGCCACCGCAGACCCGCCGCAGTTCGCTGTGGATCGCGCCGTGGGGCTTCTTCGTCCGGTGGTGGTACACCCCGACCAGGGCGTTGAGCTCCTTGCGCAGGGAGGCGATGCGTTCGGACACCGACTGCGGCCGCCGGGGCGCCTGTGCCGGCTCCTCCTTGGCCGGCTTGCGGCGCTTCGCGTCGGCCAGCTGCTCTTCCTGCCGTTTGCGCAGCAGCGCCCGCACCTGGTCGGGTTCGAGCAGTCCCGGCAGGCCCAGGTACTCCTGTTCCTCCTCGCTGCCGGAGAACACCGCGGTCCCGAACGAGTTGCCGTCGAAGATCACCTGGTCCAGCTCGGCCGAGGCGCCCAGCGAGGTGAACGACTTCTCCTCCTCGCCCGGCTCGTCCTCGGTGCGGTTGGCCTGCGCCAGCAGCTCGTCGTCCCAGCCGTCCTTTTCCCGGTGCGGCTTGCCGAGCACGTGATCGCGCTGCGCCTCCAGCTCGCTGGCCAGCTCCAGCAGCACCGGCACACTGGGCAAGAACACGCTCGCGGTCTCACCCTTGCGCCGGGCCCGCACGAACCGGCCGATGGCCTGCGCGAAGAACAGCGGGGTGGAGGCGCTGGTGGCGTACACGCCCACGGCCAGGCGCGGGACGTCCACCCCCTCCGACACCATCCGCACCGCGACCAGCCAACGGTCGCCGGACTCGGAGAACTCGCCGATGCGCTGGGTGGCCTTCGGGTCGTCGGAGAGCACGATCACGGGGTTCTCCCCGGTGATCCGCTGCAGCAGCTTCGCGTAGGCCCGCGCCGACTCCTGGTCGGTGGCGATCACCAGGCCCCCGGCATCGGGCATGCCGCTGCCGCGCAACTGCTGCAACCGGGTGTCCGCGGCCTGCAGGACCGCGGGCATCCACTCGCCGCCCGGGTCCAGCGCGGTACGCCACGCGCGGGCGGTCTGCTCGGCCGTGAGCGGTTCCCCCAGGCGGGCGGTGAACTCCTCACCCGCGCTGGTCCGCCAAGAGGCCTCACCCGAGTAGGCGAGGAAGACCACCGGCCGCACGACCCCGTCGGCGAGCGCGTCGGCGTAGCCGTAGGAGTGGTCGGGCTTGCTGCGCAGGGCGCCGTCACCGTCGGGCTCGTAGGTGATGAACGGGATGGGCGAATCGTCGCTGCGGAACGGGGTCCCGGTCAGCGCGAGCCTGCGGACCGCCGGGGTGAACGCCTCCCGCACCGCGTCGCCCCAGGACTTGGCGTCCCCACCGTGGTGGATCTCGTCCAGGATCACCAGCGTCTTGCGGGTCTCGGTCCGGACCCGGTGCAGCGTGGGATGGGCCGCGACCTGCGCATAGGTCAGCGCCACGCCCTGGTAGTCCGAGGAGGTGGCCCCCTGGCCGTTGCGGTAGTTCGAGTCGATCGCGATGCCCTGCGTGGCGGCCGAGGCGGCCCACTGGTGCTTGAGGTGTTCGGTGGGCGTGACGATGGTGATCGACTCGATGGTGCGGTCGGAGAGCAGTTCGGCCGCGATGCGCAGGCCGAACACGGTCTTCCCGGCGCCCGGGGTCGCCACCGCGAGGAAGTCCTGAGGCCTGGTGGTCAGGTACCTCGTCAGCGCACGCCGCTGCCAGGCGCGCAGCGGGCGCGCGGTCGCGTCGTGCTGCGGCTCCGGCGCGGTGATTTCGCCGACTTCACGGGCCCGGTGTCCATTCCCACTACGCTGGGCCGTGTCCGACAAGGATGGTCCCCCTCCTCTCGCCGACAGGAACGCCACATGCGAAAACCCCCACGGTGTGGTCCGGCCGCGACGCCGGACGCGGGTGAGGGTGCAGCGAGAAGAGTACCGGTCGGCCCGGCGCGGGGCCGCCGGCGCCACGGGCAAGTGGAACACGCCACAGGTGTAACGGGCCAAATCCGCGAAAATCGACCATTCTGGAACTCGCGATGAGTAACCAGACCGAGCCCCAGCCGCCCCGCAAGGGGGCACGGCGCCTGATCGCCCGGACCCTCGACAAGGCGTGGGACGGCAACATCTTCTCGGAGGCGGCGGAAGCGGCGTTCTGGCAGACGCTGTCCCTGCCCCCGCTGCTGCTGGGCCTGCTGGGCAGCCTCGGTTTCATGGGCGACTGGTTCGGGCCCGGATTCGTCGCCGACGTCCACGACAAGATCATCGGCTTCTGCCGTCAGGTGTTCACCGGCAACGTGGTGAAGCAGATCATCGAACCGACCGTCGACGACATCCTGCACATCGGGAAGGGCGAGATCGTCTCCGTCGGCTTCCTGATCTCACTGTGGGCCGGCTCGTCGGCGATGTCGTCGTTCGTGGACGCGATCACCGTGGCCCACGACCAGTACGGCGTGCGCAACGAGGTGTGGCAGCGGATCTTCGCGCTGCTGCTCTACCTGGCCAGCCTGATCCTGCTGGTGATCGGCCTGCCGGTGATCGCGATCGGCCCGGACCTGCTCATCGACTTCTTCCCCCAGTCCTGGCGCCCGACGCTGTCCACCTGGATCGGCATCGGCTACTACCCGGTGGTGGCGCTCCTGCTGATGCTGGCGCTGGCCACGCTGTACAAGCTGGCACTGCCGCGGCGCCTGCCGTGGCACCGCGGCCTGCCCGGCGCCGCGCTGGCCATGGTGATCTTCCTGCTCTCCAGTGTGGGCCTGCGCATCTACCTGACCTGGATCACCAGCACGGGCTACACCTATGGTGCGCTGGCCACCCCGATCGCGTTCCTGCTGTTCACCTTCTTCATCGGGCTGGCCGTGGTGGGCGGCGCCTACTTCAACTCGGCGATCCAGGAGTTGTGGCCGGCGAAGATGACGCGGCGGCAGCGGCGGAAGTGGCGCCGGCTGGAGATGGAACGGCTGAAGGAGCGGATGCGCGAGGAGACCGCCGGGCCGGGCCGGAGCCTGTGGGAGCGCACCACGACGCCGCTGCGGCGGCCGCGCGGCAAGGGCGAGGACGAGACCCCCGCAGACGACCCCCACTAGCCAGAGACTGGGCTCCTCGCCCCCGGTTACACGGTGCCGTGAGGGGTCCCCTCACGTCGATTCGACGGTGAGGGGACCCCTCACGGGATCACCGGCAGTGCCGGGACTATTCCCCGCCGGAGCCGGGCTGCAGGCTCTCGTAGATCTCCTTGCAGGCCGGGCAGACCGGCGAGCCGGGCTTGGGCGAGCGCGTCACCGGGAAGACCTCGCCGCACAGCGCCACCACGTGCGTGCCCATGACCGCACTTTCGGCGATCTTGTTCTTGCGCACGTAGTGGAACATCTTCGGTTCGTCGCTGTCGGTCTGGTCCGTGGTCTCCGGCCGGGTGTCGACCTCGGGCAGCGTCATGGTGCTCATGTCTCCATGATGCCGCAGCACCCCCCGGACACGAAGGCCTGGCCGTTGTACCTACTGGTATGTACAGTGTGCGCATGCCTCTCGTTCGCATCGACGCTCCGGACAGCTACGACCAGGACACCCTCACCGCACTCGGCGACGCCGTGCACCAGGCCATGACCGAGACCATCGACGTGCCCGGGGACGACTTCTTCCAGGTCATCACCCGGCATGAGCCCGGCCAGGTGCGGTACGACCGCGGTTACCTTGGTGTCACCCGCGGCGACGGGTTCGTCGTGGTGGCCATCACCCTGCGTGGCGGACGGCTCTACCAGCAGAAGACGGCGCTCTACCGGCGCATCACCGAACTCGCCCGCGAACGTGCCGGCGTCGACCCGGCCGACGTCTTCATCGCGCTCACCGAGAACCAGCCTGTCGACTGGTCCTTCGGCGACGGGAAGGCCCAGTACCTGCCCTGAGGACGCCGGAGGGGGCCGGGCTGGGGGACAATGATCGTTTGTGACCCCAGTTTCCCCTTCCGGCGAGGTCGCCGACGCCGTCAACAGCGGCAGGCCCGTCGTCGCGCTCGAAAGCACCATCCTCTCCCACGGGCTGCCGCCCGGCCGCAACCTCGACGTGGCGCGCCGCCTGGAGGAGACCGTCCGCGCCGCGGGCGCGGTGCCCGCCACCATCGCGGTGCTCGACGGCGAGGCCGTCGTCGGGCTGTCCCCCGCCCAGTTGGAGCGCGTGTGCGCCCCCGGTGCGGACCTGGACAAGCTGTCGCTGCGCGATCTCGGCCCGGCGATCGGCCTTGGCCGCTCCGGCGCCACCACGGTGGCGAGCACCTCGGCGCTGGCACACGCGGCGGGAATCGGGGTGTTCGCCACCGGCGGACTCGGCGGGGTGCACCTCGGGGCCAGCGAGTCCTGGGACGTCTCTGCCGATCTGGGCGTGCTGGCCCGGATTCCCACCCTCGTGGTGTGTTCGGGTGTCAAGTCGGTGCTCGACATCGCCGCGACCCTGGAGGTCCTGGAGACGAACTCGGTGCCGGTCCTGGGTTACCGGACCGACGAGTTCCCGGCCTTCTACCGGCGTGGTTCCGGGCACTGCGTGCCGTGGCGAGTGGACGATCCGGCCCAGGCGGCCGCCGTGGTCGCGGCCCACCGCCGGTATGCGGATTCCGGCGTGCTGCTGGCCAACCCGATCCCCGCGGAGTCCGAAATGGACAGGGAGCTGCACGACCGGCTGCTGGCCGAGGGGCTCGAAAAGCTGCGCGCCGGCGGCGTGCACGGGCAGGACGTCACGCCGGTGCTGCTGGAGCACTTCCACACCGCCAGCGGCGGCGCGAGTCTGGACGCCAACGAGGCGCTGGTGCTGTCCAACGCCCGGCTGGCCGCCGAGATCGCGGTGGCTCTGGCGGCCTCGGCATGAAGGTGATCGTGGTCGGCGACGCCGGGCTCGACGTGGTCGCTCGCCACGACGAGGTGGTGCACGGCGGCGACTCGCGGGCCGAGGTCCGCCTCACCGGTGGCGGGGCGGGCGCCAACACCGCCCGATGGCTGACCGAAGCCGGCGTGGACACCAGCCTCGTCACGCGCATCGGGGACGACGCCGGCGGCCATTGGGTGCGCCAGGAGCTGGAAGCGGCGGGGGTGCGGTGTGCCTTCACCGTCGATGCCGATGCCGCCACCTGCTGTGTCGTGGTGCTCGTCGACGGCGAGGGGCAGCGCAGCATGCTCGCCGCCAGGGGAGCCAACGCACGGTTCGCGCCCGGGGACCTCGACCCCGCTCTCCTCGCCGGGGCGCGCCACCTGCACCTGTCCGGCTACGTGCTGCTCGACCCGTCCTCGCGGGCCGGCGGGCTCACCGCTCTCTCCGCCGCCCGCGCGGCGGGCCTGACCACCTCGGTCGACCCCCAGGCCGCCGCGCTGCTCACCGACCCCGCCGCCTTCCTCGACGACGTGCGGGGCGTCGACCTCCTGCTGCCCAACACCGACGAACTGCTGGCGCTGACCGGTTCGGCCGAACCCGCGGCCGCCGGGCGGCTCCTGGACACGGTCGGTGCGGTGGCCGTGACGGCGGGCCTGGACGGAGCCGCCTGGGTGGACGGCGATGGCGTCACGAGCATGCCGTCCGAAGCGGTGACCTGCGTCGACTCGACGGGCGCCGGCGACGCCTTCGACGCCGGCCTGCTTTCGGCCTGGTTGGGTGGAGAACCCCCGATCGAGGCGCTGCGGGCCGGGGTGCGGTTCGGCGCCAGGGCGGTCAGCGTTGCGGGGGCTCAGCCGGAGCGGCTCAGCCGTCGATGACGCGGTGTTCGCGGTGCTCGATCGCCTTCACCTCACGGTGGAAGTGGTTGACCTTTTCCGCCTTGCGGGGCGGGCCGTCGTTGGCGATCAGCACCGCGACCCACGGCAACGGCACCGACAGCACCACGAACAGCAGTGCCAGCCACCAGGTGTGGTAGAAGACACCGGCGAGCACCAGGCACGGGAAACGCAGACCCATCATCAGCGCGTACTTGCGCTTGCGGGCGGCGTGCTCTTCCTCGAAGGAGGGGGCGGCCTCGGTGATGAGAACCGGCTCGGCCTCTTTCCCGGACGACCGGGGGGACCTGCTCACTACGACCACCTCCGCCGTCCATGCTGCCACTCGTCGCGCCCCGGCGACAGTCCGGGGCACGTCAAAGACCGCACCAGTGCGCACCGAGACGTTCGAAGATCTCCACGGATTCCCGTAACCGGTTCAACGAGCACCATTCGTCGGTCACGTGGGCCTGCTCCGGCTCCCCCGGCCCGCAGATCAGCGTCGGCACCGAACCGAGTGCCGGGGTCAGCACCGAAGCGTCGGTGAAATAGGGGGCCGCGCGGGGCTCGCGGGGGTGCCCGGTCACCTCGCCGGCGATCCCGGCGGCCGAGCGCGCCCACTCGTCCTCGGGGTCGGTCCACACCGGAGGGAGATCCACCAGCGGCTCCAGGCGCACCCCGGCACCGGCGACGGCGGCCAGCACGGCGGTGAGCTGGGCGTGGTCCTGCCCCGGTACGGTGCGCACGTCGATCGTCGCCACCGCCCGGTCCGGTACGGAATTGGTGTTGAGGCCGCCGCTGAAGGTGCCGACGTTGAGGGTCGGCTCCCCCATCACCGGATGCGGTGCGATACCGAACCGGTACTCCTCGAAACGTGACACCGCGCGGGCCAGTTTGTAGATCGCGTTGTCCCCCAAGGAAGGCATCGAGCCGTGTGCGGTGACACCGGTGGCGAGTGCCTGGAGCCACAACGCTCCCTTGTGCCCGTGGAAGACCGCGTTCCCGGTGGGTTCCGCGATCACCAGCGGGCCGCTCGGCTCGTCCAGCAGCGAGGCCGCCGCGTACCGGGCGCCGTGGGAACCGGTCTCTTCGGCGGCCGTGAGCACCAGGCGCAGTCCGGCCCGCTTCGGCGTCCCGGCGGTGAGCGCGATCGCCGCGGTGACGATCGCCGCGACCCCGCCCTTCATGTCGCTGCTGCCCCGCCCGTAGAGCCGGTCACCGTCGATCTCGCCGGACGGGTCGTGCCGCCACGGCTCGGCCCCCAGCGGCACGGTGTCCACGTGACCGGACAGGCACAGCGGCGGCACCTCGAGGTCGGGGCGCCAGTCGGCGACGAGGGTGCCCCGCCCGGGTTCGTGCTCGGCGACGGCCACCACGAAACCCGCTTCCTCCAGCGGAGGAGCGAGCAGTTTCCAGGCAGTGCTCTCCGCCTGGCCCACCGTGTCCAGTGCGAGCAGGCCACGGGTCAGTGCGATCACATCGGTCATGGTCCCTCCGGTGTCTCCGGTCTTCTGCGGAAACTGCCTCCAGTCTCCCGGTCACATCCCGGTGGCGCCGTCGATGCGCTCGCGCAGCAGATCGGCGTGGCCGTTGTGCCGCGCGTACTCGGCGAGCGTGCTCACCACGATCCGGCGCAGCGAAACCGGCCGTCCGGTCGCGAACGAGGTGCCGGTGTCGTCCAGTGAAGCGGCGGCCACGATCTCGCGGGAACGGGCGCATTCGGCCCGCCACACCGCAAAGGCCTCCTCGACATCGCCGTCGAGATCGTCGAAATCCTGGTCCGGATCTTCGTCGGAGTAGTAGAGGAGAGGCACCTGCTCGCCCGCGAACTGCATGCGGAACCACCAGCGCTCGACACTCGCCAGGTGGCGCAGGAGTCCGTGCAGGCTCAGGCCCGACGGCGGGATGGCCTTCTCCGACAGCCGCTGGGGCGGCACCCCCAGGCACTTCAGTTCGAAGGTGCGCCGGTGCCAGTCCAGGTAGGCCGTGAGGATCTCACGTTCGTCCCCGGTCAGCGGCGGGTCGGGACGTTCGCCGCCGGTCCAGCGCGGTGAGTAGTTCCCTTCCGGGATCGCGGTCATGGCCCGACTCTGCCTCAGGGCACCGACAAAAACCTGAGCGCGCCGACCACGAGCGTCTCCACGCCGGTCCGCAGCGTCGGGTGGGGTACGGGCGCGAACAGGGGCGAATGGTTCGACGGGACGTCCCGCTCGAACCGGCCTTCCGCCATCGCGGCCAGCACCGGTCCCGCCTCCAGCCCGCCCACCAGCCAGAACACCGAGGGCACCCCGGCGACACGGGCGAACTCGCCGAAGTCCTCGCTGCCGGTCACGAGGGGGGCCTCGAACACCCGGTCGGGGCCGAAATGCGCGCGGAACGCCTCGGTCAGCTCCGCCGTGGTGCCGCCGTCGTTCTCGGTGACCGGAAAGCTCGCCAGCCCGGTGATCTCCGGCGGCAGCGGCGAACCCGCCACCGCCGCCTCGCCCTGCACGATCCGTTCGATGGCGGCCAGCACCTTCCGGCGCACCTGATCGTCGAAAGTGCGCACGTTGACCTCCAGCACCGCGTGGTCGGCGATCACGTTGTGGGTGGTGCCCACGTGCAGCGAGCCGACGGTGACCACGGCGGACTCGGTCGCGGCGATCTCCCGCGAGACGATGGTCTGCAGCCGCAGGACCACCGACGCGGCGAGCACCGCGGGATCGACCGTGGTCTCCGGCCGCGAGCCGTGCCCGCCCCGGCCGTGCAGCACGATCCGCAGCGCGTCGGTCGCGGCCATCAGCACGCCGGGCCGGGTCAGCACCCAGCCCGCCGGTCCGGGCACCACGTGCTGGCCGAGCACCACCGACGGCCGCCCCGCGAGGTCGAACACGCCGTCGCGCACCATGGCCGCCGCCCCCGAGCCGTGCTCCTCCCCCGGCTGGAAGACCACCTGGAGGGTGCCGCGCCAGTGCGCGCGCCCCCGCGCCAGCAGTTCCGCCGCCCCGGCCAGCCAGGTCGCGTGCATGTCGTGGCCGCACGCGTGCATCACCGGCACGTCCTTGCCGTCGCCGTCGCGCCCGCGGGCGCGGCTCGCGTAGCCCAGGCCGGTCTTCTCCTCCACCGGGAGGGCATCGATGTCGGCCCGCACCATCACCGCCGGGCCCGGCCCGTTGCGCAGGACGCCGAGCACCCCGGTGCCGCCGAGACCCGTGTGCACCTCGTAACCGGCCGTCTCCAGGCGGCCCGCCAGCTCGGCGGCCGTCCGGTGCTCGGCGAAGGACAACTCCGGATGCCGGTGCAGGTCCACATACAGCTTTTCCAGCCCGGGCAACATCTCCTGAACCCCGGCGAGCACACCGTCGACACTCATCCCGCCATCTCAGCACAGGCGTGGGAGGATTACGCCCCGTGAACCCCGAGTTTTCCCCAGAGTTCTGTGCCCGCCTCCGTGAAGCGTTCCGCCGCACCGGATACGACACCGGCGGCGTGATGGCCGCGCTGGGCCCGATGGCACACGCCGCCCTGGGCCGGGGAGAACCCGAACTCGCCTTCCGCGCCAGCTCCGACGCCGGCGAACTCGGCACGCTGATCCGCCTGTTCCTGCTCGGCGGGGACGAGTCCGAAGCAGCGGTGCGTGCCGCGCTGGCGCCGCTTCCGCTGGAGGACGCACTCGGCACCGGCCTGCTCCGTGGCGAGCGTGACGCGCTGCGCGCGGGCCTGGACGTGCGCCCGCACGGGGACGAAGAAGGCGACTGGTGGGTGGTGTCGGACCTCGACGCCGACGCACTGGGGCACCAGGTCCCGCCGGAGCACGTGCTCGGCGTGGGGCACGCCTCGCTGAGTCTCCTCCGCGCCACCCTCCGCCGCCCGGTCGACACGCTGCTCGACCTCGGCACCGGAAACGGCGTCCAGGCCCTCCACGCCACGCGGCACGCCCGGCGCGTCACCGCGACCGACGTCTCGCCCCGGGCGCTGGCACTGGCCCAGGCCACCTTCCGGCTCAACGAACTCGACGTGGAACTGCTGCGCGGCGAATGGTTCGCCCCCGTCGCCCGGCGCCGCTTCGACCAGATCGTGTGCAACCCGCCGTTCGTGGTCGGGCCTGCCCGCGTCGACTACACGTACCGCGATTCCGGTCTTGGCGGGGACGACGCCTCCGCGCTGGTGGTCCGCCAGCTGCCCGCCTTCCTCAACGAAGGCGGTGTCGGGCAGCTGCTGGCCTCCTGGCTGCACGTCGAGGGCGAGGACTGGGCCGACCGGGTGAGCCGCTGGCTGCCCGCGAACACCGACGCCTGGTTCGTCCAGCGTGACGTGGCCGATCCCGGTCTCTACGTCGGCACCTGGCTGCGGGACGCCGGGATCGACCCGCGCTCGCCGGAAGGGCGCGCCAAGGCGGCGGCCTGGCTCGACTGGTTCGCCGAGGCGAAGGTGCAGGGGGTCGGCTTCGGATTCGTGACCCTGCGGCGCACCGGCGGTGAGCAGCCGACCATCGTGTGTGAAGACCTCAGGCAGGCCTACGACGATCCGCTGGGCCCCGAGGCCGGTGCCTGGCTGGACCGCGTGGCATGGCTGCGCGAGCACGGCACCGAGCTGCTCGAAACCCGGTTCCGCGTGCCCGGCACGGTACTGCTGGAGCGGGTCGACGCCCCGGGCGACGAAGGCTGGCACACCACCGTCCGCCGCCTGCACCGCACCGACGGCCCCGGCTGGCAGCACGAGATCGACGAGGCGGCCGCCGCGCTGCTCGCCGGCTGCCGGGGCGTGCTTCCGCTGTCGGATCTGCTCGAACTGCTCGCCGTCGCGCACGGCGGTTCGGCGGAGGAACTCGCCGCCGCCGCGCTGCCGATGATCCGGGAACTGGTCCGCCACGGGATGGTCGAGCCGGTATGAGAGCCGTCGCCGCGCGCGTCACGGAGGCGAGCGTGACGGTGGACGGGGCGCTCGTCGGGGCGATCGGCGAACCGGGTCTGCTCGTCCTGCTCGGCGTGCACCGCGAGGACACACCGGACAAAGCGCCCGTGATGGCCAGGAAACTGCACGAGCTCCGGATCCTCGAAGGGGAGGAATCCTGTGCCACCGCGGGCGCACCGCTGCTCGTGGTGAGCCAATTCACGTTGTACGGCGACACCCGCAAGGGCCGCCGTCCGTCGTGGAGCGCGGCCGCCTCGCCGCCGCTCGCCACCGAAGTTTTCGACGCGGTGGTCGCCGAACTGCGCGGCCGCGGGGCACGGGTCGCCACCGGCGTTTTCGGCGCGAAAATGGCTGTGCACAGCGTCAACGACGGCCCCTTCACGGTACTGGTGGAAGTCTAGCCAGAGGTCTAGACCACAGCGCGGCCGCGAAACCTTCCCCGGTCTCTCAGGAAAAGTTCAGGCTTGGTCGAGCAACCGGACGACCCGTGACGCCGTCTCCTCTTCGGGCAAGCGGGAACGTTTTAACAGCCCGCGGCGTTGACCACAATGTCCGGCCCACCAAGCCAGAATCGCGCACCGGGTTCCACAGGCTCGGCGCCGAAGCACAACCGGTGTGACACCCAGGTGTCAGCCCGTGACCGGGGAGGCAGAAATGTCAGTACAGACTCTCGAGCGGACGCCTCGTCGCGCCCGCGAACGAAACATCCCCGAGCCCGCCGCTGAGCCGGCCCTTGCCACCAGCGTACCCGAACAACCGAACCTCGACGCCGACCTGGACGCCCAGGGCCCCGCCGCCGACCTGGTTCGCGTGTACCTCAACGGGATCGGCAAGACCGCGCTGCTGTCGGCGGCCGACGAGGTCGAGCTCGCCAAGCGGATCGAGGCCGGGGTGTTCGCACAGCACATGCTGGAGACCGCCGAGAACCTCGGCGCGCAGCGCCGCAACGAGCTCAGGGCCCTGATCCGCGACGGCCACCAGGCCAAGAACCACCTGCTGGAGGCCAACCTGCGCCTCGTGGTGTCGCTGGCCAAGCGCTACACCGGTCGCGGGATGCCGCTGCTGGACCTGATCCAGGAGGGGAACCTGGGTCTGATCCGCGCGGTGGAGAAGTTCGACTACTCCAAGGGGTTCAAGTTCTCGACCTACGCGACGTGGTGGATCCGCCAGGCCATCACCCGCGGCATGGCCGACCAGGGCCGCACCATCCGGCTCCCGGTGCACCTGGTGGAGCAGGTCAACAAGCTGGCGCGGATCAAGCGGGACCTGCACCAGCAACTGGGCCGGGAAGCCACGCACGAGGAACTGGCCTCGGAGTCGGGCATCCCGGTGGACAAGGTCGCCGACCTGCTCGACCACGCCCGTGACCCGGTGAGCCTCGACATGCCCGTCGGTGCGGAGGAGGACGCACCCCTGGGCGACTTCATCGAGGACTCCGAGGCCACCGACGCCGAAAGCGCGGTGATCTCCGGCCTGCTGCAGGACGACCTGCGCCGCGTGCTGGCCACCCTGGACGAGCGCGAGCAGTCGGTCATCCGGCTGCGCTACGGCCTCGACGACGGACAGCCGCGCACGCTCGACCAGATCGGCAAGCACTTCGGGCTCTCCCGGGAGCGCGTGCGCCAGATCGAGCGCGAGGTCATGTCCAAGCTGCGCCAGGGCGAGCGCGCCGAACGGCTGCGCGCCTACGCCAGCTGAAACACCTTCCGCCGAAGGGAGTTCCGTTCCGCATCCCGCGGACCGGGACTCCCTTCAATCGCGTCCGGGGGCGGTCACCGTCCGCTTAACCCGCTTAACCCGAACAGCGGCGTTGACATATGACGTAGATCACGAAACAGTCGAAGCAACGCACCCGGGACAGCGGCGTCTTCAAGGGTGCCGGCTTGGCGACCGGTGCGCTGCGCACCGGATCGCTTACCCCGGAAGGTCGGGTCCGTCGGGGTGGGCCCGGCCTTCCGACTTTTCCGGGTAGTTCTTCCCCACACCTCAGCGTGGGCGAGGCCGAGCGCGCGGTAACGTCGAAGGCCCCGAACCGCGTCAAGGAGCAGTGCGTGACCACCACCTCGTTCCAGTACACCGATGTGCTGCCGCTGGCCCCCGACACCCACACCGAATACCGCCTCGTCACCGAGGAGGGCGTGCGGGTCGTGGACGCCGGGGGGCGCAAGTTCCTGGAGATCGAGCCCGCCGCACTGACCCGGCTCGCCCGCACCGCCATCACCGACATCCAGCACCTGCTGCGCTCCTCGCACCTGGCGCAGCTGCGCGCGATCGTCGACGACCCGGAGGCCAGCGGCAACGACCGGTTCGTCGCCATGGACCTGCTCCGCAACGCGGCGATCTCCGCCGGTGGTGTGCTGCCGATGTGCCAGGACACCGGCACGGCGATCGTGATCGGCAAGCGCAGCGAAGGCGTGCTGACCGGTGGCGACGACGAGGAAGCGCTGGCACGCGGCATCTTCGACGCCTACCAGGAGCTCAACCTCCGCTACTCCCAGATGGCCCCGCTGACCTTCTGGGAGGAGCGCAACACCGGGACGAACCTGCCCGCGCAGATCGAGCTGTACCACAAGCCCGGCCACGGCGACCCGAGCTACGAGTTCCTGTTCATGGCCAAGGGCGGCGGCAGCGCCAACAAGACCTTCCTCTACCAGGAGACGAAGGCGGTGCTGAACCCCAAGCGCCTGGCCCGGTTCCTGGACGAGAAGCTGCGCAGCCTCGGCACCGCGGCCTGCCCGCCCTACCACCTCGCGATCGTGGTCGGCGGCATGTCCGCGGAATTCAACCTCAAGGTCGCGAAGCTGGCCTCGGCCCGCTACCTGGACGACCTTCCCACCGAGGGTTCCCCGCTGGGCCACGCGTTCCGCGACACCGACCTCGAGCAGCAGGTGCTGGAGATGACGCGGCAGTTCGGCATCGGCGCGCAGTTCGGCGGCAAGTACTTCTGCCACGACGTGCGCGTGATCCGGCTCCCCCGGCACGGCGCCTCGTGCCCGGTCGGCATCGCGGTGTCCTGCTCGGCCGACCGCCAGGCGAAGGCGAAGATCACCGCCGACGGCGTGTTCATCGAACAGCTCGAGCGCGACCCCGCCCGCTTCCTGCCCGACGTGACCGAGGACGACCTGTCCGACGAGGTCGTCAGCGTCGACCTGAACCGGCCGATGGACGAAATCCGCGCGCAGTTGTCGGCACTGCCGGTGAAGACCCGGCTCTCGCTGACCGGTCCGCTCGTGGTGGCGCGCGACATCGCCCACGCCAAGATCGCCGAACGGCTCGAAGCCGGTGAGGAGATGCCGCAGTACCTGCGGGACCACCCGGTGTACTACGCCGGTCCGGCCAAGACCCCCGAGGGCTACGCCTCCGGCTCGTTCGGCCCCACCACCGCGGGCCGCATGGACTCCTACGTCGCGCAGTTCCAGGCGGCGGGCGGCTCGATGGTGATGCTGGCCAAGGGCAACCGGTCGAAGCAGGTCACCGAGTCCTGCCGTCAGCACGGAGGGTTCTACCTCGGCTCGATCGGCGGTCCCGCGGCCCGGCTCGCCCAGGACTGCATCAAGAAGGTCGAAGTGCTCGAGTACCCCGAACTCGGCATGGAAGCGGTGTGGAAGATCGAGGTCGAAGACTTCCCCGCGTTCATCGTGATCGACGACAAGGGCAACGACTTCTTCGCCGAGACCTCCGAGCCCGTCCTGCAGATCAGCTTCCGCAGCTGACCGACCCGCCAACGGGAGCCGCCCGGACCCGGTCCGGGCGGCTCCCGCGCGTCTAGCGCTTCTTTGAGAGCAGAACCACGTGCCGCTGACCGAGCGGGGCGGCCAGCGCGACCGACAGCAGCGGGTAGCGGATCTCCATCGTGCACATCTGGTTCTGCACGGTCGACTTCGTCTCCACGATGTCCACCATCACCTGCTGCGGGGTCTCGGACCGGACCTCCGCCGAGGCGTGGTTGCAGCCGCCCTCCTGTCCCCGCACGGAGAGCAGCCTGCCGTCGGCGCTGACGTAGAC
>NZ_VJWX01000142.1 GCF_007713715.1 Amycolatopsis rhizosphaerae
CCGCGTGCGGATCGACGGCGGCGCGCTGACCACCGGGCAGCTCGCGCTGATCGGCGAGATCTCCCAGACCTACGCGCGGGACACCGCCGACATCACCGACCGGCAGAACGTCCAGTACCACTGGATCCGCGTCGAGGACATGCCCGCCATCTGGGCCAAGCTCGAAGGCGCCGGGCTGACCACGATGACCGCCTGCGGCGACAGCCCGCGCGTCATCCTCGGCTCGCCGCTGGCGGGCATCGCCGACGACGAGATCATCGATGCCACCCCGGCCATCGACGAGATCAAGCGCCGTTACCTCGGCAAGCCCGAATACGCCAATCTGCCGCGCAAGTTCAAGACCGCGATTTCGGGGCTGCCGGACGTGGCGCACGAAATCCACGACGTGGCCTTCGTCGGGGTGCACCACCCCGAGCACGGTCCCGGCTTCGACCTGTGGGTCGGCGGCGGGCTCTCCACCAACCCGATGCTCGCGCAGCGGCTGGGCGCGTGGGTGCCGCTCGCCGAAGTGCCCGAGGTGTGGGAGGGCGTGATCAGCGTCTTCCGCGACTACGGCTACCGCCGCCTGCGTTCCCGGGCGCGGCTGAAGTTCCTCGTCAAGGACTGGGGGGCGCGGAAGTTCCGTGAAGTCCTCGAAACCGAATACCTCGGGCGAAGGCTGCTCGACGGTCCCGCACCCCAGGCGCCCGGGCGCCAGCGGGACCACGTCGGCGTGCACCGCCAGAAGGACGGCACGTTCTCGGTGGGCGCGGCACCGATCGCCGGCCGCCTGTCCGGCTCCACGCTGATCGCGGTGGCCAAGGCCGCCGAACGCGCCGGTTCCGCCCGCGTGCGCCTGACGCCGCTGCAGAAGCTCGTGGTGCTCGACGTGCCGGAGACGGAGGTGCCGGGACTGCAGGCCGAACTCGCCGAACTCGGCCTGCCGAGTGAGCCGAGCCCCTGGCGGCGCGGCGTGATGGCCTGCACCGGCATCGAGTTCTGCAAGCTCGCGATCGTGGAGACCAAGGCGCGGGCGCGCGAGCTGGTCACCGAACTGGAGCGGCGCCTGGCCGACATCGAGTCCGAACTGGACACCGGGGACAGCCCGGTCACCGTGCACCTCAACGGCTGCCCGAACTCCTGCGCCCGCATCCAGACCGCCGACATCGGGCTCAAGGGCCAGATCGTCACCGACGACGAGGGCAACCAGGTCGAGGGTTTCCAGGTGCACCTGGGCGGCGGCCTCGGCCTCGACGCCGGGTTCGGCCGGAAACTGCGCGGGCACAAGGTGACCGGCGGCGAACTGGTCGGCTACGTCGAGCGGGTGGTGCGCCACTACCACGCGGGCCGGGAACCGGGCGAGCGGTTCGCGCAGTGGGCGGCGCGGGCCCCGGAGGACGAGCTGCGATGAGTGAGCGCGCCACACCGTTGAACTGCCCCTACTGCGGTGAAGAGGATCTGCGGCCGGACGAAGCCGAGGGCTGGCTGTGCGTCGCGTGCCGCCGGGTGTTTTCCGTGAAGTTCATCGGAATACGGCAACCAGAGGGAGTGCGATGACCACGGCCACCAGGGAAGCGGAACTGCGGGCGCTGGCGGAGGAGGCGGGCCGGGCACTGGCGGACGCGGACGCGCTCACCGCGCTGAAGTGGACCGCCGACACCTTCGGCGACGACTTCATCGTGGCCTCTAACATGCAGGACGCCGTGCTCATCGACCTGGCCACCCAGGTGAAGTCCGATGTGGACGTTCTGTTCCTCGAGACCGGATACCACTTCGCGGAGACGATCGGGACCCGGGACGCGGTCGCCACCGTCTACCCGGACATCCGGATCGTCAACGCCGTGCCCGAGCAGACCGTGGCGCAGCAGGACGCCGAGTACGGCCCGAAACTGCACGAGCGCGACCCGAACCTGTGCTGCCGGTTGCGCAAGGTGGTCCCGCTGCGCAGGACCCTGTCCCGCTATTCGGCGTGGGTCACCGGGGTGCGCCGGGCCGACGCACCGACCCGCGCGAACACCCCGATCGTCACCTGGGACGAGCGCAACGGCCTGGTGAAGATCAACCCGATCGCCCCGTGGACCGACGAGGAGTTCCGCGACTACCTCGAATCCCACGGCGTCCTGGAGAACACGCTCGTCTCCGAGGGCTACCTGTCGATCGGCTGCGCGCCGTGCACGGCCAAGGTCGCCCCCGGCGCCGACCCCCGCAGCGGGCGGTGGGCGGGCAAGGCCAAGACCGAATGCGGCCTGCACGGCTGAACGAGGGCGAGAAGGGTTCAGAAAGGCAGCCATGACTTCCGTTTCCGCAGCCGGAACCGGCGCCGAGTCCGGCACGGTGTTCGGCTCCGACCACCTCACCGCGCTGGAATCCGAGGCCATCCACATCTTCCGCGAGGTGGCGGGCGAGTTCGACCGCCCGGTGATCCTGTTCTCCGGCGGCAAGGACTCCACCCTCCTGCTGCACCTGGCGATCAAGGCGTTCTGGCCGGCGCCGGTGCCGTTCCCGCTGCTGCACGTGGACACCGGCCACAACTTCGACGAGGTCATCGCGTTCCGCGACGAGGTGGTGGCCCGGCACGGCCTGCGCCTGGTCGTGGCGCGCGTGCAGGACTGGATCGACGACGGGCGGCTCACCGAACGCGCCGACGGCACCCGCAATCCGCTGCAGACCCAGCCGCTGCTGGACACCATCGCCGAGCACCGGTTCGACGCGGTGTTCGGCGGAGGCCGCCGCGACGAGGAGCGCGCCCGCGCCAAGGAGCGCATCTTCAGCCTCCGCAACGCCTTCGGGCAGTGGGATCCCCGGCGGCAGCGTCCCGAGTTGTGGAACCTCTACAACGGACGGCACCGTCCGGGAGAACATGTGCGGGTGTTCCCGCTGTCCAACTGGACCGAAGCCGACGTGTGGCACTACATCGCCCGCGAGGGGATCGAGCTGCCCTCGATCTACTACGCGCACCGTCGCCCGGTCTACCGGCGGGACGGGATGTGGCTCACCTCCGGCCCGTGGGGCGGGCCTCGCGAAGGCGAGGACGTCCGGGAACTGAGCGTGCGCTACCGCACCGTGGGCGACGGTTCCTGCACCGGCGCGGTGGAATCCACCGCGGCCACGGTGGAGGAGGTCATCGCCGAGGTGCTGGCGAGCCGGCTCACCGAGCGCGGCGCGACCCGGGCCGACGACCGCCTGTCCGAAGCCGCCATGGAGGACCGCAAGCGGGAGGGCTACTTCTGATGAGTTCATTACTTCGCCTGGCCACCGCGGGCAGTGTGGACGACGGGAAGTCCACTTTGGTCGGCCGGTTGCTCTACGACACCAAGTCGGTGCTGGCCGACCAGCTCGACGCGGTCACCCGCGCCAGCGTGGACCGCGGTCTGTCCACACCGGACCTCTCCCTGCTGGTCGACGGGCTGCGCTCCGAGCGCGAGCAGGGCATCACCATCGACGTCGCCTACCGCTACTTCGCCACGCCCAGGCGGACCTTCGTGCTGGCCGACACCCCGGGGCACGTGCAGTACACCCGCAACACGGTCACCGGTGCCTCCACCGCGCAACTGGCGGTGCTGCTGGTCGACGCGCGCAAGGGCGTGGTCGAGCAGACCCGCCGCCACGCCGCGGTGCTCGCCCTGCTGGGCGTGCCCCGGCTCGTGCTCGCGGTGAACAAGATCGACCTCGTCGACTACGACGAGGAGACCTTCACCGTGATCACCAAGGAGTTCAGCGCGCACGCCACGGCGCTGGGGTACCCGGAGGGCGCGGTGCTCGCCATCCCGGTGTCCGCGCTGGCGGGGGACAACGTGGTGGAGCGTTCGGCCGGCACCCCCTGGTACACCGGCCCGACCCTGTTGCACCACCTCGAAACGGTGCCGCCCGCGCCCGACCCGCACGACGTGCCGTTCCGGTTCCCGGTGCAGTACGTGATCCGCCCGCGCACGCCCGAGCACCCGGACTACCGCGGCTACGCGGGCCAGGTGGCGGCGGGCACCGTGCGGCCGGGCGACGAGGTCGTGGTGCTGCCCGCCGGGTTGCGCACCACGGTGGCGCGGATCGACACCGCCGACGGCGAACTCGCGTCCGCGGAGGCGGGCCGCTCGGTCACTCTCGTGCTCGCCGACGAGCTGGACATCTCCCGTGGTGACGTGATCGCCGCCGCGGACCGGGCGCCGGTACCGTCGGACGAGCTGGACGCGACGCTGGCCTGGCTGTCCGACAAGCCGCTGCGTCCCGGCGCGCGCGTGCTGGTCAAGCACGGCGCGCGCACCGTGCCCGCCTTCGTCGAGGAACTCACCGCCCGCTTCGACGAGCAGCGTCTGTCCAGTATGGACGCTCCGGAAACGCTGGAGCTCAACGACATCGGCCAGGTCCGCGTGCGCACCGCGGAACCGCTGCCGGTGGACGACTACGCGGTCAACCGCCGCACCGGGGCGTTCCTGCTGATCGACCCCGCCGACGGCACCACCCTCGCGGCCGGCCTCGCCGGTGCCCCGCTGCCGATCCTGCGCGGCGACCGCGACGAAGTCTCCCCCGGTCCGTAGTCCCTTCCCCCCAACGGAAAGGTCCCCCATGAGAGTCCAGCGACGCGGCATCGGCCTGCTCGCCATGGCACTGACCGTCCTGGCCGTGCTCAGCGGCTGCACCCGCGCCGGTGGCTCCGACAGTGCCGCGCCCGCGGCCGACCAGGGCGCGGCCGCCGAGGTGCGGCTGGGCTACTTCCCCAACGTCACGCACGCTTCGGCGCTCATCGGGCTGGACAAGGGCTACTTCGCGCAGCGGCTCGGCAGCGGCACCAAACTCGTCCCCACCCGGTTCAACGCCGGTCCGGACGAGGTTTCGGCGCTGCTGGGCGGTTCGCTCGACATCGGGTTCATCGGCTCGGGCCCGGCGATCAACGCCTTCGCCAAGTCCGACGGCCGGACGGTGCGCCTGATCTCGGGGGCGACCTCGGGCGGCGCCCAGCTGGTGGTCAAGCCGGAGATCACCGCCCCGCAGGACCTCCACGGCAAGATCATCGCCGATCCGCAGGCGGGCAACACCCAGGACGTCGCGCTCAAGAAGTGGCTGGCGGAGCAGAAGCTCACCGACGTCAGCGTGCAGAACGAGGACAACGCGGTGACGCTGGACCAGTTCGGCAAGGGCGCGATCGCCGGGGCGTGGCTGCCCGAGCCGTGGTCCTCCCGGCTGGTCGCCGACGCTGGGGCGAAGGTGCTGGTGGACGAGAAGAGCCTGTGGCCCCAGGGGCGGTTCCCGACCACGGTCGTCGTGGTGCGCACGCAGTTCCTCGCGCAGCATCCGCAGACGGTGCAGGCGGTCCTGCGCGGCCTGCTGGACGCCGGCTCCCTGGCCGCCACCGACCCGGCCGAGGCCAAGGCCGCGGTCAACCGTCAGCTGAAGGCGCTCACCGGTTCGAGCCTTTCGCCCGCCGTGCTGGACCGGGCGTTCTCCTCGATCGAGCTGACCACCGATCCGCTGGCCTCGCGCTTCCCGCAGCTGGCCCAGGACCAGGTGACCGCGGGCGTGGCCAAGACGGCGCCGAAGCTGACCGGTTTCTTCGATCTCACCGCGTTGAACACCGTGCTCGCGCAGGCCGGGAAACCGGCGGCCGACGCCGCGGGCCTGGACGCCCAGTGATCGCCGGCGATCGCGACGACCGAGGAAGGCAGGCGAGTCGGATGACGGCCACGGTGGAGGATTCCGTGCGACCGGCCACGGGGCACGCCGTGCGGCTGGCCGGGGTGCACAAGAGCTTCGGCCAGGGCCGCCGCACCCTCGCCGCACTCGCCGGGGTCGACCTCGACGTGGCCCCGGGCGAGTTCGTCTGCCTCCTCGGCGCCTCCGGCTGCGGCAAGACCACGCTGCTCAACCTGATCGCCGGACTGGACCGCCCCTCCGCGGGCACGATCGAGCTGAACAGCTCCCGGCCCGCGGTGATGTTCCAGGAAGCGGCGCTGATGCCGTGGCTGACCGCCGCGGCCAATGTGGAACTGCCGCTGCGGCTGGCCGGAGTGCCCCGCGCGGCCCGCAAGAGCCGCACCGGGGAACTGCTCGAACTGGTCCGCCTCGACGGGGCGGGCAGGAAACGGCCGCACGAGCTGTCGGGCGGCATGCGCCAGCGCGTCGCGCTGGCCCGCGCGCTCGCCTCGGCGCTGCACACCTCGGACGAGGCGGCCTCGCGGCCCTCGCTGCTGCTCATGGACGAGCCGTTTTCCGCGCTCGACGCGATCACGCGCGACGTGCTGCAGGGCGAGCTGCTGCGGGTCTGGCGCACCACCGGCACCGCCGTCGTGTTCGTGACCCACGATGTTCGCGAGGCCGTGCGGCTGGGGCAGCGCGTGGTGCTGCTGTCGTCGCGACCGGGACGCGTGGTGCAGCAGTGGCCGGTCGGCGGGCTTTCCGCGCCCGAAGAACGGGCGCTGACCGAGACGATCAACCAGCGTCTGCGTGAGGTGATCTCCAGTCATGCCGCGGCTTGACGATCTCGACGCGGCGGTCGGCGCGGGCCTCGACGCCCTCGACACTCCCCCCGAGGACGCCGAAGGGCCGGGCCGCGCGGCACGGTTGCTGCGGGCCGTTCTCCCGCCGGTGGCGTTCCTCGTGCTCGTCATCGCGGTGTGGCAGGCGCTGTGGGCGGCGGCGTTCTGGCCCGAATACCAGCTCCCCGCGCCGCTGGCGGTGGGCGGGGAACTGTGGACGCGGGTGGCCGACGGCGAGGCGCTCGGCTTCGTCTGGACCTCGGTGCACCGCGCCGTGTTCGGCTTCCTGATCGCGATCGTGCTCGCCACCCCGCTCGGGCTGCTGGTGGCCAAGGTGCGGCTGGTGCGCTCGGCGCTCGGGCCGTTCCTGTCCGGCCTGCAGAGCCTGCCTTCGGTGGCCTGGGTACCGGCCGCGGTGCTGTGGTTCGGGGTCTCCCCCACCGCGATGTACGCGGTGCTGCTGCTGGGCAGCGTGCCGTCGATCGCCAACGGGCTGGTGGCCGGGATCGACCAGATCCCGCCGATCCTGCCGCGCGTGGGCAAGGTACTCGGCGCGGGCAGGCTCAAGGCGTCGTGGCACATCCTGCTGCCCGCCGCGCTGCCCGGCTATCTCGCCGGGCTCAAGCAGGGCTGGGCGTTCTCGTGGCGTTCGCTGATGGCGGCCGAGATCATCGCGACCTCCCCGTTGCTGGGCAAGGGGCTGGGCGCCTACCTCGACGACGGCAGGACGCTGTCGGACATGCCGACGGTGATCTCGGCGATCGTGCTCATCCTGCTGGTCGGGGTGGGCATCGAACTGCTGGTGTTCCGCCCGCTGGAGCGGTCGGTGCTGCGGGCCCGCGGACTGAGCGGATCGGCGTGATGGCCCCGCCACTGGTCGTCGTCGCGCACGGCAGCCGCGATCCCCGGTCGGCGGCGGCGGTCCGCGCGCTGACCCGGTCGTTCCCCGCGGACGGCCCGGAGACCCACGTGTCCTTTTTGGACCTCTCCGCGCCGTTGCTGCCGGACGTGCTGTGCGGCCTGCACGCCCGGGGGCACCGGCACATCGTGGTGGTGCCGCTGCTGCTCGGCAGCGCCTACCACGCCCGGGTCGACGTGCCCGCGCTCGTGGCGAACGTGCGGGGGCCGCAGGTCACCGTGTCCGGCGTGCTGGGCCCCGACCCGGTGCTGGCCGAGGTCGCGCTCGAGAAGCTGATCGCGGCCGGTGCCGATCCCGGCGACCCCGGCCAGGGCGTGGTGCTCGCCGCGGCGGGGTCTTCGCACGCCCCGGCGAACGCGGTGGTGGCCCTGCTGGCGCGACAGTGGACAGCGCGGTACCGGATGCGCGTCGTCCCCGCGTTCGCGAGCGCGGCGCGGCCGGACGTCCCCGCCGCCATCGCCCGGCTGCGGGCCCAGGGCGCCCGGCGACTGGCCGTCGCGTCGTGGTTTCTGGCCCCCGGCCGCCTCCCGGACCGGATCGCGGCACTGGCCCGCGAGGCTGATCCCACCGTCCGGCTCGCCGGGCCCCTCGCCCCCGACCCGCGCGTCGCCTCCGTCGTCCTGGCCCGATACCGCGAGTCCCTCGCCCCTGTTCGCCTCGCACTGGCGACGTGACGCGGGCCTCGTCACGGTGGGCGGATCACGCCCCCGCTCTGTGGCAAGGTGACAGCCATGCCTGACGAACTGGTGCACTACTCAGTGGCGAGTGGTACCGCGACGATCACCCTCGACTCACCGCACAACCGCAACGCGCTGTCCTCACAGCTGCGGCGCGAGTTGCGCGAGAGCCTGACGAAGGCCCAGGACGACGACGCCGTCCGGGTGATCGTGCTCACCCACACCGGTCCGGTGTTCTGCTCAGGAATGGACCTCAAGGAGGCCAGGGGCGCCGAGGCCGGCAACCAGGGTGTCAACGAGTTCCCCGGGATCCTCGAGCAGCTGTGGAACAGCCCGAAGCCGGTCGTCACCCGCCTGGCCGGGCCCGCCAGGGCGGGCGGCGTCGGCATGGTGGCCGCCTCCGACATCGTGGTGGCCGCGCGCGAGGCCACCTTCGCCTTCTCCGAGGTCCGGATCGGCGTGGTCCCGGCGGTCATCTCGCTGGTCGTCCTGCCCCGGATCGCGCCGAGGGCGGCGCAGGAACTGTTCCTCACCGGCGAGGTGTTCGACGCCGAGCGCGCCGCCCGGATCGGGCTCATCACGGCCGTGACCGATGGGGAGCGGCTGGACGACGAGGTGGCCCGCTACGTGCGCGCACTGGTTCTGGGTGGCCCGAAGGCGCTGGCCGCGACGAAGGAACTGCTCGCCGCCCCGAAACCGGCCTCGCCGTCGGCCGGGTTCGCGGCGATGAACGAGCTGTCCGCACGGTTCTTCGCGAGCGAAGAGGGCCAGGAAGGCATCACCGCCTTCGCCCAGAAGCGCCGCCCCGCCTGGGTCCCCGCCGACTGACCCTGTCTGTCCGGCCGCTGCCGTGAAGGGTCCCTTCACAGTCGATTTGACGGTGAAGGGACCCTTCACGGCCCGACCAGCCCCAGGGTGGCGGGGGGTCAGGCGTCGATGAGGGTGACGGTGAGGCGGCGGCTGTCCGCCCGGTCCCCGCCCGGCGCCAGTGCCCGCTCGGCGTCGGAGAGGACGCTGCGGATCGCCAGGTACGCCCTGGGGTCGGCCTGCTTGAGGTCCTCGGAACCGGCCCAGATGAGCACGTGCTCGCCACTGGGGAGCCACGACAGGTCGGTGAGGCAGTCGTAGAGGGCGTCCAGGTTGCGGCCGAACCAGTCGGGGAACGACAGGGCCGCGGCGATGGCCTCCATCGTGGACATCTTGTCCACCGGATGCCCGGCCAGCAGGTGCGAGTAGGCGCCACGCGCACGGGCCTGCTCGGTGACGGTCTTGACGGTGAGCTGCTCCATGGCCTTTTACCTGCTGGGATCGACGACGACGAACGTGGAGTAATGATCACCGGTGTAGTAGAGCTCCTGCGACTTACCGGTGATCAGCCGTCGCGGGCCCCGGTCCTGGCTGCCGGGGGTGGGCACCGTGTACTCATGGTAATAACCCGACTGCTTTTCGGGCAGCCGCTTCTCCCGGTTTTCGAACACCACCCCGTCGTTGCGGGGATACGGGAACGGACCGCCCTTTTCGATCAGCTTCCAGGTCTGGGTGGCTTCGGGCGGAAGGGTGGACAGGGCGCGCCCGGGAAGCGAGGCCGTACTGGGGCCGGGCCCCGTACCGCCGCTGCCGCCGACCTCTCTGACCAGCCAGCCGCCGAGGACGAGCACGATGAGCCCGATCAGGGCGACCGTGATGCGCGTTCTGCTGGTGGAGGTCTTCATCGGCGGCACCCGCGTGCGAAACGCACACCTGTCCCGTTCATCTTCGACACCAGGACACCTTAAGACCGGGGCGGGGAGTCCCGGTCGGGGGCCGAGCCGAACCAGGCACCGATCCGGTCGACGATCCGGTCGATCAGCCACGCCGCGCCGAGACACAGCGGTCCGAGCACGGCCACGACCAGGATGAACTGGAGGGGGAACCACAACTGCGCGAGCCACAGCTCGGCGTTGTCCCACCAGTTGGCCAGCCCGTTGAACACAGCTCACAGCGTACGCGCCGCTTGATCGCGGTACGTTGCTGGCATGTTCGCCGTGTACGCCCGAGAACCGAAGCCGGACAACCCGCTGGACGCGCTCGTCGTGGGGGAGCGCCCCGAGCCGGAGGTGCCGGATGGCTGGGTGAAAGTCGCTGTCAAGGCCGCCAGCCTCAACATGCACGACATCTGGACCCTGCGCGGGGTGGGGATCAGGGGAGAGCAGTTCCCGATGATCCTCGGCTGCGACGGGGCCGGAGTGCTCGAGGACGGCACCGAGGTCGTCCTGCACTCGGTGGTCAACGCCCCCGGCTGGCAGGGTGACGACACCCTCGACCCCAAGCGCACCCTGCTCACCGAGAAGCACCAGGGCACCTTCGCCGACTACGTGGTGGTCCCGGCCCGCAACGCCATCCCGAAGCCGGCGGGCCTGTCCTTCTCCGAGGCGGCCGTGATGGGTACCGCGTGGCTGACCGCCTACCGCATGCTCTTCGTCAAGTCGGGGCTGCGGCCCGGGCAGACGATGCTGGTGCAGGGCGCCTCCGGCGGGGTGTCGACCGCGCTGATCCAGCTGGGCCGCGCGGCCGGTTTCCGGGTGTGGGTGACCGGACGCAGCGAGGAGAAGCGGGCACTGGCCGAGTCGCTGGGCGCGCACCAGGCCTTCGAATCGGGCGCGCGGCTGCCGGACCGGGTGGACGCGGTGTTCGAGACGGTCGGGAAGGCGACCTGGGGCCATTCGCTCAAGTCGCTCAAGCCGGGCGGCATCGTGGTGGTGTCCGGTTCGACCAGCGGTCCCGACCCGAGCGCCGACCTGCAGCGCGTGTTCTTCCTGCAACTGCGGGTGGCCGGTTCGACCATGGGCACCCGGGACGAACTGGAAAGCCTGCTCCACTACGTGGACCTGGCGGGGATCCGGCCCCAGATCGGGGCGGAGCTGCCGCTCGCGGACGCGGAGAAGGGGTTCCGGGACATGCTCGCGGGCGAGACGGCCGGAAAGATCGTGTTCACGAAGTGAACCGGCGGAAATAGGCCCCGGCCTGCGGCACCGTCCTGTCGACGGGCTCCCGATGCGGCTTCGTGACCCGGAAACCCTTGAGGAAAAATGAGATTTCCTCGCTAATCTGGATACATGACCGCAATGAGGCGGGAACAAGGCCGGCCCCCGGACGCTCGTCCGGCCGGCCCGGAGCGGATCCGGGCCGGCTACCGCAGCTATGCCGGCGTCCGGACCCGCGTACTGGAAACCGTCTCGGCCCGGCAGAACAGCGGGCCGAGACTGGTGCTGCTGCACGGTTACTGCGACAGCGCGGACACGTGGCGTCCCGTGCTGGCCGAACTCGCCGAAGCGGGGCTCCCCGCGGTCGCGGTCGACCTGCCCGGATTCGGTGACGCCGAGCCCCTGCGGTCCGGCGCGATGCTGCCGCAACTCGACCTGTTCGTCGACGCGGTCCTCAAGGAGCAGACGGCCCAGGGCGACGTGGTGCTCGCGGGGAACTCCCTCGGCGGCACCATGAGCCTCCGCGCGGCCTACACCGCCCGGCGGCCCGTCGCCGGCGTGGTGTCCGTCGCCGCGCCCGGGTTCGTCGACCGCTGGCTCGTGCGCGCGGTGGGCAGCCTGCCTCTGCGGATGTGGTCGTCGCTGCCCCTGCCCGTCCCCGGGTTCCTGGTGCGCTCGATCGCCGAGTACGTGGTGCCGAGGCTGCTCTACGCCGATCACGGGGTCGCCGAACAGGAGCACGTCCGGCGCTTCACCGAGCTCTTCCCCGACTACCGGACCGTGACCGGCAGGCTGGACCAGGCGCGGCAGCTCGTCGAGGAGCTCGCCGAGGCCTACGGCGGGATCGACGGCATCGAGGTACCCCTGCTGGTGGTCGCCTGCGGCAAGGACCGGCTGGTCAGCGCCGATTCCGGTCGCCGCCTGCATTCCCTGGTGCCGCACAGCCGCCTGCTGGTGCGGGAGGACTGGGGGCACTGCCCGCAGCTCGACGACCCCTCGGCCCTGGCCGAGCTGCTCGGTTACTTCGCCGCGGGCGCGCTCCGCAGGCGCGGGGAGGAACGGGTGGCGGAGGAGCTGGAGGCGGCCGCGGGCTGAGCGCGGGTCCGCCAGGAGCAAGCACGAAGCCTCCGTTCGCAGCTGCCGCCCCGGGAGGGTTTGGGATACCGTGCCCGAATCGCCGTTCGCGGACTGATTGGGGACGTTCATGGCCGCCGCCGGGATCTTCCGCCGCAAACCCATCGATCAGATCGAGTCGGCGGAGACCGGGGGCCTGCACCGCACCCTCGGCCTGTGGCAGCTGACCGCCATCGGCATCGGCGGCATCATCGGCGCCGGGATCTTCTCCCTGGCCGGGGCCGTCGCGCACGAGACCGCGGGCCCGGCGGTGCTCATCTCCTTCCTCATCGCCGGTGTCGCGAGCGCGGCGGCGGCCTTCTCCTACGCCGAGTTCGCCGGGCTCATCCCGCGAGCCGGTTCGGCCTACACCTACGGCTACGCGGTGCTGGGCGAGCTCGTCGGCTGGTTCATCGGCTGGGACCTGCTGCTGGAGTACACCGCGATCGTCGCGGTGGTCGCCATCGGCATCTCCGGCTACTTCAACGACCTGCTGGGCTTCCTGCACGTGAAACTGCCGTTGTGGATGTCCGGGGCGCCCGGCACCGAACCGCACGGCGTCGCCCCCGGTTCCTACAAGGTGAACCTGTTCGCCGTGCTGCTGTGCCTGCTGATCGCCTTCGTGCTCAACCAGGGGATGCGCTCGGCGGCGCGGTTCGAAACCCTGCTGGTGTACCTCAAGATCGCCCTGGTGCTGCTGGTGATCGTGGTCGGGGCGTTCCACATCAAGACCGGCAACTGGTCGGACTTCTTCCCGTTCGGCATCGGCGGCGCCTTCACCGGGGCCGCCACCGTGTTCTTCGCCGTGTTCGGCTACGACGCCATGTCCACCGCGGCGGAGGAGTCCCGCGACTCCCAGAAGCACATGCCCAAGGCGATCCTGTACTCGCTCGGCATCTCCATGGTCCTGTACGTGCTGGCCTGCCTGGTGCTCACCGGCATGGTCCCCTACCCCGAGATCAGCAGCGAAAGCGCGTTTTCCAGCGCGTTCGCCTCGGTCGGCCTTCCCGCGCTCGGCGCGGTCATCGCGGTGGGCGCGATCCTGGGCATCCTGACCGTGCTGTTCACCTTCCTGCTCGGCGCCACCCGCGTGGGCTACTCGATGAGCCGCGACGGCCTGCTGCCGCCGTGGTTCTCCGCCACCCACCCTCAGCGGAGGGTGCCCACCCGGATGACGTGGGTGCTCGGCGTCGCCGCCGCGGTCATCGCCGGCCTGCTGCCGATCGGAGCCGCGGCGGAGCTGACCAACATCGGCATCCTGCTCGCGTTCGTGGTGGTGTGCGTCGCGGTGATCGTGCTGCGGCGCCGCAGGCCCGACCTGCCCCGGACCTTCCGCTGCCCCGGGGTGCCGGTGGTACCCGCGATCGGTGTGGTGTTCTCCCTGTGGCTGATCACCTTCCTGCGGCCGGAGACCTGGCTGCGCTTCGCGGTCTGGTTCGTGCTCGGCCTGGCGATCTACTTCGGGTACTCGCGCCGCCACTCGCGGCTGGCGTGATCAGTCCGAGGCGACCCGGCGCAGCGCCGCCAGTGCCTGTTCGCGCAGCCTGCCGAAGATCTCCGCCGCGGGTCCCTCGGTCACCAGGGGGTAGGTCTGCCCCGCCCACAGGCTCAGCCCCTCCTCGTCCCCGGCCCGGGCGGCGGCGGCCCGCACCGGCCGGGTGAGGTGGTGCACCTGCGGGTAGGCCGCGGGAGCGTGTGCGGAGTTCTCGGTGAGGAACCCGTTCACGATGCCGCGGGCGGGCCGTCCGCTGAACGCGCGGGTGAAGGCCGTGCCGCGGCCGCCTTCGGCCAGCGCCCGCCGGTGCACCGGCTGCGTTCCGGCCTCGTCGGCGCGCAGGAACGCCGTGCCCGCCTGGGCCGCCACCGCGCCCGCCGTGAGCACCGCGGCCACATCCGCACCGTGCACCAGGCCACCGGCCGCGATCAGCGGCAGTCCGGTCCGGACCGAAACCAGCCGCAGGGCGGCCAGCAGCCCGTAGGCCGCGCCCCCGGCCGGATCGGCCGGGTCGTCGGTGAACAGCCCGCGGTGCGCCCCCGCCTCGTAGCCCTGTACGCACAGGGCGTCCGCGCCGGCCTCCGCGGCACGCGCCGCCTCGTCCGGGTTCGTGACGGTGACGACCACCCGGCTGCCCGCCTCGTGCAGGCGCGCGACGTCCTCCGGCGAAGGCAGGCCGAAGGTGAAGGACACCAGCGGGACGCGCCGGGCCACCACGACATCCAGCTTGGCCGGATAGCCGTCGTCGTCCCAGCGCGGTTCGCCCGGTTCGGCCCCGTACCGCCGCGCCACCTTCGAAATCCGCGCGACGTACCCGGAAAGGTCCACTGTGGACCTTTCGCCGGGCACGAACAGGTTGACCCCGAACAGGCCCCCGGTCAGCTCCCGGGTCTTCGCGATCTGCGCTTCCAGCGCCTCGGCCCCGAGGTAGCCGCCCGCGAGGAAACCCGACCCCCCGGCCTCGACCACCGCGGCCACCAGCTCCGGGGTGGAA
>NZ_VJWX01000143.1 GCF_007713715.1 Amycolatopsis rhizosphaerae
GGCCAGGTCGAGGCCGGAGGCGGCCAGCCGCCAGGACTGGCTGCCGCCGAAGCAGAACCCGACGGTGTAGGCGGGGCCCGTAGTGTGGCCGGACAGGTGGGCCAGCGCCGCCGCCACGTCGATTTCGACTTCACCGGGCCGCACGCTCGGCAGATACCGTTGCCAGTCGAAGGAATCGTCGCGCTCCCCGGCACCGGCCGTGCGGCCGTAGTAGTCCACCGCGACGGTGGCGAAACCGGCTTCGGCGAACCGCTGGGCCAGTGCGGTGTAGTACGGGTGGACCCCGCGCACGTCGGGGAGGATGACCATCCGGCCCCGCGGCGGCCCCGCCGGAAGCGCGTAGTAGGCGGGAACGGCGGTACCGTCCGCCGAGGTCAGCTTGAGTGGGCCGTGGCCGGCCACCTCCTTCGGTTCGGGCGGGGAGGGCGGCAGGCTCTCGGCGCTGTGGCACATGATCGGCTCCTTTCGTCTCGGCCCATGCTGGTCGGGTACCGGGCCCGGTTCCCAGGCCCCGCGTTTGCTGGTACCGGCAGGGCCACCCTTTCCGGCCGCCTGCCGGGCAGACTGGAGGGCGTGGACGAACTGGGCGAATTCCTTCGCTCCCGGCGGGCGCGCCTCGGCCCCGCGCAGGCGGGTTTCCCGGCCGGGAACAGGCGCCGGGTATCCAGCCTGCGGCGGGACGAGGTGGCTCAGCTGGCCGGGATCAGCGTCGAGTACTACATCCGGCTCGAACAGGGCCGGGTCGGGCAGCCGTCGCACCAGGTCCTCGCCGCGCTCGCCCGCGCGCTCGGCCTCGACGAAGTCGAGGAGCGCCACCTGCGCGACCTCGCCGGCCCGCCCGAGAAGCCCCGGCCGCGGCCGAGCCCGGCGCGAAAGGAACTCGTGGACCTGCTCCGCCGGATGACCGGTATCCCCGCGCTGGTGACCAACCACCGGCTCGACGTGCTCGCCTGGAACCGCCTCGCCGCGCACCTGTTCTTCGACTTCGAGCGGGCCCCGGCGAAACGGCGCAACCTCGGCCGGTTCGCCTTCCTCGATCCGGCCTCCCGCGAGATCTTCGCCGACTGGCCGGAGGTCGCCCGTGCCACGGTGGGGCAGCTCCGCCTCGCCGCCGGGCGGAACCCCGGCGACCAGGCGCTGGCCACCCTGCTCGGCGAGCTGACCATGAACAGCCCGGACTTCGAGGACCTGTGGTCCCGACGGGACGTGCGCGAGCGCACCCACGGCCGCAAGCGGTTCCGGCATCCGGTGGCCGGGGAGCTCACGCTGCGGTTCGAGAACTTCGTCCTGCCCGACGCGTCCGGGCAGCGGCTGATCACCTTCACGCCCGAGCCCGAATCCGAGGAAGCACTGGCGCTGCTGGCCATGTGGGCGGGCTGAGCGCTCAGCCGCCGATCAGGACGATCCCGTCGGCGTCCGGTTCGAGACGGATCGAATCGCCCGGTCCGATCTCCGCGCCCACCGGGGCCACGGCGTCCACTGTGGAATGCGGGGTGCGGACACGCAGCCGCAGGTGGTCACGCCGGTGTGCCATGGCCAGGACCTCACCCGGTGTCCCGGTGCGCGACCGCCGCAGCCCGTGCGGGCGCAGGCCCACCCGCACCGGGCCGTCCGGGGTCTGTTCGGCAAGAGCCACCTCGCCGAACGGGAACCGGACCACGCCACCGGCCGCCGCACCGTCGAAGAACCCCGTCACCCCGAGGAAGGCGGCCACCTCCTCGTCCACCGGGTGCCGCCACACCGCACGCACCTCGCCCGCCTGCCGTACCCGCCCGTCCAGCAGCACGGCCACCCGGTCGGCGAGGGTGAACGCCTCCTCCTGGTCGTGCGTGACCAGCAGGGTCGTGGTCTTGGCGCGCCGCAGCACCTCGGCGAGTTCCATCGCGAGCTGCTCGCGCAGTGCGGCGTCCAAACCGGACAGTGGTTCGTCGAGCAGGAGCAGCCGCGGCCGGGGCGCCAGCGCCCGCGCCAGCGCCACCCGTTGCGCCTCACCGCCGGACAGCTCGGTGACCCGGCGCCGTTCGTACCCGCTCAGACCGACCAGCTCCAGCAGCCCGCTCACCCGCCGCTCCCGCTCACGAGCGGGAAGGCCGCCCATGCGCAGCCCGAAGGCGACGTTGCCCGCGACATCGCGGTGCGGGAAGAGCTGACCGTCCTGGAACACCAGGCCGAAACCCCGGCGGTGGACCGGGACCGGCGCCAGATCCTCGCCGTCCCACCGGATTTCGCCCGAGACCAGTGGCTCCAGCCCGGTGATCGCCCGCAGCAGCGTCGACTTACCCGATCCGGAAGGTCCCAGCAGCGCCAGCACCTCACCGTCGGCGATGTCGAGCGCGGCCTCGCGCACCGCGGTGAACGACCGGTAGGCCACGGTGAGCCCCTTGACCGTGAGCGCCATGCTCAGAACTCCCCTACCCGGCCGGAACCGAACCGGTCGATCAGGACCACGGCCGCCGCGGTGACCAGCATCAGCAGGGTGCACGCGGCGTAGGCCATCTGGTTGTTCAACTGCCCGGGACGGGCCAGCAGCGACGCGATCGCCACCGGCAGCGTGGGTGCCTGCGGCCGGGCGAGAAAGCTCGTCGCGCCGAATTCACCGAGCGCGACCACGTAGCCGAACCCCGCCGCGGCGACCAGCGCCCGCACCGTCATCGGGAAGTCGATCTCCCGCCACACCCGCAGCGGGCCCGCGCCCAGCGTCGCGGCGGCCTGCCGGAGGCGGTCGTCGACCGACCGCAGCAGGGGCAGCACCATCCGCACCACGACCGGGATGATGACCAGCGCCTGGGCCAGCGGCACCAGCAGCGGGGAGGTGCGCAGCTCGCCCGGCAGCGCGTCCAGCGTGATCAGGTAGCCGAAACCGACGGTGACCGCGGAAACCCCGAGCGGCAGCATGAGCGCGGCGTCCATCGTCTCCGCGAGGCCGTGCGCGGTGCGGCCCGGCGCCCGCCGCAGCGCGACCACGAGCACCGACGCCGACACCCCGACCAGCAGGGCGAGCACCGTCGCGTCCGTCGCGGTCCGCAGCGACTGGACGGCCGCGTCCCAGCCCGAGACCTGGAGCGTGCCGTCGTCGCCGTGCCCGGCCAGTGCCCGGTAACCGGTAAGGCTCCATCCGTCCGAAGTGGACAGCGACCGCACGACGAGCGCGGCGATCGGGGTGAGCAGCAGGCCCAGCACGGCCAGTGCCGCGCCCACCACCCACCACTCGCCTCCGGTGGGCCGTCGCGCGGTCTCCCGCCGGGCCCGCAGGCGCAGCGCCGTTTCCCGGCGCCGCCGGGCCGCCGCGCCCACCACCAGCGCCGCGAGCACCGCCGCGATCTGGACCAGCGACAACGCGGCCGCCCCGGTCAGGTCCAGCAGGTTCTCGGTCCGGAGGTAGATCTCGGTCTCCAGCGTGCGCAGCCGGGCGCCGCCGAGCACCAGCACCACCCCGAAACTGGTGGCGCAGAACAGGAACACCACCGCCGCCGCGGAGGTGATCGCCGGGAGCAGTGCGGGCAGCGTCACCGAACGGAAGGCGCGCCACCGCGAGGCGCCGAGGGTGCGCGCCGCGTCCTCCGCCCGCGAATCCCAGTGCGCCCAGACTCCGGCGACGGTGCGCGCCACCACCGCCACGTTGAAGAAGGCGTCGGCCAGGACGAGCGGCACGACCCCGCCGTCCGGCCACAACGTCCGGAACGCCAGCCCCACCACCACGGTGGGCAACACGAACGGCACCAGCACCAGGGTCCGCACCAGGCCGACCCACGGCAGGCGCACCCTGGCGAGCACGAACGCCACCGGGATCCCGGCCAGCACCGCGAGCACGGTCGAAGCGGCCGCCTGTGCGACGGTGAACCCCGCCAGCCGCCAGGTCTGCCCGTCGGCGAGCACCGCGAACAACCCGTCCCCGGCGAACCCGCGCCGCAGGATCGCCAGCACCGGCCAGGCGAAGAAGACCACCAGGAAGGCGAGCGGCACCAGGGCGAGCAGCCCCAGCCCCGCGCGGCCTACTGGCCGAGCAGCGAACGCCACTGCCCGATCCAGCGCTCCCGGCCCTCCTGGACCCGCGCCCCCGGCAGGGCCGCCGGGTTCTGCGGCAGCGGGGCCGCCTCGGCCCAGCCCTTGGGCAACTCGACGCCCTGGCGGGACGGGTAGACGTACATGTTGTCCGCCACCGTCGCCTGGAACTGCTGCGAGAGCAGGAAATCGATCACCTTGCGGGCCTTGTCGGGCTGTTTGGTGCCGGTGAGCACGCCCGCGTACTCGACCTGGCGGTAGCAGGTGTCGAGCAGGGCCTTCGTGCGCGGCTTGCCGTCGTCACCGATCTCGGCCGCGGGCGAGGAGGCGTAGGACACCACGATCGGCCGGGGCCCCTTGCCGGAAGATCCGGAGAAGTCCTGGGTGTAGGCCTCCTCCCAGCCGCTGACCGTCTTGACGCCGTTGTTCTTCAACGCCGTCCAGTACGCCTGCCAGTCCTGCTCGCCGTACCGGGCGACGGTGCCGAGCAGGAACGCCAGTCCCGGGGAGGAGGTCGCCGGGTTCTCCACCACAAGCAGGTCCTTGTAGCGGGGATCGGTGAGGTCGGCGTAGCTCGCCGGTACCGGGATGCCCTTCGCGGCGAACCACCCGGTGTCCACGTTCAGGCACACGTCGCCCACGTCCACCGCGGACAGCCGGTGCTCGGAATCGGCGGCGTACCGCTGAGGTCCGCGATCGGCCTCCGGGCTGGTGTAGGAGTCGAAGACGCCCTCGCTCAGCGCACGGGAGGCGAAGGTCGAATCGACGCCGTAGGCGACGTCCCCGATCGGGTTGGCCTTGCTCAGCACGAGCGAGTTCGTCAGTGCCCCCGCGTCGCCCTTCTTGACGACGGCGATCCTGATCCCGGTCTGCTGCGCGAAGGCGTCCAGCACCTGCTGGGGCGCGGCCCAGGAATCGTGTGTGACCAGGGTGACGGTGCCCCCGGTGGTGCCCTCCGATCCGCCGATCAGGGTGCAGCCCGCGGTCAGTGCCCCCACCAGCGCGAGCACCAAGCCCGCGCCCCACTTGCCTCTCATGGCCCTCCTTGCCGTGGCCGGCACGAGGAAACCGAGGGCCTCCCTGCGCCGGCATGATCCGGATCAGGTGCGAACGGTCGCGGGCGCACCACCCGCCTCTCAGCCCGGCCGCACACCGGGCTCCCGTGGCAACCGTGCAGCGTACCCGTTCGCGTACCACGATGGACCACATGGCGGAACTACTGACCGACGACGAGATCTCCGACGCCCTGACCAAACTGCCGCACTGGCACGTCAAGGAGGGCCCCGGCGGGGAGCGTGGCCGCGCCGAGGGCGCGGAGTTCGAACGCACGGCCGAACTCGGCACCTTCACCCAGGCGATCCAGGCGGTCAACCGGATCGCGGAGATCGCCGAAAGCCTCAACCACCACCCGGACATCGACATCCGGTGGCGGAATCTGACCTTCCACCTGAGTACGCATTCGGCGGGCGGGCTGACCCGGAAGGACACGTCGCTCGCCGAGCAGATCGACGAGGTGGTCGACGCTCTCTGACCCCATCCGGTTCCTTTTTCCGAAAACACGCAAAGCGGCCGGTTCCCTGCGCTCGGTAAGTGCCATTTCGGCACCCTGACCGGCCGCTATCACTTCCGCCGCCTCGCCGCCTCACGCGGGGCGGCGTTTTCGTGCTGTTGATCTGTGCGAATACTCACTCACCGGTGACTTCGCCCTGCGCCATTCGTACGCTGCGTTCGGTTTCCACAATAACAGGCGGGTAACGGATCAATCACCCGCAGTATGAGAACGGTACTGAAATGGCGGGTCGCCACAGAGCGAAAAAGAACAGAAAACTGCCGGCGCTGGCCGCCGTGACGGCCGCGTTCCTCCTGGGCTTCACGGTCTGGGTGACCGGCGGGCCCTGGCAGTCCCACACACCCACCCTCGCCATGCAGGCGAGTTTGCCGACGACCGCGAGCACCCTGCTGGCGGCTTCCGGCACGCCCACGACGGACGGCACCTCCTCGAGCGCGGCGACGAGCACCGAGGCCTCGTCGTCGTCCACCACGACCATCACCAGGAGGACGACCACCAGCACGCCGCCGGTCTTGGCCACGGCGTCGAACACCGCATCCACCATGTCGTCCACCACTGGGCCCACCACTGGGCCCACAGTGGCATCGAGCACCGCGCCGATCGCTCCGGCCTCCCCGGATCAGTCGGCTCCCGCCGTCGCGGTCGTCGCACCGGTGGCACCGACCACGACCACCCCGAAGGTCGTGCAGGCCTGTTCGACGGTGCTCGACGGTGCCCAGCCGAACGCCGCCATGGTGGGCAACTACCTCAAGAAACTGTTCCCCGTGAGCCAGATCCTCGGCCGCGGTGACCGGGCCGAGCCCGGGGACCACCCGGCGGGACTGGCCCTCGACTTCATGGTCAACACCTCGACCGGGAACGCACTCGCCGATTTCGTGCTGGCGAACCGTGACCGGCTCGGCGTGAAGTACGTGATCTGGCGGCAGCGCTACAACGACGGCAGCGGGTGGTCCGCGATGCCGGACCGCGGCAGCGTCACCGCCAACCACTACGACCATGTGCACGTGTCGTTCAATGCCGGCACGGCGGTCCTGGTGAGCTGCTGACCCCTTATCGGGTTAAACCCGATGGGGTGGAGCACGGCTGCCGGAGGTCTCATCCTCCGGCAGCCGTTCCGTTTCCGCCGTACTTTCACGGGCTGACCAGTCCCACACCGTGAAGGGAACGCCATGCCGGAGCACCACCCTGGCGAAGCACAGCAGACCGGGCAAACCCCGCCGCGCGCTCCTCGGCGGAAGATGCGGTGGCTGGCCATCGCCGTACCGCTGGTGCTGCTGCTCGCCCTGGTGATCGCCACCGTCGTCAACGGCCACAACAAGCACAAGGACAAGGCGGCCTCCGGCACCGTCGCCGCGGGTGACGCCGCGACCGCGCAACCCGACCTGACCTGGGGTGAGCGATTCACCTGGCAGAGCGGTCTCACGGTGCAGGTCGAGGCACCGGCGCCGTACACCCCCTCGCCGAACGCGAACATGGACCCGGACCGCTCGATCATCCTGAACATCACCCTCACCAACGGCGGCACCACGCCGTACCAGTTCAACTGGACGGTCTTCGGCCCGAACGCCACGTTCAACGGGGAAGCGGCCAACTCGATCGTCGACGCCGACCGGGGTGTCGGCGTACCGCCGCTCACCACCATCGCCCCGGGGCAGTCCTACACCTACCAGTGGGCCTTTGCCGCCACCGAAGACCCCGGCGTGCTCCGCCTGGAGTTCCAGCCCGATTTCGGTGGCCAGAAGGCGATCTTCACCGGTACCGCGTAACGCTCCCCCGTGCTCAGGCCGCCGGGACCCGGCCGACCCGCCGGGCGGCCAGCGGATCGCGCAGCAGCAGGGCGGAACCGTCGGCGAAGTCGACCCGGATCACCCGCACCGGTGGGATGCTGCGCCCCACGTAGGGTGCGGTGCAGCCGCGGACCCGGCCGGCATCGAGTTCGCAGAACGTGGTGAACAGGGGTTCGCCGGGTGCGGGAAGGTGGAAGAGCTTCGTCGTGTACACCACCGCCACCCGGTGCGTGGTCACGGCCAGGCGCGCTTCTCCCCGGCTGTGGGCGAAATGGTCCCCGAAGGAGACGGCGTGCTGGTCCGGGCGCTGGGCCAGCGCCAGGAAGGCCACGGTGGGGTCGTCGGTCCACTCCTGTTCGAGCACCCCTTCCGCGGGCAGCGGCCAGCGGGAAGCACCCAGGTCCAGCGGCGGTATCGCGCCCAGCGGTTCATGGGGCAGGCGGGTTTCGGCGCCGATGCGCGCCCGCACGTAACCGCGCAGGGGAGCGCAGCCGAACCACAACCGCTCACCCGGCCGGAGCCAGAACCGGGTCAGCTCGTCGTGGACGATCTCGTAGTCCTCGTGCGCGACGCGGTCCGTCATGGTTCACCCCACCCCGTTGGTGAGCGCCCGCAGGCGTTCGAGGTCGTCGGGATCGGTGGCAGCGATGAGCAGATCCACCCCGGAACCGTCCACAAGAGACACTCGAAGGCAGGGCTGTTCGCGCCGTCCGGTGCGGCGCCGGGTCACCGCGACCCCGGTGATCCGTTCGCGCGGAAACTCCGTGCGCACCGAATACCGCGGCGTGGCGATCGGCTCCCCCTCGATGTTTTCGCCGTACCTTTGCCGGTTGTCGGCCAGTATCCTGGCGGCTTCCCTGAGCCCCTTCCCGATCCCCCTGCCGAGGGAAAAAGCCTTCTTCAGCACGGAATCGTCCGGCTCCCGCGGCTCTTCGGGCTGCTCGACCGGTGCGGGCCCGAGCACGGCGAACCGGTGCGTGGACAGCGCCCAGACCCACCTGATGCCGGTCTTCCCACTCTCCCCCAACTCCCCCGCTGCCTGGTGGGCCAGGCATCCCGGGGCGGACCCGAAGAAGAGCACCTCGGGCGGCGCCGGCTTGTCGGGGCTCTCGTCGGAGGTTCCGAAGATCACGTCGAGCGTGAACACCGCGGCGGTACCACCGACGGCACGGGCCGCGCGGTGGAGTACCCCCTTCTTCGGTGCGCCGCGGGCGTCCAGACCGTCCACGTCGAAGTAGAACGTCCTCAGGTACGTGGCCCACAGCAACCGTTCGCCCGGCTCGTCCAGCAGGGGAAGGGCCACGGTGGCAGGACCAGGGGGATGGGAGAAGCTCATTCGAGCGTGAACCCTCGCTCTTCGGTGGCGCGGCGTTCCTCGTCGGATTCGGGGTCCTGCGCCTTGTTGTAGCCGTACTTGACGCCCTGCTCCATGGCGAGTCCGGGTGCGTTCTCCATGATTCCCTTGGTGGCGGCCGTGGGCATATGCGTCGTACCGCTCATCCCGGCCATCCGCAGGCCCGCCTCGCTGAGGTTGGTGGTGAGCGCGAAGGAGCCCTGCGAGCCGTTGGCGAGGTCGCCGGGATCGAGCCCTTGTCTCCGCATCTGCTCCGCCAGCCGCTGTGCCGCGCCGTCCGCGAACCGGTTCCCGGTCTTGGAGGCGCCGGTCACCGGGTCGGCCTTGGTGAGGATCTTGGCGAGCGGGTTCGCGTCGATCTTCCGGCCCAGCCACTTCTGAGCCATGTTGCCCTCGCGCAGGCCCTCCATCCGCTCGACGACCTTCTTCAGTCGTCCGGTCCGCAACTGGCGGAGAAGCTCCTCCAGCCTGTCGATCAGCGGTTTGAGCTTGCCGAGCAGGCCCTTGACCTTCATGCCCAGCCGGGTGCCGGTGATGCCGACCTGCGCGGTCGTCGTCGCGCCCGCCGCTCCCACCGAGGCACCGGCCGTGATCCACGAGGCGGCCAGCGCGGCCAGCCACTCGATGATCAGGCCCATCACCAGTTCCTGGATGATGTCGATGCAGATCTCCACGAACGCGTCGAAGAGATCGGCCGCGATCTCGAGGATCTGCTGCACGCCCCGGATGTCGGCGGCCAGCGCGGCCGAACCCCCGGCGAATTCCGTCATCTGCTTGCGGAAGGCGTCCCCGCCCTGCCCCTGCCACGCCTCGGTGGTGGCCTCGGCGCGCTTCTTCTCGTGCTCGCCGACGCCGTCGAGCCACTCGGCGACCTGCGACCAGCCCTTCGCGGTGCTGCGCATCTGCTCCGGATCGCCGATCGCGGGCTCGAGGATCAGCTCGACCAGCGGGCTGATCACGATGCCGATGAGAAAGCCCAGCCCGTTGTCCAGGAACGCCTGCCCCGGACTGGTGATCAGCTGAAGCTGCTCCATCCGGGTGTTGATGGTGGCGATCGCGACGTCCGGCGGGCTGCTCGCGCGCGCCACGTCACCCGCGGTACTCGCCCAGGAACTGCCGTACCCGGCGTTCTGCTCGAAATCGCTCTTCCGCTGGGCGTCCCCGGCGTGGTTCAGCTCGCTCAGGCCGCCCGGGCCGCCGCCCGCGGCGTCGGCCAGGTCCTTGAACCTGCCCAGCGCGTCGGCTCCGGACTGCTCCATGTCCCCGTACAGTTTCGCCGCGGTGCTGGTCTTCTCGGCGATCTGCGTCAGGAACGACTGCGCCTGGGTGGCCAGGTTCCGGCATTCCTCCAGGCCCTCGAAGTACTTGAAGGCCAGCATCTCGCCGATGGGCCCGAAACAGTCGTCGCTGACCCGTGCCTGTTCCAGCAAGCCCGCGAGACTGCCGAAATGACCGGCGGCCTCTTGGGAGCCCTGGCTGTGCGCGACCAGCGCAGCGGTCTCGACGCGATAACCCGTCATCGCTTCACCTCAGGATCGGTCCGCCGAAGTCGTTGTCTTCGACTTCGGGAGCGGCCTGCCGGTTCCGTCTGATTGCCGCCTGCTCGGGCGGATTGACCGGGACGGGCGCACCGGGCCGCGGGATGGACGGCGGCGCCGGAGGCGGCCCGGAGGGCTCCACGGCGGGGAGCCCGGCGTTGAAGGCCTGGCGGAACTGCTCGGCGCGGTCGCCGAGCAGGGGCTGGACGGTCTCCTGCAGGGTGGCCGCCGCCTGCTGGGTGGCCTGGCGGATGGCGCCCAGGATTTCCTGCTGGAGCTGCGTGTGCGAACGGCGCATCGCCGCGGGCGTGAGCTGGAGTCCGAGCACAGCGCCGGACGGGGCCACGGTGACGGAGACCGCGCCGTCCGGGCTGCGGCCGTGACCACGCAGTTCGGCGATCTTCGCCTTGAGTTCCGCGGCCTTCACGGCCTGCTGCTGAAAGCCCCGCATGACCTCGTCGAGCCGCGCCTCGTACCCCATCGAAGCTCCCCCCTCGGGTCCACTGGTCGCCCGAGGGAGAATATCTCACAAAGCCCCCGAATCGGTCCAATACCCGATATCACCCCGGCGACTCGCCTCCACGATGTCCACTGTGGACCGAACGCCCCGGGAGGCGGCGGCACCGGCCTGTCGGAAACCCACCGACGGCACCGCCGGGCGCATACTGGTCGATGTGACCGCCCAGCCGCTTCCGCTGTTCCCGGCGCCCCAGACCGACCCGGTCAGCTTCGCCGGCACCCAGCACGAGCTGTTCACCGGCATGAACCTGCGCATCGGCCGCTCGGACACGGTGCACGGGGTGGCCTGGCGTCCCTGGATCAACGAGCTCACCCTGCCCACCCCCAGCTGCCACCAGGGCTGGTCGGGACTGGGCGCGGCGGGCGAACTCGTCGCCACCGACGCCTCGGTCACCTGCCGGAAATGCCGCCGGATCCTCGGCCTGGACCCGGGCAGGCAGCAGATCCCCCTCTTCGACCTGCCCTAGCTAGAGGCTGTATCGAAGTGGTTTGCGCGGCGGTGCGGGTAGCGGAACCTGACGCGGTCCCTCGCTGTGGGATCGCCTCCTCATGAATGCCAATTCAAGAGCGCTGGCAGCGCTGTTCTAGCGAGGAACCACGTCAGAACCCGCGCCGGTGCAAGCTGACGGCCCACCGCAAGCGGCTCCGCCGCTTCGATACTCGGTCTGAGTTGGTCAGCGTCCGACGTAGGCCGCGAGGTGCTCGCCGGTGAGGGTGGAGCGGGCCTCGACGAGCGCCTGCGGGGTTCCTTCGAAGACGATCCGGCCGCCGTCGTGCCCGGCGCCGGGACCGAGGTCGATGATCCAGTCGGCGTGCGCCATGACCGCCTGGTGGTGCTCGATGACGATGACCGACTTCCCGGCGTCGACGAGCCGGTCCAGCAGGCCGAGCAGCTGCTCGACGTCGGCGAGGTGCAGGCCGGTGGTCGGCTCGTCGAGGACGTACACACCGCCGTTGGCGCCCAGGTGTGTGGCCAGCTTGAGCCGCTGCCGCTCGCCGCCGGACAGCGTGGTCAGCGGCTGGCCGAGGCTGAGGTAGCCGAGCCCGACATCGGCCAGCCTGGTGAGGATGGCGTGCGCGGCCGGCGTGCGCGTCTCACCGGCACCGAAGAACGCTTCGGCTTCGGTCACCGGCATCGCGAGCACCTCGCTGATGTCCCGGCCGCCGAACTTGTACTCCAGCACCGAAGCCAGAAAGCGTTTCCCCTCGCACACCTCGCAGGTGGTGGCGACACCGGCCATCATCGCCAGGTCGGTGTAGATCACCCCGGCGCCGTTGCAGTTCGGGCAGGCGCCCTCGGAATTGGCGCTGAACAGCGCCGGTTTCACCCCGTTGGCCTTCGCGAACGCCTTGCGGATCGGGTCGAGCGCTCCGGTGTAGGTCGCCGGGTTGCTCCGCCGCGAACCACGGATCGGGGTCTGGTCCACCGACACCACCCCGTCACGCCCGGACACCGAGCCGTGGACCAGGGAACTCTTGCCCGATCCCGCGACCCCGGTGACCGCGACCAGCACGCCGAGCGGGATGTCGACGTCGACGCCGCACAGGTTGTGGGTACTGGCACCGCGGACCTCCAGTCTTCCCGAAGGTGTCCGCACCGACGGCTTCAGCCGGATGCGGTCGTCCAGGTGCCGCCCGGTGACGGTGCCGCTCGCCCGAAGCCCCTCGACGGTGCCCTCGAACACCACCTCGCCGCCCTCGGTGCCCGCGCCCGGCCCCAGGTCGACGACGTGGTCGGCGATCGCGATGGCCTCCGGCTTGTGCTCCACGACCAGCACGGTGTTGCCCTTGTCTCGCAACCGCAGCAGCAGGTCGTTCATGCGCTGGATGTCGTGCGGGTGCAGACCGATCGTCGGCTCGTCGAAGACGTAGGTGACGTCGGTCAGCGACGATCCGAGGTGGCGGATCATCTTGACCCGCTGCGATTCGCCGCCGGAGAGCGTGCCCGTCGGCCGGTCGAGCGAGAGGTAACCCAGGCCGATCTCGACGAACGAGTCGAGGGTGTGCCGCAGCGCCGTCAGCAGCGGCGCGACGGACGGTGCGGCCAACGCCGCCACCCACCGGGCGAGGTCGCTGATCTGCATCGAGCAGGCGTCGGCGATGCTGATCCCGTCGATCTTCGAGGAGCGGGCCTGGGCCGACAGCCGGGTGCCGTCGCACTCCGGGCAGGTGGTGAAGGTGACCGCCCGCTCCACGAAGGCGCGGATGTGCGGCTGCAGGGAGTCGACGTCCTTGGACAGCATCGACTTCTGGATCCTCGGGATCAGGCCCTCGTAGGTCAGGTTGATGCCGTCGACCTTGATCTTGGTCGGCTCCTTGTACAGGAGGTCGTGCAACTGCTTCTCGGTGAACCCGCGGATCGGCTTGTCGGGGTCGAAGAAGCCGCAGCCCTTGAAGATGCGGCCGTACCAGCCGTCCATGCTGTAGCCGGGGATCTTGAGCGCCCCTTCGGCGAGCGACTTGCCCTCGTCGTAGATCTGGGTCAGGTCGATGTCGTTGACCGAGCCCCGCCCCTCGCAACGCGGGCACATGCCGCCGGTGACGCTGAAGCTGCGCCGCTCCTTCGTGGTCTTCCCGGCGCGTTCGAGGGTGACCGCGCCCGCCCCGCTGATCGAAGCGACGTTGAAGGAAAACGCCTGGGGCGAGCCGATGTGCGGCCGCCCGAGCCGGCTGAAGAGGATGCGCAGCATGGCGTTGGCGTCGGTGGCGGTGCCGACCGTGGACCGGGGATCGGCTCCCATCCGCTGCTGGTCGATGGTGATCGCGGTGGTCAGCCCGTCGAGCAGATCGACGTCGGGCCGCGACAGCGTCGGCATGAAGCCCTGCACGAAGGCGCTGTACGTCTCGTTGATCAACCGCTGCGACTCCGCGGCGATCGTGCCGAACACCAGTGAGCTCTTGCCCGAGCCGGAGACGCCGGTGAACACGGTCAACCTGCGCTTCGGGATCTCGAGGCTGACGTCGGCGAGGTTGTTCTCGCGCGCGCCGTGCACCCGGATCAGGTCGTGGCTGTCGGCGACGTGCGGGGCGGGCGACCGCCTGCTCATCCTGTCTCCCTCGGTTCTTCCGGTCGTTCTACGTTTCGGGTCTGGAGCCGCGCTCGGGGCGTCAGACCAGCCAGCGGCCGTCGCGCATCAACTCGCGGCCGGACATCTCGTTCTCCTCGCGCCAAGCCTGGATCCGGCGCGGGGAGATGCGATACCAACGGTACGGCGTGCTCAGCGCACGCGGGTCGAAACCGGTGTGCGCGACGAACCGGTCGGCCCGCTCCTTCGGCAGAGCGTCGAGTTCGATGGTCTCGACCTCCCCCTCGATCATGGACACGTCGCGGGTGTCGCCCAGCGCCAGCCGGACGGCCCTGGTGGTGGCCAGGTTCCTGCCGGTCACGCTGTCCGCCGGGGTCGCCACCAGCAGCGCCTCGCCGTCCCAGTGGAAGCACAGCGGCACCAGGTGCGCCGCACCGTCCGCCGAAGCACTGGCCACCCAGACGTCGATGTCGTGGGCGAGCCGGTGCTCGGTGTCACGACAGCGCTGGGCGCGGGAGCGGGGCTCGGCACCCGCCCGAAGCTCAGCGCTGCTCATTGATGCGGATCAGGTTGCCCGCCGGGTCCCGGAAGGCGCAGTCCCGCCTGCCGTACGGCTGCTCGACGGGCTCCTGGACGACCTCCGCGCCGCCGTCCTTCAGCCGGTCGAAGGCGCCGTCGAGGTCCGTGGTGGACAAGTTGATCATGCCGTAGGTGCCCTTGGCCATCATCTCGGTGACGGTGCGGCGCTCGTCGTCGGTG
>NZ_VJWX01000144.1 GCF_007713715.1 Amycolatopsis rhizosphaerae
AGTTGATGTCGTGACCGGCGGCGGGCGCGAGCGGGCCGTCCTGCCCCCAGCCGGTCAGCCTGCCGTAGACCAGGCGCGGATTGCGGCCCCGCACCTGCTCCGGGCCCAGCCCCATCCGCTCGGCCACGCCGGGCCGGAAACCCTCGATCAGCACGTCGGCCCGGTCGGTCAGCCGCAGCACGATCTCGACGCCCTCGGGTTTCTTGGTGTCGACCCCGATCGTCCGGCGCCCGCGCATCAGCGGGTCGCCCGCGATGCCGAGCACGTCCGCGCCGGGCGTGGCCCGGTCGACCCGGATCACCTCGGCGCCGAGGTCGGCGAGCATGGTCGCGGCGAACGGCGCCGGGGCGAGCCCGGCGAGTTCGACCACCTTGAGCCCGCTCAGCGGCCCAGGCTTCATCGATTACCCCTTCGAGGTTTCGGAGTTTCAGAGGTTGCGGGAAATGATTTCCTTCATGATTTCGCTCGTGCCGCCGAAGATCCGGGAAATCCGGACGTCGGTCCAGGCGCGGGCGATCGGGTACTCCATCATGTAGCCGTAACCGCCGTGCAGCTGCACGCATTCGTCGATGACCTTGTTGACCCGCTCGGTGGACCACAGCTTCGCCATCGCGGCGCCCATCACGTCCAGCTCGCCGTTGAGGTGCCGCTCGATGCACTGGTCGAGGAAGGCCCGCGCGACCGCCGCCTCGGTGGCCATCTCGGCGAGCTTGAACTTGGTGTTCTGGAAGTTGAAGATCGGGCGGCCGAAGGCGGTGCGGTCCTTGGTGTAGGCGATCGTCTGGTCGATCGCCGCCTCCATCCCGGCCACCGCGGTGACCGCGATGATCAGCCGTTCCTGCGGCAGCTGCTGCATCATCTGGATGAAGCCCTGCCCCTCCTTCTCGCCGAGGAGGTTCGCGACGGGCACGCGCACGTCGTCGAAGAACAGTTCCGCGGTGTCCTGCCCCTTGAGGCCCACCTTGTTCAGCACCCGCCCGCGGCGGAAACCGGGGGTGTCCGTCTCGACGGCGATCAGCGAGACGCCCGCGGCACCGGCCTCGGGATCGGTCTTGACGGCCAGCACGATCAGGTCGGCGAGCGCACCGTTGGTGATGAAGGTCTTGGCGCCGTTGATGACGTAGTGGTCGCCGTCGCGGACCGCGCGGGTCTTGATGTTCTGCAGGTCCGATCCCGTGCCGGGCTCGGTCATGCCGATGGCGCCGACCATCTCACCGCTGGCGAACTTCGGCAGCCATTCACGCTTCTTCTCTTCGGAGGCGTAGTGGAGCAGGTAGTGCGCGACGATGCCGCTGTGCACGGTGACGCCCCAGGCGCCGTCACCGGCGCGGGCCTGCTCCTCGAAGAGCACCGCCTCGTGCGCGAACGTGCCGCCACCGCCGCCGTACTCCTCGGGGATGGACAGCGCGAGCAGCCCGACCTCACCCGCCTTGTTCCACAGCTCGCGGTCCACCTGCTTCTGCTCGGCCCACCGCTCCGCATGGGGAGCGAGCTCCTTCTGGCAGAACGTCCTGGCCAGCTCACGGAAGTCGTCCAGGTCCCTGGCCCAGGCGCTCTTCGGGGGTTGCAGTGGCACGGCGTGGCCTCCTCTAGAAAACATTACGGATGGAAGGTAAGTTCCACGTGGAATGTACATCCGGCTTCAGCGCCGGTAAAGAGCACCGGGAGAACCGCAGTGGCCGAGCCCCGAGGACACCGCACCCAGGCGCAGCGGCGCGAGCAGACCAGGACGGCCCTGCTCGACGCGACCATCGACTGCCTGGTCGAACTCGGTTACGCGCGCACCTCCATGCAGGAGATCTGTGCCAGGGCCGGGGTGTCCAAGGGCGCGGCGCAGCACCATTTCGCGGACAAGGCCGAGCTGATGGCCGCCGCGGTCGAACATCTGACGACCAAACGCATGGCCGCGCTGGCGGTGTCGCTGGACGAACTCCCGCACGGGGTCGACGCGATCCCCGCGGCCGTCGACATGCTGTGGAACGGCTACTCGGGCACCCTCGCCACGGCCTCCACCGAGCTGTGGGTGGCCGCCCGCACCGATCCCGCGCTCCGGGCGGCGATCCGCCCGGTCGACCGCGCACTCGGCCGGATGGCGCTGGAACGCATCCTCGGAATCGTCTCGGAACTGCCGCCCGAACGCACCGAAACGCTGTTCTGGCTCACCGTCAACCTCATGCGGGGCCTCGCGCTCGACGCCGAACTCGGTGGTGCGCCCGCCCGTCGCAAGCAACTGCTGGAGGAATGGAAGCGCGTCGCGAAACAACAGGCCGACTGAGCGGACAGGCCACCATCGGCCATCGCCGGAACCGGGCGGGCCGCGGGTCACGGGCGGGCCGGCCCGGCCCTCACACGGGCCGGCCCGCTCCACCTGGGAGACCCGCCGGGGCGCGGCCGGTGACGTTTACTTACGAAAAGTTCTGACTCGCGGGCGCGGGTAAACGCCGCGTGCACCGGGAACCGTATCCACGGGGCACGCAGCAGGCGGAAGGAGCCCCGCGATGAACGCACCCTTTGCCGCATCGCCGCAACAGCCACAGCAGCCGCAACAGCCACAGCAGCCACAGGAGCCGCAGTCACCACAGCCGCAGCAGCCCGATCAAACCCAGCAGACCCAGCCGCACCAGCGACCGGAGCAGCACCGGGCCCGCGCGGCTTGGGCGAGGCGCGGGCCCGCACCGCTCATCGCCGCGGTGCTGGCCGTGCTGGCCGCCGCGCTCTTCGCGGTCGGCACCTTCTACCCGACCGCCGAAATGCGGCAGCTCTTCCTGGGGCAGCAGGTGCGGGAGATGCTCGTCACCCCCTGGCACCGGACGATCATCCCTCCGCCGCAGGGCGCGGCGGCGCAGTACTACGCCGCCAGCCACGTGCCGCTGTACGGCATCCCGTTGGCCGTCATCGCCGGGGCCCTGCTCGCCGGGGCCGTGGTGACCCTGCTGACCGTCCGGCGGGGCGGCGGAGCGGCCCGGGTCACCCTCACCGCGGCGTCCGCGGCGGCCGTGACCGCGGCGGTCATGCTCGCGATGGACGTGGAATCCACCCTGAGCTACCAGGGCGCCGACCCGACCGAGACCGCGGCCAGCCAGACCCTCTACAACGCCGGGCTCGGCTTCTGGCTCATCGCGATCGGCGCGACCCTCGCCCTGCTGTCGACGGTGCTCGTCCTGCCCAAGGCCGCGGAAGCCGGACCACCGGAACCCATGTCCGCTGTGGACCGCACTCCACAGACGGGGATTCCGGCGCGGCAGGAACCAGCCGCACCGCCGCGGCCCTCCCCTCGGCCGGAGGAGCCCGGAAGCACATGAAATTCGGTGGCGCCGCAAGGTTTCCTGCAACACCACCGAGTTCACGAGAGTTCAGGACGCGCTGTGCCGGTTGCGGCGGCGCAGCCCGAAACCGAGACCGGACAGGCCGACCACCCCGGCCGCCAGCCCGATCGGCAACACCGGAACGTCCACAATCTCCACCGTGTTGCCGGAGGAGTTGTTGGTGGGGTTGGGATCCGGCTGGTTCCCGGTCAGCGTGGCGGTGTTGGTCACGTAGCCGATCGGCCCGGTGGCGACACCGGTCACCGTGATCGTGGCACTCTGCCCCGCCGGAAGAAGACCACCGGCACAGGACAAATTGCTGCCCGCCAAGGTGCAACCCGGCGTAGTCGTCTGCAGATTCGTGATCTGCGCGGGCACCTGGTCGGTCACCGTGTATCCGGAAGAATCCCCTTGCCCGTGGTTGGTCACCACCAGGGTGTAGGTCACCGGATCACCCTGCCGCACCGGACTCGGCGACACCATCTTGACAATGCCCAAATCCGCGGGCAACGGACTGTTCGTCACCGTGCACGAAATATCATCGCCAGGCAGCGGCGACACCGCCTTCACCGTCCCGGGACCGGACGGCAAGGTCGTGGTGCTACCCGTAGTCGCATTCGTGCACGACCACGACTGCGAATAGCTCGCCAACGAACTACCCGCACTCGCCGCCTCACCCAGAACGTAACTGCTCCCATTCGCCCGCGGCAACACCGTCAATGTCCCCGTCGTCGCCGTCGCCGCGGAACCCGTGGTCGCCGACCCCACCGTCGTCCCCTCCGGAGAAGTTACCGAAAGATCGAACGAATCCGACCCACGCACCCGGCCCGACACCACCTTGTTCAACGTCAGCTTCGACGTCTGGATCGCGAACGCCACCGCCTCGCGCCCAACGTTCTCGTACAGAGTCTGAGAGAAGGTGGTGGCCCCCACCGCCTGGACGATTTCCGTACCCCAGGTGTCACCGGCTTGTGTCGGACCGGTGCCGGTACACGACACGGTGGTCGTCCCCAGGCCGGTGGTCGTGCTCGCCTGGCAGCCGTTCGTCCCCGGGATCGAGGCCACCTGGGCGATCGGCTGATCCGCGGTCCAGGTGATCCGCTCGGCGGTGGACGTGTTCTCTGCGTCCGCGCCGACCAGGGCGTATCCCTTGACCGGCGTCCCGGTGGAGTCGGTGACCACGATGTTCCGCAGAGTCAGCGTTCGTTGTAGGCGCTCATGTCCAGCCAGCACAGCGTCGAGGCGGCCGGGCCGCCGGTGCCGTACCCGCACCCCACCGGCCCCGCCGTCTGGGCCGACGCCGGGGACGCCCCGCTCACCACCGCCATCACCGCCAGACCCGCCACTACCGTCAAACCGCCGAAGCGCGCGGCCCCATGTCTGAGCCTCCCGCCGTTTCGGGTTGCTGCTCGCGTCACCGATCACTCCCTGCAGGGTCGAGTTCCGGCCCGGCACGGACACCGGGCAATGCACAGACCGTGGCGGAGACGGAAAACTCGCGAGGGCACCCGCGCGGGGCCCCCTGCTCTGGTGCTGCGGGCGGGAAGCCTGAGAGGATTACTCCTCGGTAACGTAGCTGCGCGACGGAGGCTTCATGACCAGCACAACCCCGACCAGCGAGCAGGAAGCGCACCGGCCCACCACGATCGGCGGGGTCGTCGGCGCGCCCACGGCGGCCAGGGCCGCCCAGCTCGTCCGGCGGGCATCGGGTGGCCAGGACTCCGCGCCGATCGAGGTCACCGCCCCGTTCACCGGCCTGCTCACCGCGAGCCTGCCCCAGGCCACGGATGCCGACGTACGCGCGATCTTCGCCAAGGCCAGGGCCGCCCAGCAGATCTGGGCGGCGCGACCGGCGCGCGAACGCCAGCGCGTGCTCGCCCGCCTGGCCGAACTCATCCTGCGGCGCCAGGACGAGATCCTCGACATCGTCCAGCTCGAAGCGGGCAAGGCCCGCCTCGACGCCTTCGACGAGGTGAGCGCGACCGCGCTCGTCGCGGGCTACTACGGCAAGCACAGCGCCCGGATCCTCGGCACCCGCCGGGTCGGCGGAGTCATCCCGGTGCTCACCAGGGCCGCCGAACTCCGGCACCCCAAGGGCGTCGTCGGCATCATCTCGCCGTGGAACTACCCGCTCGCCCTGACCGCGATGGACGTGCTGCCCGCGCTCGCGGCGGGCAACGCGGTGGTGCAGAAACCCGACAACCAGACCGCGCTGTCGGCGCTGTGGCTGCACGAACTCGCCGAGGAGGCCGGGCTGCCGTCCGGGATCTGGCACGTCGTGCTCGGCCGCGGCTCCCGGATCGGGGACGCCCTCACCGAAGAGTCGGACTACCTGTGCTTCACCGGGTCCACCCCCACCGGCAAGGCGCTCGCCGGGAAGGTCGCGCACCGCCTCACCGGTTACTCCCTCGAACTCGGCGGCAAGAACCCCATGCTGATCCTGCCCGGCGCGCCGGTGGCCAAGGCCGCCGCCGGGGCGGTCACCGCGTGCTTCTCCTCGGCGGGGCAGCTGTGCGTGTCGGTCGAGCGGATCTACGTGCACGAGAGCATCCGGGCCGAGTTCACCAGCGCCTTCGTCGCGAAGACCGAGGCGCTGCGGCTGGGCGGCGAGCTCGGCTACGCCGCCGACATGGGCTCGCTGACCTCGGACAGCCAGCTCGCCGCGGTGTCGGCCCATGTCGAGGACGCCAGGGCGAAGGGTGCCGTGGTCCTCACCGGCGGCCGCGCCCGCCCCGACCTCGGGCCGCTCTTCTACGAACCCACCGTGCTCACCGGCGTGCCCGACGACGCGGCCCTGTTCGCCGAGGAGACCTTCGGCCCGGTCGTGGCGATCTACGGCTACACCGACGTGGACGACGCCATCGCCCGCGCCAACAGCACCGTCTACGGGCTCAACGCGAGCGTGTGGACCGGCGACGAGGCCGAGGGCTGGGCCGTCGCGGCGCGCCTCAGGGCGGGCACGGTCAACGTCAACGAGGGCTACGCGGCCACCTTCGGCACCGTGGCCCTGCCGATGGGCGGGATGAAGGAATCCGGCTTCGGCAGGCGCAACGGCGCCGAGGGACTGCTCAAGTACACCGAGTCTCAGTCCATCGCGCTGCAGCGCGGGCTGCGGTTGCGGCCACCGCGCTTCGTCCCGCCGAAGCTGTGGGCCGTCGGCATGACCACCGGACTGCGCTTCCTGCGCCGCATCCGCTGACGCCGGGCCCGGGGTCGCACTTCTCGCCCCCAGCGGGACCGAAGTGCGGCCCCTGGCCTCACACCGCCGCGCCGGACGGCTTCGCCAGCAGGCCCCGGTCGTAGGCGATGGCGACCGCCTCGGCCCGCCGCGTCGCCCCGAGCTTCGCCATCACGCGGGAAAGGTGCACGCTCACCGTCTTCTCGCTGATGTAGAGCTCCTCCCCCACCTGGCGGTTCGTGCGGCCGAGCGCCACCCGCTCCAGCACGGCCCGCTCCCGGTCGGTCAGCGGGTCCACCCGGGACTGCGCCGGCTCGGCCGCCGCCCCCGTCTCCTCGGTCAGGCCCGGCAGGTCGATCCGGGCCCGGCGCGCCAGCGACCGGATCGCGTCCCGCAACGGCAGGGCGCGCAGCCTTTCCGCCACCTCGTGCGCTTCCCGCACTTCCCGGGCGGCCCGCGCCGGTTCGCCCGCGGCGAGCAACGCCTCCGCGTGGTGCCACCGGCACACCGCCTGCTCGTACACCGCGCCGTAGCCGAAGGCCTCCACCGCGGCCTCCCACCGCGCCGGGTCCGCCTTCCCGCCCAGACCGGAGGCCATCGCCTCGGCGCGCGCCAGCCACGCCCGGCCCTCAGGGCCGAGCTTCCCCGCACGGGGGCGGCCGTTCACCGCGGCGTAACGGACCTGCTCGAGCAGGCGCTCGCCGGTGGCCACCGCGTCCCGCTCCTCCGGCTGGTCCCCGCGCAGGCGGGCCGCCGCGGCCTGCGCGACCGCGCCCGCCAGCGCATGGGCACCCAGCCGGATCTCGCTGAGCAGGTAGTCCAGCCCGAAGACGCGCAGGAAGTCGCTGACCTCCTCGGCCCGCCGGATCGCCGCCGGGTAGTCGCCCTGCCAGTAGGCCAGTTCCGAGCCGGCGGCGCCCGCGGCCAGCGCGGTGAGGGGTTCGGCACGCCAGTGCGGGCGCAGTTCGACGAGCAGCTTCGCGGCCATGGCGAACCGGCCCCGCGAAACCACGATCGGCAGCGAAGAGGCGGTCATGCGGGCGGCCAGCGCGCTGGACACCCCGCGGGCCGGGGCGCCGGTGGCCGATTCGGTCGGCCAGTCACCGCTGAAATACCGCAGCTGCAACTGTCGCGACCGCATCTCCAGCCCGTAGGCGCTCCAGGTCAGGCCGGTCTCCTCGGCACGGGTGATACCGCGCTGGTAGACCATGATCGCCCGGTCGATCTCGCCCTGGTCCTCATAGGAGTTGCCGAGGAAACACAACGCCCGCAGCTCGACGTTGGGCGCGTCGGCCTCCCGCGCCTTGCGCTCGGCTTCGAGCAGGCGCACTCGCGCCTCCTCGAACTCGGCCGCGTTGTCGGCCAGCCCGCCGAGCGTGATCAGCGCGGAGGCCTCCGCCCCCGCCGTCCCGGTGGCCCGTGCGTCGGCGACCGCGGTGCGCGCGCTCTGCAGGGCGTCCTCCCGGCGCCCCACCCCGCGCAGGATCGCCGCCCGGGTGGCCAGCACCCAGGACCGCGTGCGGCCCGGCTCGGACTCGGCCACCAGATCCCAGGCGCGGCCGATCGCCGCCACCGCCTCGTCGATCGCGCCTTCCACGTTGTTCAGGGCCTCGGCCAGCCGTCGCCAGGTCTTCGCCGCGCGGTCGACGTCGGAGTCGGGCCGCAGTTCCTGCACCGCCGAGCGGGCGTAGGCCACGGCCCTCTCCGGCTCGCCGGAGGTGCCGGCGAAGTACGAGGCCTCGTGCAGCAACCGCAGTTCGTCCACGCCCTCGGGGTGGCTCGATTCGGGCACCGCGTGCCAGATCTCCAGCGCCTGCTCGACGTGCCGCAGGGCGGCGCCGGGGGCGCCGAGCCGCTCTGCCTCGTCCGCGGCCCGCAGCAGGGCGGGCAGCGCGGTGGTCATGTCCCGGCTCTGCAGGCTGTGGTAGGCCAGCTTGGCGTCGTGACCGCGCCCCTGGGGGGTGCGCATGATCCGCGCCGCGTACGCCGCGTGCATCCGGATCCGCTCACCGGGCAGCAGGTCGCCGTAGACGGCCTCCTGCAGCAGCGCGTGGCGGAAGGTGTAGGAGCCGTCCTCGACCACCAGCACGTGATGCTGCACCGCTTCCCGCAGCGCCTCGTCGAGCTCGTTCTCGCCGATGCCCGAAACGTCGGCGAGCGCGGCGTGCGAGACACCCTCGCCCGCCACGGAGATCACCCGCAGCACGCGACGGGCGTCGGGAGACAGCCGTTCCAGGCGCGCCAGCAGCACTTCGGCCAGTTCGGCCGGCAGGTCGCTGCCTTCGGCACAGGAGGCCAGCAGTTCCTCCACGAAGAACGGGTTGCCCTCGGAGCGTTCGACGACACTGGCGATCGTCTCGGGTGACAACGGCCCTTCGGCGAGCGCCTCGACGAAGGCCCGCGCGTCCGTAGGGGACAGCGGGCGCAGCTCGACCTGGGTGACGGTGGGCAACCGCACCAGCTCGACCAGCAGTCCCCGCAGCGGGTGCCGCCGGTGGACGTCCTCCCCGCGATAGCTGGCCACGATCAGCAACCGCTGCGCACGGATCCGCGTGGCCAGGAAGGACAGCAGGTTACGGGTCGAGCCGTCCGCCCAGTGCAGGTCCTCCAGGAAGAGGACCACCGGCCGGTGCTCGGCGATCCGGGCGAGCACCCCGAGCACCGCGTCGAACAGCTGCAGCTGGCCGAGGTCCTGCTCGGACCGTGCCCGGTGTGCCATCTCGGGTTCCGAGGAGGTGACCGGCACCAGCTCGGAGCTCACCAGCGGCCCGGGCTGCACCGTCGGCAGCAGGCGGCCCAGCGCGGGGCGGGCCCGCACCGCCTCGACGACCACCGGGTCCTCGGCCGTGGCCAGCGGGCCGAACGCCTCGGCGAAGGGGAGGTAGGGCAGGCCGCCCTCCCGCACGTCGAGGCAGCGCCCGGTCAGCACGAGCGCGCCCCGGCCGCCCGTGTGCTCGCCCAGTTCGGCGAGCACACGGGTCTTGCCGACGCCGGCATCCCCGGCGAGCAGGACCGTGCCCGCCTCGCCGCGCTCGGCGCGGCTGAAGGCGGCACGGAGCCTGCGCATCTCGTCGACGCGGGCGACCAACGGGATTCCGGAACCTAGACGGGGCACAAGATGCATTCTCGCCTACCCCACCGACAGTTCCCGCACGATTTTCACCGCACTCCCCGCGAACCGCGCCACACCCGGTCCGCTCCCCGGCCGCCGGCACACCGCCCGGCCCCTTACCGGGTCCCGGCCCGGGTCAGCAGCACCTCGCCCGGCGCCGGACTCCGCTGTTCGGGCACCCGTACTTCGGATACCCTCCGCCAACGCCGGCGACGGCTCGGCCTGCCCGCCCGCGCGGCCCGGTGGATCTGCTCGGTCCGGTAAGCCACCTCGGCCTGCACCGCGTCGAAGATCCAGTCGTTTCGCATCTGAGGTCCCTCTTTCCTGCTCTGCTCGCTTGTCTGCGAAGTCCAGAGTCGTCCTGAGGGGGCCTTACCGGCATCGGAAGATCACGTGGGTTTCCGGCGCGAAAGACCCCTTACCCCGCTGGAGTCGCAGCTCAGCGGGCGTAAGGGGTTCAGGAGAGAGACCGCCTCAGCTGCGTCCGACGGCGCCCAGCAGCGCCTGCCAGCCCCGCGGGGACACGCTCAGCACGCCGCCCGCGGGGTTCTTCGAGTCCCGCACGCCGACGCGCTGGGCGGACAGGGCCACCTCGACGCAGTCGTTGCCGCCGCCGCTGTGGCTGCTCTTGCGCCAGGCACCGGCCGGGAATTCCACGTTCACCATTTCCCGCTCCTTACTTTTGCCGCTGTGTTGGGATTTCCGATGGGGAGGGTCTGGAGAAGGGCCGCGGCTCAGCCGGAAAACCGGGCGGCGGCCGCCGCGATCAGCGACACCGAGTCGTCCGGTTTCAGCGCCGCGGCACGCAGATGATCGAACATCAGGGAATAGCGCCGGACATCCGGAGCCAGCTCAAGGAAGAAACCGCCGGACGTGGCGTCGACGTAGACCACGTCGGGATCGGCGGGTTCGGGGAAGCCGAGGATCAGAAACGGTCCTTCCATCCCGGGATGGGCCCCGGCGCCGAAGGGCACCACCTGGATCGTCACGTGCGGCAGCCGGGCGAGCTCCAGCAACCGGTTCGCCTGCCGGGCCATCACCTCGGGACCGCCGACCACGCGGTGCAACACGGCCTCGTCGATCACCGCCCAGTATTCGGGCGGGTTCGGGTCGGCGAGCAGTGCCTGGCGCGCGGTCCGCGCCGCCACCCGCCGCTGGATGTCGGATTCGTCGGCGTCCGGCCGCATGGCCCGGATCACGGCGCGCGCGTAGGTCTCGGTCTGCAGCAGGCCGGGGACCAGCAACGCCTGGAACGCCCTCAGCGAACTGGCATCGGCCTCCAGGCCGACGAAGGTGCCGGTGAAGACCTCCTTGTAGGCGTGCCACCAGCCCGGCTTGCGCGCCTCGCGCGCCAGCTGCACCAGCGCCTCCCGCTCGTCGCCGGCGAGGCCGTACAGCTCCAGCATGTCCCTCGCGTCGCGGGGGGTGACCCCGACGTGCCCGGTCTCGATGCGGCTGATCTTGGATGCCGAGCATTCGAGCTTCTCGCCGACCTCGTCGATGGTCAGGCCTGCCGCCTCGCGCAGGCGCCGCAGCTCGCTCGCCAGACGCCGCCGCCGGATGGTGGGCCCCTGACCTCGTTTCACCGTCGCACCTCCGTCTTGGTCGACTCGGTCCACGCTGCCCATTTCCCCCGGCTTGTTGACGATGCGCTCCATCTAACCAGTCGATTCGCTATTTGGTCAGTGGCTCACCACCCGGAAAGGGTTAGTTCGCCCCATCAGTGGATCCGCGCATGCAGAGTGCAATCAAAGAACTGCAAAATGCACACATTCTCGGCCGGATCCTCAACGGCGAACGCGGTTTCCCTGGGCAGGCGCCGACTCCTCCGGCGGCCTCCAGCAGGTTCCGGACCGCAACATCCCACCGCTCAGCGGCGCACGCGCAGCAGTCCCTCCTGGACCACCGTCGCGATCAGGGTGCCGTCCTGGGCGAAGAACCGGCCGGTGGCCAGACCGCGACCCCCGGAAGCGCTCGGCGAGGTCGTGTCGTACAGGAACCACTCGTCCGCGCGGAACGGGCGGTGGAACCACAGGGCGTGGTCCAGACTCGCACCGATCACCCGGTCGAGATCCCAGTACACCCCGTGCCGGGCCAGCGGCGAATCCAGCAGCGTCATGTCCGAGGCGTAGGTGAGCACGCAGACGTGCAGCAACTCCTCGTCGGGCAGCTTGCCGTCGGCCCGCATCCACACCTGGTTGCGCGGGCTCGGCCTGCCCGTCTCCCTGGTCACCCACGGCGGATCGTTGACGTAACGCACGTCGATCGGCCGCGGACGGCTGCGGAACTCCGGCAGGTTCGGAAACTCCGTCAACCGTTCCAGGTAGGTCGGCAGCGTTTCCGGCCCGGGCACGTCCGGCATCTCGTCGGCGTGCTCCAGCCCCTCCTCCTCCTTCTGGAAGGAGGCGGACAGCGCGAAGATCGCCTTGCCGTGCTGGATCGCCGTGACCCGCCGCGTGGTGAACGACCGGCCGTCGCGGATCCGGTCGACCTCGTACACGATGGGCACGCTCGGATCCCCGCCGCGGATGAAGTACGCGTGCAGCGAATGGACCTTCCGCTCGCTCGGCACCGTCCGCCCGGCGGCCACCAGGGCCTGCCCCGCGACCTGCCCGCCGAACACCCGCACCGGGGAGTGGGCCGGGCTCACCCCGCGGAAGATGTTCTCTTCGATCTTCTCCAGATCGAGCAGCGCCACCAGGTGGTCGAGCACCGCCTGGCCGCCCGCTCCCACCGCGCCGTCCAGACCGGCGGCGGCATCCCTCGCGAGCTCAGTCATACGCAGACCTTATGCGGTGATCGCCGTGGCGACGCTCAGGCGTGGTCGTCCTCACCGAGCCGGTGCACGCGGATGAGGTTGGTCGACCCGACCGTCCCGGGCGGGGAACCGGCCACGATGACCACCAGATCGCCGGGCTGGTAGCGGCCCATCTCCAGCATCGAGTGATCCACCTGCTGGATCATCTGGTCCGTCGAGCCCACCTTCGGCACGATGTGCGTGGTGGTGCCCCAGGTCATCGCGAGCTGGCTGCGGACGCTCTCCTCCGGGGTGAAGGCGAGCAGCGGCAGCCGCGTGTGCAGCCGCGCGAGCCTGCGCACGGTGTCCCCGGACTGCGTGAACGCGACCAGCGCCTTGGCGTTGAGCCGCTCCCCGATGTCCTTCGCGGCGTAGGAGATGACGCCCCGCTTGGTGCGCGGCACGTGGGACAGCGGCGGCACGGTGGGCGAGTCCGCTTCGACGGCCTCGATGATGCGGCCCATGGTGCGCACCGTCTCGATCGGATAGCGGCCGACGCTGGTCTCACCGGAGAGCATGACCGCGTCGGTGCCGTCGAGCACGGCGTTGGCGACGTCGGAGGCCTCGGCGCGCGTGGGGCGGGAGTTGTTGATCATCGAGTCGAGCATCTGGGTCGCCACGATGACCGGCTTGGCGTTCTCCCTGGCGATCTGGATGGCGCGCTTCTGCACCAGCGGCACCTGCTCCAGCGGCAGCTCGACGCCGAGGTCGCCGCGGGCGACCATGACCCCGTCGAAGGCCAGCACGATCGCTTCGAGGTTGTAGACCGCCTCGGGCTTCTCCAGCTTGGCGATGACCGGGAGCCTGCCCTTGCCGACCCGGTCCATCACCTTGTGCACCAGGTCGATGTCGGCCGGGGAGCGGACGAAGGAGAGCGCGATGAAGTCCACCCCGAGCTCGAGCGCGAACTCGAGGTCCTCGATGTCCTTCTCCGACAGCGCGGGCACCGACACGTCCATGCCGGGCAGCGAAACGCCCTTGTTGTTGCTGACCGGGCCGCCCTCGGTGACCTCGCAGACCACGTCGGGGCCCTGGACGTCCTTGACCACCAGGCCGATGTTGCCGTCGTCCACCAGCAGCCGGTCGCCCGGCTTGGCGTCGCGGGCCAGGCCCTTGTAGGTGGTGGAGACCCGGTCGTGCGTGCCGGCCACGTCCTCGACGGTGATGCGCACGATGTCGCCCGTGCGCCACTCCACCGGCCCGCCGGCGAAGGTGCCGAGCCGGATCTTGGGCCCCTGCAGGTCGGCGAGCACACCCACGGCGCGGCCGGTTTCGGCGGCCGCCTGGCGGATCAGGTCGTAGACCTGCTTGTGGTCGCCGTGACTGCCGTGGCTGAAGTTCATCCTCGCGACGTCCATCCCGGCGTCCACGAGTGCCCGCACCTTCTCCGCCGTGGCGGTGGCGGGACCCAGCGTACAAACGATCTTCGCGCGTCGGCTCACGTTTTCTTAGCGTAGACCCTTTGCCCGCGGACGTCTGTACCGATCCCGTGATCGAGTCAGGACTCGATCATCGCCGGGGCTTCTCGCTCACCCCGACGTGATCGCGTGCCCACTCGTTGAACTCGCGCAGCTGGCGCCACGCCTTGCGCACCCGGTCCAGGCAGGCCCGCTCGTGCAGCGTGTCGTCCGGTTCCCAGCCGCGGACCGCGTACAACGAGCGGTGTTTGAGCAGGTCGAGCCGGGGATGCCCGTCGGGGACGCCACGGGGTTTCGTCTTCAGCACGTCGCCGGCGAGCTGCCAGCCGGACCGCCGCAGCCGCCGCAGGATCCCCTCCAGCGCACCGCCGTGGATCTCGGTGTCCACGGCCTGGCGGAACCGGGCGAGCTGGTCGGATTCCAGGTGGAAACAACCTCCCCCGGCCCGCAGCCCCGCCGAGGAGATCTCCACGTAGTAGGCGCCGCCGCCCCGGCCCTGCTCGATCACCGCGCCGCAGTGCGTCTTGTACGGGCTCTTGTCCCTGGCGAACCGGACGTCGCGGTAGGGCCGGAACACCTTGCCCTCCCCGAACTCGCGGCCGAACTCGGGCTGCAACTCGGCCAGCAGCGCCTCCATCGGCGCGCGGACGTCGGTGCGGTAGAGGGGGAGGTGGTCCTCCCAGAAGGCCCGGGAATTGTCGGCCGCGAGCCCGTCGTAGAACTCGACCGCACCCTCACCG
>NZ_VJWX01000145.1 GCF_007713715.1 Amycolatopsis rhizosphaerae
GGACCCAGCAGGACATGGGCAACGGCGTCACCGCCCCGCCCGCGACCCCGGCCTCCCGCTGACCCATGAGCGAAGTCGAAAACGAGCAGACGCCGGACCGGCCGGTCTCGCGTTCCTCACGACCCTTCGTGATCGTCGCGTCGGCGCTGTCCGTGCTCCTGCTGGGCGCCGCGTTCGGCATGTTCCTCACCCAGCGCGCGATGGACTCGTCCGCACAGGCCACACCCGCGGCGGGCTCGGTCGAGGTCGGTTTCGCCCAGGACATGTCGGTGCACCACCTGCAGGCGGTGACCATGGCGAACTGGGCGCGCGACCACAGTGCCGATCCGGAGATCCGGCAACTCGCGTTCGACATCCAGAGCACGCAGCTGGAACAGGTCGGCCGGATGAAGGGCTGGCTGATGCTGTGGGGCCAGCCCGAGCAGTCCAACAGCCCGTACATGAGCTGGATGACCGGCTCCTCGGGGCACGAGATGGCCGGTATGCCCGGGATGGCCGCGGCGTCGTCCACCGCCGCGGCCGGGTCCGGTGACGCCGCGATGCCCGGCATGGCGACCAACGCGGAGCTGGCGAAGCTGCGCTCGCTGTCGGGGAAGGACCTCGACGTGTACTTCCTGCAGTTGATGCTGCGGCACCACCAAGGCGGCACCCCGATGGCGGAGTACGCGCACGAGCACACGTCGCTGTCCGCGCTGAAGGCGCTCACGAAGAGCATCCTCGACTCGCAGGGCGCCGAAATGGACCTGATGAAGCAGATGCTCACCGCACGGGGCGCCCAGCCCCTGCCCTGACACGCAGGGGGCTCCGGCAAAGTCGCGTGAGTGTTGGCCGTGAAGGGTCCCTTCACAGTCGAATCGACTGTGAAGGGACCCTTCACGGCTTGCCCCAGTCCCCTCACGGCTGTTACCAGGTGAGTTCTTCGCAGCGCCGCGCGGACTCGTAGGGCTCGACCTGGAGGGTGGCGTGGCTGATGTGGTGGCGGTGCGCGAGCAGGTTCTGGGCCTCGGCGAGCACGCGCGCCGGCTCGGCGTCCGGTTCGACCGCCAGGTGCGCCGAGGCGACCTCCATACCGGACGTGAGCGTCCAGACGTGCAGGTCGTGCACGTCGCGTACCCCGTCCAGTGCACCCAGCTCGGACGCGATCCGCTCGACGTCGACCTCGACGGGCGCGTGCTGGAACAGGATGCGCAGGGCCCGGCGGGCCAGCCCGGCCGTGCGGGGCAGGACGAACAGCCCGATCGCGACACCGATGATCGGGTCGGCGTAGCGCCAGCCCGTGGTGAGTGTGATCGCGCCGCTGGCGAGCACTCCCAGGGAGCCGATCAGGTCGGCGAGGACTTCGAGGTAGGCACCGCGGATGTTGAGGCTCTCCTGTGCCCCTGAGCGCAGCAACGCGAACGCCGTGACGTTGGCGATCAGCCCGCCGACGGCGGTCAGCAGCACCGGTAGTCCGGGCACCACCGGCGGGTTCGACAGCCGCCCGATCGCCTCGGTGAGGACGTAGGCCGCCACCCCGAACAGCAGCAGCGCGTTGGCCAGCGCCGCGAGCACCTCGGCCCGGTACAACCCGTAGGTGCGGCGATAGGTCGGCCCGCTCCGGCGCGCCAGCAGGATCGCGGTGACCGCCATGGCCAGCCCGAAGACGTCGGTGACCATGTGCGCGGCATCGGAGATCAGCGCGAGTGAGCCGGTGAGCACCCCGACCACGACTTCGGCCACCAGGAACGCGAACCCGATGCCCAGCGCCGCGACCAGTTTGGGCAGGTGCCGTCCGGAGGCGCTGCCCGCCCCGTGCCCGTGGCCGTGTCCCATCGACGTCTCCTCACTCGCACGGCAAACATATAGCGACATGTGCATATGTGCAATGCGGGCGGGCTCACGCCAGGCCTGTTTAGGGGTGGCCGCCTGATCGGCACCCCGGAGCATGCGCTAGTCTTTGCTCAGTCGCCCAGCGATGGGCCCTCGTAGCTCAGGGGATAGAGCACTGCCCTCCGGAGGCAGGTGTCGCAGGTTCGAATCCTGCCGAGGGCACCCACTCATCTCGCCGCATATCAGTTCTCTTTCCTGGCGTCACTACCAGATCTGGATCAGCCAACGCTGGACGCTGGTCTCCACGTCACTCGGGTCGTCGGGCAAAACCAGCGAACGTGACCGGTACGCGCGGATTTGGTAGGTGCCCTTACGCGGAAGCTCGATGCTGCGGTCGCTGGGTGAACCCGTTACCGTGCCGAGCACCACCCGACCGGTGTCCGTGGTGAAGGTGCCTTCGAAAGAGTCCTCAAAACCAGCCTCCGGCGGCTGCGGCTCACCATTCCACACTTCCCATGGTTGAAGTCGGGATGGACGTCGGTCCTGATCGCGATCGTCCTGACGGGAAGAGCCACGGGACCAGGTTATCCAGAGCCGAGAACACGGGCTCCGCCGTAATTCGCTTGCCCTGGCTACGGATCGACGCTGCACTGTGCCGGGACACCGCGGGTCGTGGTGCCGTTATCCGGGAGGCAGTGGCAGCAATGGAGATCCGTCCCACGACCGACGAGGACTTCGACGTCTTCGTCGACACACTGCACGCCGCATTCGGGCGCTTCCCGGAAACCCCGGCCGAGGGCGGCGGCGTCTGGTGGGCGGCGCTCGAAATGGACCGCAGCCTGCTCGCCGTGACGGCGGACGGGCGGCCTGTCGGCACCGCCGCTGCTCACTCCTTCGAGCTCACCCTGCCCGGCGAGATCCTCGTCCCGGCCGCCGGGGTGACCGCCGTCGGGGTCCTGCCCTCGCACCGGCGCCGGGGCGTGCTCAGCGCGATGATGCGGCATCAGTTCACCCAACTGCGCGCGCAAGGGGAGTTTCTTTCCGTACTGCTGGCCTCCGAGGCCCTGATCTACGGCAGGTTCGGCTACGGACCGGCGACCTACGAGCAGCGGCTCACGGTCCCGCGTCACCAGGCCGCCCTCGCCCTCCCCAGGGCGCGCGGAACGGTCGACGACGCCTCGGCGACAGGCTCGGTCGAACTGCTGCGGCGTGCCGAGTGCGGCGAGATCCTGGAGGAGGTCTACGACCGGTACCGCCGGGCACAGCCCGGCGCGCTGTCCCGGCCGCACCGCTGGTGGACCTTGGGCGCGGGGCAGCCCCCGGTCTCTCCGGCGCCGCGCTACGTCGCCGTCCACCGGGACGCCGACGGCGTTCCGGACGGGTACGCCAGCTACTCGATCAGCGAGCCCGCCATCCTGACCGTCGACGAGACCATCGCCACCGACGACGCCGTTTCCACGGCCCTGGCCCGGTTCGTGCTCGGACACGACCTGGTCACTCAGGTCGTGTTCAAGCACTTCCCGCCCGGGCACCCGCTGCGCTGGCAGCTTGCGGACTTCCGCGCCGTCCGGGTGAGCGAGGACACCGACTGGCTCTGGGTGCGGCTGCTGGACGTCCCGCGCGCGCTGACCGCGCGCGGCTGGTTCTCCGACGGTGAACTCGTCCTCGACGTCGACGACCCGTTCCTCGGCGAGCACGGCCGCTACCTGCTGACCGTCCGGGACGGCAAGGCCGACTGCGTCCCGACCGACCGGGAGCCCGACCTGTCCCTGGACGTGCGCGACCTGGGCTCGGTCTACCTCGGCGGCACCACCCCGAGCGCGCTCGTGCGTGCCGGGCACATCCGGGCCCACCATGCGGACGCGGCCACCCTCGCGGACGTCCTCTTCCGCGCCGAGCGCACCCCGCACTGCCTGCACTGGTTCTGACCCGCGCGCTCGCTCGCAGGCGATGATGGGCGTCAGAGCTGCGTGCCGCCGCCGTCCACGGCGAGTTCGACGCCGGTGGTAAAGGTGGCCTCGAACGCGAGGAATACCACTGCCTTGGCGATTTCGGACGGGGTCCCCACGCGCTGCATGGGGACATCCGCGGCGAACTGTGCCTTCATCCGTTCGACCGCCTCTTTGGGCATCGTCTTCTCCAGAATCCCGGTGTCGATCGGGCCGGGGCTGACCGCGTTGACGCGGATCTTGTTCGGGAGCAGTTCCCGGGCCAGGCTGCGGGTCATCGAGCGCAGCGCCGCCTTGCTGGCCGCGTAGACGCTGAGCGCCGGCAAGCCCAGCACGTTGACGACCGAGGTGGTGAATACCACGCCGCTGCCCTCGGCCAGCAGTGGAGCGAGCTTCTGCACCGTGAAGTACGGGCCCTTGGCGTTGATGGTCAGCAATCGGTCGAACAGTTCCTCGTCCGTCGCCTCGAAGGGCGCGAAACCGTTGACACCGGCATTGGCGAACAGGGCGTCCACCGTGCCGAACTCGGTCTTCACCCGGTCGGCCAGCGCATCGATGTCCCGCAGCGATCCCGCGTCGCTGCGGACCGCGATCGCGTTCTCGCCGAGCTGGTCGCGGGCGGCAGCCAGCCGGTCCTGATCACGCCCGGTGATCAGCACACGTGCCCCTTCGTCCACGAGCAGCCGCGCGGTGGCCAGGCCCATTCCGCTGCTGCCGCCCGTGATCACGACACTCTTGTCCTCGTATCTGCCCATGTCAGACATCCCCTGGTTTCCGGAATCGGCTTGACGGTTCTCGTCCCGGCGGGGCGATCCCAGCCGGGCAACATCGAGTCAACAGCCGTCCGAATCGGGCGTCCAAGACCTGTTTCGCACCCCGTTATGCGGGAACCGTATGACGGCTACAGTGGCCGTGTGTCCGACGAAACGCGTCGCGGCTTCGACCTCGACCTGCGGTTGGTGCGGTACTTCACGGTCGTCGCCGAGCACCTGAACTTCGCGCGGGCGGCGGCGGCGTTGCACGTCGCTCAGCCCTCGCTGAGCCGCCAGATCCAGCGACTGGAGGACACACTCGGCGTGCGGCTGTTGGAGCGCACCCCGCAGGGAAGCCGCCTCAGCGCGGCCGGCGTGGCATTCCTTCCGCGAGCACAGGAACTCCTGAACACCGCCGGCCAGGCGGCGTTCGAAGCCCGCGCCGCCATGCCACCCGGCACGATCACCATCGGTTACGTCGAGGACCTCGTCATCACCCCCGCGGTGCGCGACCTGCGCCGCCGCCATCCCGACGCCCACGTGCACACCCGGCACCTGGACTGGGACGAAACCCGTGCCCTGCCCGAGCACCAGGTCGACGTGCTCGTCGCCCGCACGCCGCTGCCGGCCCCGGCCGATCACCTGCACGTGACCGTCCTCTACGACGAGCCCCGGGTACTGCTCGTGCCCGCCTCCCACCGCCTCGCCGGCAAGGAGTCGGTCAGCCCCGGCGACTTCGCCGACGAGCCCCTCCTCTCCTGTGCCGGTATGCCCCCGGCCTGGACCGGGTTCTGGCTGCTCGACCCCCGCCCCGGCCAGGACCCGGCTCCGCCCGCTCCGATGCTCGGCGGCACCATCGAGGACAAGATCGAGGCCGTCGCCGACGGGAGAGCCGTCGCCGTCATGCCCGCCGACGACCGGCGCAGCACGCTCCGCGACGACCTCGCCACCATCCCCATCGAGGGAATCGAACCCTGTCAGGTGGCCGTCCTCTCGCGTGCCATCGACCGCAACCCGCTCGTCGCCCACTTCCGGGAATCCGCGAAGAACTGTCTCGCCCGGGACACCACACGCGCCCGCTCACGGTGAACCGGCCGAGGGCACCCATTCAGCGCGTTCGACCGTCCACAGGCGGCGTGGAACCGTGCTCGGATCAATCGGCTGTCAGCCGGACTGCCCGGCAAGGAACGCGCGGACCGCGCGCGCGAACCCCGGTCCGGTGAGCGCACTCCAGTGATCGCCCGGCACCCGGGTGAACCGCGCGCGGGGCAGGACGGCGGCGAGCGCTTCGGCGGAGGCGTGGTCGTGATCCCGATCGCCGACCACCACGAGAGTGGCGGTTTCGAGGCGTCGTAACGCCCCGGCGGGCGTTGCGACGAGCGAGTTCAGGACCTGAAGCAGCGCGCGGGGATCGCCGCCGAGATGGGTGATCCAGTGCGCGGCTTCCGCCTCCGCCGACCCGGGTTCGACGGCGTCCCCGTTGGCGAGGGCGGTCAGCGCGCGGTGGTTCGTGCCGTTCGCCGCCGTGCTGCGCACCGCGGCGAGTCCCTGGCCGGCCACGATCGCGCGGGCGGGCCGGGCGCCGCGCACCAGCATTCGGAGCACCGCCCTGGCGCCCAGCGAGTAGCCGCCGAGGTCGTAGTCGTCGAGCCCGAGCCAATCGATCAGGGTCAGGCCGTCGTCGGCCAGCACATCGGCCGGATAGGAGGCTGGATCGTGCGGCCGGGCGCTGTCACCGTGGCCGCGGAAATCCGGCAGGATGACGCGGTGGCCGTCCGCGGCGAGGACGGCGGCGGGACCGTGATCGAGCCATTGCCTTCCCGAGGCGGTGAAGCCGTGGAGCAGGACCAGGGGACGGCCGTGCCCGGTCTCACGGAATGCCAGTTCCACGCCATCGCGGGCGGCGAATCGATGGACGCGTGGGTCGCTCATGCCGCGGTCTCCTCGGCTCGAAGCGGTCAGGTGCGTCCGTAGAAGCCGTCGAGACGCCCTCGGGCGAGGACGTCCCCGGCGGCGGCGAGCACCTCACGCGGCTTGGCGGAGTCCAGGGCGGTGCCGCGAGGGCCCGCGGTGAGCGGCTTGGCCAGCGCGAAGATCTGGAACACGTATCGGTGCGCACCATGACTTTTCGGCGGCGCCGGGCCGAAGTAGCCACTGCCGATGCCCGAACGCAGGACGTGCACGCCGTCCGCGGGATCCCCGGCATCCAGCGCCCCGCGCGTGAGACCGGTCATCGAGGCGTCCAGCAAGGCCACGCAGTGGACGAACGGCAGGGGTGTGGGGGCATCGGGATCCTCGACGACCAGCAGCAGTTGCGCCGTGTCCGCCGGGGCCGGGGACCACGTCAAGGCCGGTGACAGATCCTCGCCGCCGACTCGCCTCGACGCGTGAACGGCCGGGATCGTGCCCTCGTGGTCGAAGTCCGGGCTATCCAGCACCAGCGTCTCGGCAGTGGCGAGATCCGGCGAATTCCAGGCGAGGCCCGCCATCCCGGCCCGCCGTTTCTTGGGCGAGTCGTCACGTCCGGTCATGTTTTCCCCTCAGAGATCGGAACCGCCCGGTCAGCGGGCGTGCCGGCCGTGGCGCAGACGCGAGAGTTCGCCGAGGGCGCTGCGCTGGGAGCGCTCGACGAACTGCAGCAGTGCGTCGAGTTCCTCCTTGCGGAAGACCGCGAGGTCGTCGTGGGCGCGGGCGGTGAGCCCGTCGTAATAGGCCGCGATGCGGGACAGGCCGTCGCTGGTCGGTTCGATCAGCACGCGGCGCCGGTCCAGGGGATCGCTGGTCCTTTTGATACAGCCCGCGGCGTCCAGGCGGTCGATCATCCGCGACACCGCCCCGGCGGTCAGGCCGACGCGGCGGGCCAGTTCGGCCGCCGTGGCGGGCCCCTGCTGGTTCAGCACGTGCAGGCAGTCCAGATCGCTGGCGGTGACCCCCATCCGTTCCGCGATCAGCCGGTTGAGCTGGGAGATCGCGTTGACCCAGCCCGGCAGTGCGGCCAGCACACGTTCCTCGGTTTCGCGACGCGACGTGTGCCCCATCCCGGCTTCCCCTTCTCGCACCGATCACCCCACGACTGTTGCGTGGCGCAATCATTGTGCCACGCACTTAGTGCGTGACACAACTCAATTCCGGCTTCAGCAGGAGAAGACGTCGCACGGCAACACGCAGGTTCCGGCTCCGCAGACCGACCCGTCCCGGCGGGACGGGTCGGCGGGTCACTTGATCCACTGGCCCGGCTTGGGCCACCCTTCCACGATGGTGGTACCGGTCCAGTCGACCATGGTGTTGGGCAGCCCCATTCCGGCGGGTTGCTTGCGCAGGACCAGTTCGATCGGGCGCCCGCTCTCCATGGCCGCGGCGAACCTATGGTGCCCGTCGCCGTCGATCTTGAGCACGTTCGGGGCGTTCGGCGGGTAGTACACCGGCACCTTCACCGGCTGGTCCATGACCCCCTCGGCCCGCCAATCCTTGATCTTGTCGTCGATCAGGCCCTGGAACACGTGCTCCTGCATGGGAGTCACCCCGTTGTAACCGGTCCCGCCGACCCGCTGCGGTTCCGGTTTGAACGTGTAAGTGCCCAGCGGTTGCTTACCACCGCGACTCGGCTTGTCGTCCGATTCGACGGGATGGAAGTCGTCCTTGGACGCGGGCGGCTTGGACGCCGGGTTGCCCTCGGTACCGAGCGCACTGCTCGGCTGCGGCTTCGGCGGCGGCGATCCCGGCTGCGTGTGCGACGGTTCGGGTTGCGTGTGCGACGGTTCGGGCTTCGGCCGGTTCAGGTCCGGCTTCGGCGGGACCGGTGGTGGCGGCGGTTTGGCACCGGCGGGCTGCGTCTGCGACGCGGTGGGCTTCGGCCGGTTCAGGTCCGGCTTCGGACCGGTCGGACGTGGCGGCGGCGTCTTCTTGGGCCCCGGCTTCTTGGCCGACAGCTTCGGTGGGACGGGCGGCGGTGTCGGTTTGCCCGCGCTGCCACCGGTGTTGCCCGGGCCGTGCCCGGCCTTCGGCGTCGGCGGCACCGGGTTGTCCGCGCCGGACGTCTTCGTGCAATCCATCAGCCCGATCGCGTCGTACCGCGCGTAGGGATCGGTGACGTAGGCGTACGGGTCCGGGCCAGGCTCCAGCCCCAACGGGTCCTGGCTGAGGTACCGCGCCGTCACGGGGTCGTAGTAGCGGAACACGTTGTAGTGCAAACCGGTCTCGGCGTCGGCGTACTGCCCGGGGAAGCGCAGCGGAGTGGGCGCCGCGGTGAGTTCACGGCCGTGCGCGGTGCGGCGACTGGTCCATACCAGTGCGCCCCGCTCGTCGAGCAGGTCGGTGGGGGTGCCGATGGCGTCGGTGACGAAGGTGCGGAACCGCTCGCCCCGGGCGTCGCGCTCGCGCTGCGCGACCGGGACGACGGTGCCCGGCACGTGGTCCCACGTCACCAGGTGCCCCGGCCCGGCCTCCTCGATCAGCCTGGTGCCGTCCCAGGTGTAGAGCGTGGTCCGGGTGGTGCCATCGGGTGCGCGGAGGGTCTTGCCGACGCGCCTGCCGAGCGGGTCGTAGTGGTACTGCCATACGGCGCCGTCCCCGGTGGTGACCGCGGCAAGCCGGTCGCCGGACCAGCTGTACGCGTGCGCGCCCGCCGCCTGCCGGCGGCTCGCCCGGCGGCCGTGCCCGTCCTCGGTGACGGTGACTCCCGCGGGCGCGATCAGTGCGCCGGAAACGTCGTAGTGGTACTCCTCGCGCCCCTGCGGCGTGGTCGCCGCCGTGATGCGCCCGGCAGCGTCCCGTGTCAACGTCGTGAGACCGGTGACCTCGTCATGAAGCGTCGCGAGCGAGCCGTCGGCGTGATGGCTGAACACGCGCCGCTGCACGGGAACGTTCCCGGTGGTGGTCACGGTCTGCGCCACGAGAGCCCCGCCGGGACCGTAGGTGTGGCCAAGGACCGTGGCATCGTCGGTGCGGCTGGTGACACGGCCGTCCAGGTCGTAGCGGTAGCGGACCGCGTGCCTGCCCCCGGTGAGCCCGACCGGGCGGTCGAGGTCGTCGAACGTCCAGGTGCTCTCCACCCCGCCCGGCGTGCGGCGGTGGATGAAGCCGATGCCGTACTCGAACGTGACGCTGCGGCCGTCGACGGTCTCACGCACGACACGGCCGTACTCATCACGCTCGAACTCCACTGTGGACTCGCCGTTCGCGGCGTGCACGAGCTGTCCGGCCGGGTCGTACCGGTACGCCGTGATCCGCCCTGGAGCGCGCACCTCGACGAGGTTGCCGACCGGGTCGTAGCGGTACTCGGTCACGAGTCCGTCCGGATCGGTCGAGCGCACCAGCTGCCCGGCGGGGTCGTAGGTGTAGCCGTGGGTGCGGCCGCCGAAGTCGGTCTGCTCGACCAGGCGCCCGAGCGCGTCGTACCGGTACCGCCAGACGCGGCCCCTGGGATCGGTGACCGACGTCAGCCGCAGCTCGGTGTCGTAGGTGTACGTCGTGCGCGCGCCCGACGGGTCGGTGAGCGCGGTGAGCCGGTCGAACGGGCCGTATTCGCGGCGGGTGACGCGGCCGAGCTCGTCGACGTGCTCGGTCTCGTTGCCCTCGCCGTCGTAGCGCCAGACGGCACGCTCCTGCCGTGGCCCCACCCTGGATGCGGGACGGCCCTCGACGGTCCAGCCGAGCCGCACCCGTTCGCCGCCGGTTTCGGCCAGCCAGCGGGGACGGCCGAACTGGTCCGGCTCGACACCGGTGGGCGCGGGCGGTTCCCCGGTGGCGAGCGAGAGCGAAGTGGCGACGCCGATCGGTTCGGTGAGCGGGTCGGGGGCGCCGCCATCGTACCGGCGGTGCCAGGACACTTCTCCACTTTGGACGGTGATCGCGGCGATCTCGCCACTGTCGTCGTGTTCGAGGAGGACGGTGGACCCGTCGGGCCGGTGGACCTCGGAGACGGTTCCGGCGTCGTCGTAGCCGTAGCGGGTGGTGCGGCCCAGCGGGTCGGTGCGGGCGAGGAGCCGGTCGTAGCGGTCCCATTCGGACACTGTCACGCCGCCGAGCGGGTCGACTTCGCGCACGACCTGATGCGCGTCGTTGAGGTGGAACTCGGTGACGTTGCCGAGGGAGTCGGTGTGCCGGGTGACGTGATCGCCGTATTCGAAGGCACCGTCGAGGAATCCGCCGTCGCCCACGGTGCGGACGCAGCGCCCGCGGTTGTCGTAGACGTAGCGGTACCAGACGCCGTTGCGGTCCTGCCAGCCGGTGATACGCCCGGCGTCGTCGTAGTCGAACCGCAGGGGGAGGCCCGAGGAGTTGACGATCTGGGTGAGACGGCGCCGGTCGTCGTAGCCGAACTTCGCCACCGGGACGTCCGCCAGCGTGCCGTCGCCCAGCACGGCCAGTTCCACGACACGGCCACGCTCGGCACGCACCCCGACACGGACGCCGTCCTCGCGCCGCAACTGCGCGGGAGCGCCGTGGTCGTCGTAGAACACTTCGACGCGCTGGCCCGCCTCGAAGGCCCTCAGTGGCAGGACGGTGCCGGAGCCGGAGAATTCGAGTACCCGTTCGCCGGCCTGCAGCGTGTAGCCATCCGCGGTGCGCGTGAGCGGCCACCGGGAGCCTTCCAGCGGCCATTGCTCGCCGTCGCCGCGCGGGTAGACGAGGATCGTGCCCGTGGGCGAAAAGTAACGGATGTGCTCGTCGTCGAGTTCGAGCCGCTGGTCCAGTGTGGACGCCCATGAGGTGCCGAACCAGTGCCCGGCGCGGTAGGAAGACACGTGGGTGCGGTCGAGCACCAGCGCACCGAGGTCGAGATCCCGCTGCTCGAGCACCACTTCACCGGTGGCGACGTCGACCGGATCGGACTCGCACACGCGATTGCCCGGTTCGACGGCCGAGTCGCGCGGGTTCTTCGGGGCCGAGGAAGGCCTCGTCGAACTGGGGCCGGTCGAACCGTTGTCGAAGCCCCTGGTGGACACGCTGGGCGAGGGCGGTGGTGTGGCACCGCCGCCGGTGTCGGTCGAGGTGCCGGACCGCGTGTCGCCCGTCCCGCGCGGCGAGTGGGAACCGTTCGTGGCGCTGGAGGCGTGGGTGGCGCCTTCAGGAGTGGTCGGCCTGCCCGCGACCGGGTCGACGTTCTTCGCGCCGGTGGGGAGGTTGTCGAGCTTGGCGTGCGTGGCCTTCTCGCCGGACTTGAGGCCCTTCAAGGAATTGGACGCCTTCTTGAACAGGTCGCCCGCCTTGCCGAACAGCTTGCCGAGGTCGCCAAGGGCCTTGAGGAGGTTCTTCATCAGCTGGGCGATGTTCTTGGCCGTCTTCGCGACCAGGTTCACCACCTGCGGCACCACCCAGGTCAACCCGATGCCCAGAGTGAACAGGACCTGCAGCGCCCAGGACACCATGTGCCCCACCACCTGCGCGATGGTGTCCCGCACCAGCTGCCGCACCGCCGCGACGACCTCACCGGCGGTCTTCACGCCACTGGAAGCGCCCTCACATGCCTGCCCGGCGCCCTCGAGAACCTTCGCCACTTCCTCGGCCTGCCGGCGGTAGGCATCCGCTCCCGGGCCCGTCCAGGACTGGACATCGGCGCTGACCTGAGTGCCCAGATCGGTCGCGACCTGCCCCAGTTCGGAGGCGATGTTCTTCCACGTTTCGGCATGCGCGGTGATCTGGTCCGGGTCACCGGCCAGTTTGTCCAGAGCTTCCTTGAGCGGTCCGACGTGCTCCATCAACCAGCCGACACCGTTGGCCAGGATGGACCCGAACGGATCGGTGACGAAGGCAAGGGCGTCCATCGCCGTACCCGCGGCACCCATCACCGCCGAAGCCCAGTCACCGCTCTCGATGCTCTCCTTGAGCCCTTGGGCGTCTTCGAGAACGGCGATACCCGAGATCGCGGTCGTCGAGTCCTGCTTCTGGGCCACCAGTGGATTGGACAACATGCTCCCCTCGGATGCCGGGGTGTCACGCAAGGGCCCCCGGCTGCCCCAACCAAGGTAGCGAAGCTGGTGTCCCAGTCGCAACGATTGCCCGATAGCACAAGATTTCCCAGCAGTACAGGGAAAAGTGGCAAGTGGGCCCACGCTGTCACCGGCGAGGGTCCAGACCGCCCCTGCCACCGCGCCGCGCACGGCCGTTGTCATCGCACTCTCCTCTTGCTACCGTAAATCGAACTTCACACTTCAAAAACAAGAAGTACGTGATCACGGGAGGCGAGATGACGGGACCGCAGATCGGCTACCTGCTGCCGACGCGCGACCAGACCGTGCTGGGCGAGCACGAACCGGCACGGCTCGTGGCCCAGGCACGCCGGGCCGAGGAACTGGGCCTGGATTCGGTCTGGGCGGGCGACAGCCCGGTGACCAGGCCGCGCGCGGATCCGCTGCTGCTGCTGTCGGCCGTGGCCCAGGCCACCGGACGGGTCGCGCTCGGCACGGCGGTGCTGCTGCCCGCGCTGCGCCATCCGATCCTGCTGGCGCACCAGCTCGCCACCCTCGACCGGTTGTCGGGAGGACGGGTGATCGCGGGCGTGGGCGGCGGGTTTCCCAACCCCAACACCCGGGCCCAGTTCGCGGCGGTCGGCGTCGATTTCGATCGCCGCACCAGCCGGATGGAGGAGTCGATCGACGCGATGCGGCTGCTCTGGTCGGGAGAGGCGGTGTCCTACCGGGGAAAGCACTTCGCCTTCGAAGACGTGCGGATCGCGCCCCCGCCACTCCGTCCGGGAGGGCCGCCGATCTGGCTGGCCGGAAGCAACGGCCCGGCGTTGCGCCGCGTCGCCCGCCTCGCCGACGGCTGGCTCCCCTATCCGCCCAAGGCGGCGACGTACGCGGAGGAACACCGGGTCATCGAGCAGGCGGCGACGGCCCGTCCCATCACTCCGGCCCTGTACGCGACGGTCTGCCTGGACGAGGACCCCGAAAGGGCGCGCCGGCGCCTGCGCAACAGCATCGAGCGCTACTACAACGCGCCGCTCGAGGTCGTCGAGTCGATCCAGGCCATGTTCGCCGGTACCGCCCGGCAGGCCGCCGACTGGCTGACCGGCTACACCGATGCCGGCGCGCGCCACCTCGTGATCCGCCTGGCCACCGAGGACCACCACACCGGCCTGGAAGAGTTCGCCGACCAGGTTCTGCCCCTGCTGCGCAGGGAGAACCACCGATGACCACGTTCGTTCTCGTCCACGGCGCCTGGCACGGCCCCTGGGCCTGGGAGCGGGTCGTCCCACTGCTACACGCAGCCGGGGCACGCACGCTCACCCCGGACCTCGGCGCCGATGGGGACTTCGGGCTCCACGACCACGCCGAGGCGGTCGTCGCCGCGCTCGACACCGTTGCGGCGCAGGAGGAAATCGTGCTCGTCGGGCACAGTTACGCGGGCCTGGTCGTCCGCGAAGCGGCCGACGCGCGGCCGGACGCCGTCGGCCACCTCGTCCTCGTGGACGGATGGGCGGGGACCGATGGCGAGGGCATGGCCAGCCTGGCCCCCGGCTCCTTCGTGCAGGCCGTCCGCACGGCGGCCGAGACACGCGGGGACGGACGGCGCATTCCGGCCCCGCCCCCGGCGGCGTTCGGCATCACCGACACCGAAAACGCCGCCTGGCTGGCCCCACGCCTGCTCCCCCAGCCGCTGCGCACGTTCACCGAATCCACTCGCCTGACCGGAGCGGTCGACGGGATTCCCGGCACCGCCCTCTACTGCAGACCGCAGACCTACCCGTTCGACCGGTTCGGCGAGGCACTCGGATACCGGACGCTGGCGCTGGACGGTCCGCACGACGTGATGCTGACCCACCCCGAGCCGCTCGCCCGCCTGCTCCTGGAGGTTCGTTCGTCCCAGAACGGGAAGCGCGAAGTCTAGAGTGGTGAAGTGGAGCAGCGAACGTACAACCAGTACTGCGCGACCGCGCACACTCTCGACC
>NZ_VJWX01000146.1 GCF_007713715.1 Amycolatopsis rhizosphaerae
CAACCGCACGGTGACCCTCGTTCTCACCCCGGGCTGAGGAAAAGCCCGGGACGGCATCGCCGCCGGTCACTCGTTGTGCCGAAGGTAGGCCAGCACGGCGAGGACCCGGCGGTGGACGTCGTCCGCCGGGGGCAGGTCCAGCTTGGCGAAGATGTTGCCGATGTGCTTTCCCACGGCCGCTTCGGACACGACAAGCCGTTCGGCGACCGAGCTGTTGGAATGTCCTTCGGCGATCAGTGCGAGCACCTCCCGTTCCCGGGGCGACAGCCGGTGGACCGGATCGCTGGGGCGGCGCAGCAGCTGGCGCACCACCTGCGGATCGACGACCATGCCGCCCTTGGCCACCTGGCGAAGCGCGGCGACGAACTCCTCGATGTCGGCCACCCGGTCCTTCAGCAGGTAGCCGACTCCTCGGCCATCTCGGGAACCCAGCAGCTCGGAAGCGTAGTCATACTGCACGTACTGACTGAGCGCGACCACCGCGAGCCCGGGGTGGTCGCGGCGGAGCTCGACGGCGGCACGGAGCCCTTCGTCGCGGAAAGTCGGGGGCATCCGGATGTCGGTCAGCAAAAGGTCGGGCCCGTGCTCGGTGACCGCGAGGCGAAGCGCGGCCGCGTCTCCGGCTTCGGCCACCACCTCGAACCCGAATCGGTCGAGCAGACCGGCCAGGCCCGCGCGCAACAGCACACCGTCCTCGGCCAGCACTACCCGGATCGGCAAGGCAACTCCGCTCGAAGAACCGTCGGCCCGCCCACCGGGCTGGACAACCACAGCCTGCCATCGACCACCGCGATCCGGTCGGCCAGGCCGGTGAGCCCACTGCCCCGGCCGGGGGTGGCTCCGCCACGGCCGTTGTCCGTGATCTCCACGACGAGCAGGTCACCATCGCGCCGGACGGTGACCTCGGCGGCCGAGGCGCTGCTGTGCTTGCCGATGTTGGTCAGCGCCTCCGCGGTGACGAAGTAGGCGGTGGTCTCGACCTGCCGGGGCGGCCGCTCGGGCAGGTCGACCCGCACGCTCACCGGGATCCCGGCCCGGTCGGCGAGCGCGGGCAGCGCCGCGGGCAGCCCGAGATCGGTGAGGACCTGCGGGTAGATGCCGTGGATGAGGTCGCGCAGCTCGGCCATGAGCTGCTTGGCCTGCTCGTGGGCCTCGGCCAGCGCGCCCGCGGCCGGAGAGCCGGGCGGAAGGTCGAGCCGGGCCAGACCCAGGTGCAGGGTCAGGCCGACCAGTCGTTGCTGCGCGATGTCGTGCAGGTCGCGTTCGATGCGGCGGCGTTCCGCCTCGAACGCGTCCACCAACCGGGCTCGGGAGCGGGACATCTCGACCAGTTCGGCGCGAGCGGTCGTGGTGAGCATGGCGCGGGCCATCGCGGCGTGCGTGCCTGCCAGCAAGCCGAGCAGGTAGGGAACGGCCGGGAGCAGCGCCAAGCCCGCGAGCGCGAACGGCAGCGCCTGCCCCGGCGTGGCCACCCGCGCCCAGCCCAGCGCTACCGGTGAACCGCCGGATACGAGCACTGGCGCGGCAAGGAAACTGCCGACGAGCACCACTGTGGACAATGCGACCCCGTACAGCACCGGGATCAGGGTGAGGGTGAGGCAGCCATAGCCGAGTTCGCGCCAGGTGGCCGCCTCCGTGTAGCGGGTCCGCAGCCAGGACATCAAGTGCGGACCGGCCGGTACCCGGTGGCCCGAGACCGCCGCCCTGGTGTCCACCAGTGAAAGCCGCCGCCGCTCCAGTGCGCTCAGCGGGATGGTGACCAACGGCCCCAGGCCCGCGATCAACGCGCCGCCGAGCAGGGCGAGCGCCACGAACTCGCCCAGTGCGGGCGGGCGGCCCTCGAACACGGCGCTCAGGAGCGCGATCCACGGCAGGCCCGGCAAGGCCAGCAGCAGCGCCGTCAGCATCACCGGCGCGGTGCTCACCACGTAGCCCAGCCCGCGCCAGGGCCAGCCGGTCAGCAGGAACCGCCGCCGGGTCAGTGCTTCCAGCACCGTCCGCGCCATCTGTTCACCCGTTCTCGTCCGGGTTGCCACGCTAACCGGCAGCTCGGGTGCCCTTCGATCCGGCCGGCCACCGTAGCGGGGTATGCCTGGCCCTACCTCCGGTCGGGGGCCTGGACGTAGTGCCGGGCCTGGTCGCGCGGTGATGTGCTGGGCACAAGATTTTCACCGAGTAGGAACAGGAGCCGACCGTGCTGGGCAGGTCAGGGACAGGGTTGCTCGCGGTGGCGTTGCTCGCCAGTGGCTGCGCCGACTTCCGCGCCGTCAACACCACCCGTGAGGAAAGCCGCGACTTTCCCTTCCACAACACCAAACTCGTCATCGAGAACGAGCAGAGCGACCTGCGGCTCGTGCCCGGCGCGGCCGGGACGGTCCAGGTGCGGCGGTCGCTGCGGGGCAAGGCCACCCTGGAGGGCAACGCGTCGTGGACCCTGGTGGACGGCAGGCTCCGGCTGGGCGCGACCTGCAGCGGCTTCGTCCCGGACTGCGGCTCGCTCAATGTGGTGGCGGTACCGCCGGAAACCGCGGTGGAGGTGACCAGCGACGGCGGTCCGGTGCGGTCCGCGGGGTTCGCCGGGGATCTCACGGCGGACGTGACGCGAGGCTGGCTTCGGGTCGAGGACCCGGTCGGCACGCTCCGGTTGCGGTGCTCCACTGCCAACCTCACGGTCACCGGGGCACGGTCGACGGACGTCACGGCCGTCGCCGACCACGGGGACGCCCACGTCGCGCTGATCGTCGCACCCAGCAGGGTCGAGGTGCACGCCGGCGGCCTGGCCGAGCTCACCCTGCCGCCGTCCGCCGATCCCGCTCGCGCCGTGGTGACCAGTGACCGGGGCGAAGTGACCGTGCGAAGGGGCGCGTGAATGCTCGAGTTGACGGAGGTCACCAAGGTCTACCGCGGGGGCAAGCGGGCCGTGGACGGTCTGACGATGCGGCTGGGCACCGGGCTGGTGGGCCTGCTCGGCCCCAACGGCGCGGGAAAGTCGTCGCTGATGCGGATCGTCGCGACGATCACCCGGCCCAGCAGCGGCCGGGTGCTGTTCGAAGGAACCGACGTGGTCGCCAAGCCATCGGCCCTCCGGCGCACGCTGGGCTACCTGCCCCAGGACTTCGGCGTCTATCCGCACCTGACCGCGACGGAGTTCCTGTCCTATCTGGCGGCCGTCAAAGGAGTGTCGGCCCGATCCGCGCGGGCGCGGATCGGGGAGGTGCTGGAGTTGGTCAACCTGACCGAGGCGGGCAAGCGCCCGCTGGGCCGCTACTCCGGCGGCATGCTGCGGCGGGTCGGCATCGCGCAGCTACTGCTGACCGATCCGCGGGTGTTGGTCGTCGACGAGCCGACCGCGGGACTGGACCCGCAGGAACGGGTGCGGTTCCGCAACCTGCTGAGCGACCTCGCCACCGACCGCCTGGTGCTGCTGTCCACCCACATAGTCTCCGACATCGAGTCGGTGGCCGGGGACATCGCGATTCTCGCCGCCGGGCGCTTGCGCCACCGGGGCGCGCCGGAGGACCTCCTGCGCGTGGTGGACGGCCAGGTGTGGGAGGTTGTGGCCGGGCCGGGCGAGATCGCCGCCTTGCAGGCGAGATTCGTGGTCAGCAGGGTGAGCCACACCGCGGCGGGCACCCGGGTGCGCCTGTTGTCGCCTTCGCCGCCCGGGGCGGACGCGGTCGCGGTGACGCCGGACCTGGAAGACGCCTACCTCCACCTCGTCCGATGAGCGCGCGGACAGTGGGCGCGCTCGCCCTCGCGGACTTCCGGGAGCGGGTGCGCCGTCCCAGTTACCTCGCGATCCTGGTCGGCGCGGCCGGTCTCGCCTGTCTGGCGGCACCGCCCGCGGACGCCCGATGGGTGATCCTGGACGCGGGAGGCTACCGAGGCCTCTACAACAGCGCCTACCTCGGGACGGTGACCGCGCTCGCCGGGGGACTGTGGCTCACGCTGGCGGGGTTCTTCCTCGTCCGTGGCACCGTCGACCGCGACGAGCGCAGCGGGGTGGGTGCGCTGCTGGCCGCCACCCCGCTGCGCACATCCGAGTATCTGGGCGGGAAGTTCCTCAGCAACCTCCTGGTGCTCTCGTCGATGACCGGTGTCCTGGCCGCGACGGCACTGGTGCTCCAACTGGTCAGAGGCGAGTCCACCGCGATCGACCCCGCCGCTCTGCTGCTGCCGTTCGCGCTGATCACGCTGCCGCTCCTGGCCGTGACCGCGGCCGGTGCGCTGCTGTTCGATTCGGCACCGCCGGTACGGGCGGGCCTGGGGAACATCGTGTGGTTCTTCGGCTGGCTGGTCTTCGTGGTGGCCGGGCAGAGCGGGCCCGTCCTGGGCATGCGCGCGGTCGGTGCGTCGATGCGCGCGGAGCAGGCCGCCCCGGACAGCGCCGAGTTCGGCCTCGGGCTGATGTACCTCGACCATCCATTGCAGACGTTCGTGTGGCCGGGGCTGGCGCCCGATGCCTCCTTCGTCCTCATCCGGCTCGCGCTGCTGCTGGCGGCGGGGGTTCCGGCGTTCCTGCCCGCACTGTGGTTCGACCGGTTCGATCCCGCACGGGGGCCCGCGGCGGCGCCGCAACCGTCGCACGGGGCCTCGACCACGCCGCTGAACCTCAGTCGGCCACGGACCGCGGTCCGCGCCGGCAGCACGATGGGAAGGCTGTTCGCCGGCGAGTTCCGCATTCTCGTCCAGGGCGTCCGGCCGTGGTGGTGGCTCGCTCTGGCCGTGCTGACGGTGGCGAGCCTGGCCGTGACCGGGGTTGCGCCCGGCTCGGCGCTCGCGGTGACCTGGGTCTGGCCGGTCGTGCTCTGGTCCAGGCTCGGCGCCCAGCGACACGAGAACGGGGTCACGGAACTCACCGAGGCGGCTCCGGCCGGGCATCGCCGGGTGGTCGCCGAATGGGTCGCCGGACTGGTACTCACCGCGCTGACGGGATCGGGTCCGCTGCTGCGCCTGGTACTCGCCGGCGACGGCGCCGGGATGGCCGCCTGGACCGGCGCGGCGCTGGCCATCCCGTCACTCGCGCTGGCGCTCGGCGAAATCGGCCGCACCCAACGGCTTTTCCAGGCCGTCTACCTACCGGTGTGGTACCTGGCGGTGAACGGCTTCACCGCCCCACCGCCGGTCGTGGCCGGGGCAGCGTTCGTCCTCGCGGTTCTCGCCTTCGGTGCCCATCTGCTCCGACACCAGCGGCGGTGAGCGCCGGTGCCCGTTTCAGGCGATGCGGTGGAGACGTCGCAGGGCGAGGTAGAGCAGCACCGCGGCGAGCACGACGAAGATTCCGGTCTCGATGCCCTGGAACAGCCAGAACCGGTCGCCGGGCTGGTACCGCACCAGGTTGTAGGCGCCCTCCGAAAGGCCCGCGCACGTCGCGTCCTGAGGTGGACAGCCGACCTGGGCGTTCGCCATGATCACCTTGCCGGTCGCGTCGCGGACGTCCTGGGAGACCACCCAGTTGCCCAGCGCCGGATCCATCGTCGGGGAAGCGCCCCGCACCGGGAAGGTGAGGGTGCGGGCGGGCAGGTAGTTCGGCCTGGCCAGCGCGGTCAGCAGGATCCGGACGGCGACGAACCCGGTCAGCGTGGCGGCCATCGCGGGCAGCACCTTCCGCCACACCGTCCCGGCGTACACGCCGAGCAGCACGGCGAAGGCGGTGTACCCCACCGGCGCGACGCCCTGGATGTCGAACGCGAAGGTGCCGAAACGGCCGTTTCCACTCTGCGCCAGCGGCGTATACCACCAGGACACCGCGAGTCCATAAAGGACGGAGACGAGCAGCGCGGCACCGCCGACGAGAGCGAACTTCACCAGCGCCCAGTGGCGCCTGCCCACGCCCTGCGTCCAGATCATCCGGTGCGTGCCCTGCTCGACCTCGCGGGCGACCAGTGGCGCACCCCAGAACAACCCCGCCAGCAGCGGCAGGACGACCAACAGGATGGTGGCCGTGGACAGGGTGCCGTACTCGTTCTTGAACTGTTTCAGCGCGGTGCCGCAGGTGTCGCTCGTACCGGTGGACACGAACTCCCCACCACCGGAACTCAACTGCCGGAGGCAGTCCGGGAGGCCGAGGGTGGCGAAGGTGTGCCGCATCGCCAGCCCGGTCGGGACGAGGAACGCGGCGAGCGCCGCGAAGGTGATCAGCGCGGCCAGCGCCTGCCTGCGGTGCTGCCGCCAGGTCAGCCAGATCACGCCGGCACCCCCCAGGCGTCGCGGCTGTCCTGGGTTTCGCCCTGGGCCAGATAAGCCAGGATGAGGTCTTCGAGCGTCACTTCGTGCTCCGTCCACAAGGGATTTCCGAGTGGCCCGCCGGTGCGGACCAGCAGGGTGGACTGCCGGTCGGTGTGACTGGCCTGGATGACGGCTTCGACACCGGGAACGACCGCGTCCCGCTGCCGCGGGCCGACGAGCCTCTGGTGGCGGGCCAGCAGGTCGTCGACCGCCCCGTCGAGCCGGACCTCCGAGGCGTTCAGCACGATCAGGTGGTCACAGACCCGTTCCAGGTCGGCGAGCAGGTGCGAGGACAGCAGCACCGTGGTCCCGGAATCGGCGACGCTGCCCATCAGCGCCTGCATGAACTCGCGGCGGGCCAGCGGGTCGATGCTCGCCACCGGCTCGTCGAGCAGCAGCAGCCGCGGCCGTTTCGCCATGGCGAGTGCCAGCGCGACCTGCGCCCGCTGCCCGCCGGACAGCTTGCCGACGGGCTGGTTCGGCGGGATGCCGAGCTGGGCGAGCCGCTCGCGGGCGAGGTTCGCGTCCCAGCGGCGGTTCAGCCTGCCGCCCATGGTGACCAGTTCGGCGGCGGTGAAGTCACGGTAGAGCGGGGTGTCCTGAGCGACGAAACCGATTTCGCCCAGCACCGCGTTGTTGCCGTAGGGATCTTCGCCGAAGACCCGCACCTGTCCGGCGTCCGGGCGCAGCAGCCCCACCGCCATGTGCAACAGCGTGCTCTTGCCCGCCCCGTTCGGCCCGACGAGCGCGGCGACCCGGCCCGCGGGCAGTCGCAGCGTGCAGTCCCGCACCGCCCATTTGTTCCGGTATCTCTTCCCCAGACCACGCATCTGGAGTACGAAGTCGTTCACGGTTTTGCCTCCTGACGCGGTTCCACCGCCGTGGCCCGCATGGTGGTTTCGACCAATGCCCTGATGTCTTCCGGGGACAGCCCCGCCTCGCGCGCCCGCCGGAGCCAGTCCGCGAACTCCGCGCGCAGCTCACCCTGGTTCTCCAGCGACGCGCCCGCGAGCGTCCGCTTGACGAACGTGCCCACCCCGGGCCTGCCTTCCGCGAGCCCTTCGAGCTCCAGTTCGCGGTAGGCCTTGAGGACCGTGTTCGGGTTGATGGCCAGCGACTGCGCCACGTCGCGCACCTTCGGCAGCTGGTCCCCCGGCTCCAGCAGGCCCACCCGGAGCGCCTGTTTCACCTGCTGCACCAGCTGCACATAGGTGTTGACCTTCGACCGTCCGTCCAGCACGAACTCGATCACCCAGTGACCCTTTCCTACTTGTCCTACGACAGTAGGACTATAGGACAGCCTGCCCGCGCTCCTCCTCCCTGTCAAGCGCGGGCAGGCGGCGGACCTCACTGGACGACAACGGGAGCACCATCACGAGGACGTAGCAGATCCCGGCGACGGTGGCGACCGTGGAACCACCGAACACCGCGGCGAGCGGGCCGACGCTCAACTGCCCCACCGGGTTCGAGAGATAGGAAAACAGGTCGTCGTAGGCGGACACCCGCGACAACGCCTGCGCGGGAATGTGTTGCTGGAGCGAGGTTTCCCAGCTGATTCCGAGCACCGCGGACCCCATGCCGCCGGTGAACGCCGCGGCGACGAGCCACGGTACGGCCAGGTGTGCGCCGAGAGCCAGCAGCGGAAGCGCCCCGAACGAACCGGCGAGCAGACCGAGCCGCAGCAGGCGCCGCACCCGCACCCGGTACATCACCATGCCCATGGCGAGCAGGCCGGCACCGCGGGCGCTGAGCACGGCACCCCACACCGGGGCACCACCGGCCTGCCCGCCGAGTACGGGACCGAGGATCTGCCAGGTCCCGGTCTGGACCAGGTTCAACCCGCAGAAGGCCGATGTCACCAGCCAAACCCAGCGCGTACCGCGGAACACCGCCCAGCCCGTGCGCAACTCGCGCAGGAGACCCGCCTTGCCCGGTGCCCTCGACCCGACCGGCAGTCGCGCCAGGCAGGCGGCCGCGAGCAGGTAGGTGGCGGCGTCGAAGGCGATGGCGGGCCCGCTGCCCGCCACGGCCACGAGCGCGCCGGACAGGCTCGGACCGAGGATCTTCGTGGCGTTGCGCACCGAACTCAGCACCGAATTGGCCTCCCGGAGCCGATTCCGGTCCACCAGTTCCGGGAGCACCCCGCGCAGCGCGGGTGTGGTGAACGCGGTGAGCACGCCGTTGGCGAACTCCAGCGCGGCCACCGCGGGCAGGGAGTACCGCCCGCTCAGCAGCAGCATCGCGACCGCACCCTGGGTGAGCGCCGAACCGAGGTTGGCGGTCACCAGCACGCCGCGGCGCGGGAAGCGGTCGGCCACCACGCCGCCCACCAGCAGGAAGGCCAGCATCGGCAGCATGCGGACGGCCAGGACGACGCCGAGATCACCCGGGCGGCCGGACGCGTCCAGCACGGCGAACGCCAGCGCGACCGGAGCCAGGGAACTGCCCAGCAGGGAAATCAACTGACCGGCGAAGAACCAGCGGAAACCGGTCCGCCAGAACGAGGAGGAAGACACCGGGCGGAGTGTGGGGGAAGCTCCGCGGCGGGCACTATCGTTTCGCGTGGAGGCGAAAGATGGTGCTGCTGCGGCTGAATTCGACGGCGTTGGCGCGATCGCGGTTCGCGCTGTCACCGCTGGCCGAAACGCTCGGGACGATGATCACGCTGGGCAAGCGGACCCCGCTGCCCGGACTGTCCGACTGGCACGCGTCCCATCAGGAGACCTTCACCCGGGTCCTCGACGGTGACCCGTTCGCCCGCGGCCTGGTGCGCCTGCTCGGCTCGACCAAATGGCTGCCCGGCTACCTGACGCTCCCCCCGGACGGCGGGATGCGCACGACGCTGGACGGCGAGCTGGCCAAGGTGTCCGCCGCCTCGGACGACACCGTCCGCGCCGGGCTGGAGAAGTCCGTCGAACGCAGCTGGCAGGAGCACGACCTGAGCTGGCTGCGCGGCGGCGGCTGGGCGGCCAGGACCGCCGCACTGCTCGACGCGGTCTGGCACGGCCATGTCGTCGCGGAATGGCCGCGCCGCCGGGCGCTGCTGGAACGAGACGTCACCTACCGCGCAGGCCTGCTGGCCGCCTACGGTTGGCCCCGGGCGCTGCGGCGCATGAGCCGCCGGAGCGCCTGGGTCGGTGCGGACGCGATCCGGTTCAGCGACCGGCCCGGCCCGGACCGGATCGTGGGCGAGGACGGGATGCTGTTCGTGCCCGTGAGTGTGTCGAGCGGCTCCTGGCTGTGCGAGGAACCACCGGCCCGCCACGCCCTGGTCTATCCCGTGCGCGGGGTCGCGGCGATGGGGCGGCGGCCGACCCGGGATGCCCTCGGGCGGCTCGTCGGAGGAAACCGGGCAACGATCCTCCTCGCGCTCGAACGGCCCGGGACCAGCAGCGAACTGGCCGCGCAACTCGGGCTTTCCCTGGGCACCGTCGGCGGTCACCTCGCCGTGCTCCGGGAGGCGGGCCTGATCGTCGGCGCGCGGATCGGCCGCCGCGTGGTCTACCGCCGCACCGCCGCCGGTGACGCCCTGACCGCCGGGCACGAAAGCGTTTGCGAACCCCCTGCCTAGGCTGGCCGGATGGGCACGGTCGCGCTCGCCGCACTGATCACCGTCACGACCGCTTACGCGGTGCTGGTACTCCCCCGCATGAACTCCCCCGTGCGACGGGAACGCGGCTGGGCGCGGCATCCAGGATTCTGGCTGCTGGTCGTGACCGCGCTGCTCTTCGTCAACCAGGTGCTGTTCACCGTGTACGTGTGGCGGGAATGGCACGGAGACGTTTCCCGCATCGCGCGCTACCTGCCCGCCGGTTGGTTCGCACTGGCCGATCCCGGCCGGTTCGCCGACGCGTTCCCCGCGCCGGGCCTGCTGTCGCCGACGGTGCTGCGCGTTCAGGCGTTTTTGGAACTGCCGTTCGTCCTGCTGGCCTACCTGACCGTCTGCCGGTGGTGCGGCGCCCCCGTGTTCGGGCGGGCACTGGCAGCGCGCTGGGCGGTATCGGCCTCCTACACCGCGACGTTCTGCCTGATCGAATGGTCGCTGCACAATCCCTACACCACCGGCGATCTGGTGCTTCGCGCGCTGTCCGGGCTGCTCGTGCCGATCGCGGCCGGCCGTCTGGCCCCCGGGCCGGACCGGGAGCCGCGCCTGGTGCCGCTGGTCGTCTCGCTCGCCGCGCTCGGTTCCCTCGTACTCGCGGTGTACGACACCGCCCTGCTCTACAACCTCGCCCATGCCACCGCCTGGCTGCCGTGGTCCGCCTTCGCGATCGCCGTGCTGGCGGGGGCGCGCTGGTGGGCGGCGCGCGGTCCAGGCCGGGCCGGTCCGGCGATCGGTGCGGTATGCGCTTGCCTGGGCTGGTTCCTGCTGCTGTTCTTCGTCCCGGCCCTGCCCCTGCGCTACGGCCTGAACTTCGGGACCACCGCCGTTTCCCTGGCCTGTGGCGCCGTGCTCGTGGCCCGGGCGCTGTGGCTGGGCTGGCCGCGCGAACTCGCGCGGACGCTGGCACTGGCCGTACTGGCCGGGTGCGCCGGGGCGACGGCCGGTGACCTGCTCGCGCACGGACTGCCGGAAGCCCGCCTGCTGGCGGCCGCGGCCGGTTTCATGCTCGCGGGCGGTGCGGTCTGCGCGATCACCGACCGGAAACGGCGACGTGTGACCGCGGTGTGACACGTTCCCATTTCCCGGAGACGCGACAAACACGGGAAGTGCAACCGGGTCACACTCCTGCAACCTGCGGTGTCTCTCCGGCCCAAAGCAGTCGAAGCGGCGAGCCGTGTCCGGTGCGCCGACGAGACGCAAGAGCGGCAAAGATCGAGTGACTCTTCGCCGCGCACCTTCCCCGCTGAACATCGTGAACAACCCGAAGAGCCGCCCACGGGCGGCCCTTTTTCGATTCCGCGAATTGCCCTATCACTCTTGATCGCGCGCCTTTCCGGGCAATTGAAATGCGCGTTCCACTGGGCCGAATGGGCGATATTGACGTTGAGCCTCCCGGTATTGCAGGCTAGTTGATCGACCGGCGCGAAATACCCCTTCGCGCTCGAAACGCGGACCGAAACCGGTTTGCTGTCATTTTTTGTCATCGCTTCCCCTCGCCTTCTCATCCGAAGGAGAAACGTGTCCCCGAGATCCCGTGGAGCGAGCGCCTGGCGCGGTGCGGCCGTGATCGCGGCCGCCGCACTGGCGCTGCCCCTGCTGTCCCTGCCCGCGGAGGCGGCCCCCGCCGGTTCCGCGCAGAATCAGGACCCGGCTCCCGGCCGGTACCTGGTCACACTGGCGCAAAAACCGGTCGCCACCTACGAAGGCGGCGTGGCCGGCATCGCCCCGACAAAACCCGCCTCGGGCCGCAAGGTCGACGTCAAGAGCACGAACACCCACCGGTACCAGGACTATCTGGTCGATCAGCAGAACCGGGTCGCGGCCTCCGCGGGGGTCACGCCCGCCCGCCACTACTCCGTCGCGACCAACGGTTTCACCGCCGAACTGTCCCGGGTGCAGGCCCTGCGGCTGATGACCACCCCGGGCGTGGTGTCGGTCGAGCCGGACGTCCTGCACCACACCACCAACGACCGGAACTCGACGGATTTCCTCCGCCTGTCCGGGGACAACGGACTGTGGAAGGCACTGGGCGGCACCGCCAACGCGGGCAGGGGCGTGGTCGTCGGGGTCATCGACACCGGGATCTGGCCGGAAAGCCCCTCGCTGGCCGCGGCCCCGCTGGGCAGCGAGCCGCCCACGGACGCCGACCCCTACCGGCCCTACCGCCAGGGCGAGACGACCACGATGGTCAAGTCCGACGGCAGCACGTTCACCGGGACCTGCCAGACCGGCGAGGACTTCGACGCCGGCGCCTGCAACAGCAAGCTGATCAGCGCCCGCTACTTCGGTGACGCCTGGATGTCGACGGTGCCGCCGGCGAAGCGCGCCGACTACATCTCACCGCGGGACGGCCAGAGCCACGGCACCCACACCGCCACCACCGCCGCCGGGGACGCCGATGTGCAGGCCAAGGTCGACGGCATCGACTTCGGCAGGATCTCCGGGGTCGCGCCCGGGGCCGTCATCGCGACGTACAAGGCACTGTGGGAGGGCGTCGACAGCCTTTCCACCGGTGGATACACCACCGACATCGTCGCGGCCATCGACCAGGCCGTCGCCGACGGGGTGGACGTGATCAACTACTCGGTCGGCAGCCTGCTGGAGGCCGAGCCGAACGACCCGATCCAGCTCGCCTTCCTTTCGGCGGCCTCGGCCGGGATCTTCGTCTCCGCGGCGGCGGGCAACTCCGGCCCCGATCCGTCCACCTTGGACAACACGGCGCCGTGGGTGACCACCGTCGCGGCCGGCACCGTGGAGCCGTACACCGGCTCGGTGGTGCTCGGTAACGGCGCCCGGTACAGCGGCATCAGCACCTCGGTGACCGCTCCGGTCGGGCCGAAGCCGCTGATCACCGCGACGGCGGGCAAGACCGCGACCGCGAGCGCCGCCGACGCGGCGCTGTGCCAGGCGAACACCCTTGACCCGGCGAAGGTCGCCGGCACGATCGTGGTCTGCGACCGCGGGGTCAACGCGCGTGTGGCCAAGTCCGCCGAGGTGGCCAGGGCAGGCGGGGCGGGCATGGTACTGGCGAACCCGATGCCGCTCGACCTCGACGGCGACCTGCACACCGTGCCCACCGTGCACGTCAACCCCCCGGACTCCCAGGCCATCAAGGCCTACGCCGCCACCGCGGGTGCGGTGGCCACGCTGCAGCCCGGCGGCAAAGAAGCCCCGTACCCGCAGGTGGCCTCGTTCTCCTCACGCGGTCCTTCGCTCAGCAGCAAGGGAAACCTGCTCAAGCCGGACATCGCCGCCCCGGGCGTGAGCATCCTCGCCGGGGTCGCCTCCGCCCTGGACAACGGCCGTGACTTCGACTTCATGTCGGGCACGTCGATGGCCGCCCCGCACATCGCCGGTCTCGCCGCGCTCTACCTCGGCAAGTACCCGACGATGTCGCCGATGCAGGTCAAGTCCGCACTGATGACCACCGCGACGGACACGCTGACCGCGGACGGAAAGCCCTCGGCCGACCTGTTCGCGCAGGGCGCCGGTGAGGTGACCCCGTCGAAGATGTTCAACCCCGGCCTGGTGTACGACTCGTCCGATGTGGACTGGCTCGGGTACCTGGAGGGCCTGGGGATCGCCACCGGCACCGGGGTCGGCGCGATCGACCCGAGCGACTACAACGCGCCGTCGATCGCGATCGGGAAGCTCCTGGGCACCCGGACCGTCACCCGGCGGGTCACCGCGATCACCCCGGGCCTGTACCGGGCCACGGTCGACCTCCCCGGTATCAAGGCGACGGTGACCCCGTCGATCCTGAACTTCTCCAAGCCCGGCGAGACCAAGGAGTTCAAGGTCACCTTCACCCAGGTGAGCGCACCCTCCGGGGTGGCCGCGGCCGGTCACCTGACCTGGACCGGCGGCGGCACCACGGTGCGCAGCCCGATCGCGGTGACCCCGTGGAGCGCGATCGCCCCCGCTTCGGTCGCCGGGAGCGGGGCTTCCGGCTCGGTCTCCTACGAGGTGACGCCCGGCTTCCCGCGGCTTCCGATCACGCCCTACGGGCTGACCGCCGGACCGCTGCAGGCCGGTTCGGTGTCGGCGTCCTCCGGCCACTACGGCGACCAGGAGCACGACTACACCATGACGGTGCCCGCGGGCACCAAGGCGCTCCAGTTCTCGGTCAAGACCGATGATCCGGGCGCGAAGCTGGGCATGGTGATCGTGCGCTTCGACCAGGGACAGCAGAAGCTGGTGTACATCTCGAGGAAGCTCACCGCCGACACCGTGGCCGCCGTGCCCAACCCCGCGCCGGGCGACTACCTCGCGGCGGTCATCACGCTCGGGGACAAGGCCGGTACCACTTCCACGCCGTACCACTTCCAGTACACCCCGGTGACCGCGGCCGACCGGTGGAAGAACCTCACCGTCTCGCCGATGGTCTCGACCTCGCGGCCCGGGACACCGTTCACCGTGACCGCCGCGTGGACGGGCGCCGACCCGGCCACGCGGTACGCGGGCTACGTGGAGTTCCCGCTCGGCGTCGGCACGGTCGTCACC